>CAYTWT010000001.1:0-4548 GCA_964442185.1 uncultured Acidobacteriota bacterium
GCCGGCGACAGTGCCCGGCACGCCCGCCGCGAGGTGGCTGTTGTGATGCAGCTCGGCGTCGTAACGCCCGTCCTCGAGGAACATCGTCGGCGAGGCGCCGGCAGGCGCCGTCTCGCGGAAGTCGTAGGCGACTGGCTCGCCCGAGGCGGGCCGGTAGAGCAGGAAACCGCCGCCGCCGACGTTCCCGGCGGACGGATGCGTGACGGCGAGGGCGAAGGCGGTGGCGACGGCGGCGTCCACGGCGTTGCCGCCGTCACGCAGCGCGTCCACCCCCACCTGCGAGGCGATCGCGCTGACGCTCACCACCATCCCGTTCCGGGCTCGGGCGGGGGTCGCCGGCCCGGCGGCGGCGCTGCCGGCCAGCAGTCCGACGCTCAGCGTCAGGACGATTCTTGGTTTCATGCTCCGCCCCTCCCGGGATGTGTCGACAAACGCTTGCGTGGTCCGGCAAAGATACCACGGCCGCACCGGAGCGCCGGCTCGCGATAGGATCCGCGCCGGGGGCAGGACATGCATGAGATCGAAGCGATCCCATTCGCGAAGATGACCGGAAGCGGCAACGACTTCGTCGTCATCGACAATCGCGCCGCGCTCATCCCGAGCGCGAGTGCGAGCGCGTTCACCCGCGCCGTCTGCCGTCGCGGCCTCTCGATGGGTGGCGACGGCGTCGTTCTGATCGAGCGCCCCGAAGCCGGCCACGACGTGGACTTCTCGTGGCGGTACCTGAATGCGGATGGCAGCGACGGGGAGATGTGCGGGAACGGGGCGATGTGCGCTGCACGCTTCGCGCTCCACGCTCGCATCGCCGGTCGGCACATGCGCTTTGCGACGCTCGCCGGCGTCGTCGAGGCGTGGGTGGGTGACGACCCGGGCGAGGTCGCGATCAAGATCGAGGATTCCGGCCCCGTCGGCAGTGCGATCGACGCGCACGGCTTGATCCTGTACCCGGTTCGCGTCGGCGTCCCGCATGGCGTGGCGTTCGTGGCGGATGCGGATGCCTTCGCCACGCGCCCGGCATTCGAGGACAGGGGACGCCTGGTCCGTCACGATCCCGCGTTCGCTCCCGACGGCGTCAACATGAACATCGCTTCAGCCCTCACCGATGGCTCGTGGCGGATGCGGACCTACGAGCGCGGCGTGGAAGCGGAGACCCTGGCGTGCGGAACCGGGGCCGTTGCCACCGCGCTCGTGGCGGTGCTGCTCGGCAAGAGCCGGTTCCCGGTCAAGGTCCTCACTTCGAGTGGCCGCACACTCACCGTGAGCGCCGAGCTCGAGGGGAGAATCGGGCGCTCGATCCGGCTCCAAGGCCACGCGGCGATCATCGCCGAAGGCACGCTCCGGCCCGATGCCTGGCGCTAGGGAGGAAACGGAGCTCGTTCGCGGCCTCAGCCTCGCCGACACCACGGCCCTGGTCGTGGGCACGGTCATCGGCAGCGGCGTGTTCCTGAAAGCGTCGGTCATGGCTCAGGAGGTGGGCAGCCCTGGACTGGTGCTACTGGCCTGGGTGGCGGCGGGGCTGCTCTCGCTCGCGGGGGCGCTGACCTACGCGGAGCTGGGCGCGATGCTCCCGCAAGCCGGCGGAGAGTACGTCTACCTGCGCCGCTCGTACGGCGAAGCCACTGCGTTCGCATTCGGTTGGACCCGCTTCTTCGTGGCCGGCAGCGGCTCGATCGCGATCCTGGGAATGGGGTTCGCGATCTTCCTGTCCAGCTTCGTGCCCCTCAGCAGCGTATGGGCCCGATCGAGCTTCACGCTCCTGGGTCAGCCGATCGACTGGCAGTTTGGCGCGAAGCAGGTCGTGGCGGTCGCCGCGATCGTCTTGCTCTCCGCGGTCAACTGCCTGGGCGTGGCCTTCGGCGGAAAGGTGCAGTCGGTCCTGACCGTGCTCAAGATCGCCGGCATCGCCGTGGTCGTGGGCGGCGTGTTCCTGCTCTCGAAGACCGCCACGTGGTCGCACCTGGCCGCCCCGCCCGGGGTCTCGAGCGCGGGCGGAGCGGCCGCGTTCGGGACGGCCATGGTCGCCGCGCTCTGGGCCTATGACGGGTGGAACAACATGCCGATGGCGGCGGGCGAGGTGCGCAACCCGGGGCGCAGCATTCCGCTCGCTCTGATCGCCGGCATGATCGTGGTCACGCTCATCTACTGCCTGGCGAACCTGGCCTACTTCTTCGCGCTGCCCTTCGGCGAGGTCGTCAGCTCGAACTCGACTAGGTTCCGCGACGCGCTGCCGGTGGCCACCAAGGCCGCCCAGACCTTCCTGGGCGATCAGGGTGGCCGGGTGGTTTCGATTGCCTTCATCCTGTCGGCCCTGGGGGCGCTGAACGGCTCCATCCTGTCGAATGCGCGCGTGCCCTTCGCGATGGCGCGCGACGGGGTGTTCTTCGCGAGTATGGCCAGGCTCGGCGAGAAGTCGCACGTGCCGGTGTGGGCGATCTTCATCCAGGCGATCTGGTCGTGCCTGCTCGCACTCTCGGGGACGTTCGATCAGCTGACGGACTACGTGATCTTCGCGTCCTGGATCTTCTACGGGCTCGTCACCTCGTCGGTCTTCGTGCTGCGGCGGAAGATGAAGGACGCCCCGCGACCCTACGCCACGCTCGGCTACCCGCTCGTGCCCCTGGTGTTCGTGGCGGTGGCAGGGTGGCTCGTGGTCAACACGCTCGCGGAAAGGCCGGTCGAATCGGTGGCCGGGCTGGCCCTGATCGCCGTGGGGCTACCGTTCTATTTCTACTTCCGATGGCGGCGGCGGAAGCAGCTCGCCGCTCAGGGGGAAGCGCTGAAGACCAGCTTCCCGCCCACGATCGTGTAGTCGACCCGCGCGGCGAGGATCTCCGGCTCCGGGATGGTCAGGATGTCGCGGGAGAGAACGCTCACGTCCGCGAGCTTGCCCGGTACCAGCGAGCCCTTGAGATCCTCCTCGAAGGCGGCGTAGGCGTTGTTCCACGTGTACGAGCGCAGCGCCTCTTCGCGAGTCGTGCGCTGCTCGGGGAAGAACGCCGGCCCCGCGCGCGGCTGTCGCGTCACCGCGGCGTAGAAGCTGCGGATCGGATCGATGTCCTCCACGGGGGTGTCGGTTCCGTTGGTCACGGTCGCGCCCGCGTCGAGGAGGCTGCGCCAGGCGTAGGCGCCTTCCCGGGCGCGCTGCTCGCCGAGGCGGTCCACGACGAAGGGAGCATCCGAGCTGGCGTGCACGCCTTGCATGGAGGCGATCACGCCGAGCGCGCCAAAGCGCGGGATGTCCTGTGGGCTCAGGTGCTGGGCGTGCTCGATGCGCCAGCGCCGGTGGTGCGTCCCGGGGTCCGCCGCGAAGGCCCTCTCGAACAGGTCCAGCACTTCGCGGTTGGCCCGATCGCCGATGGCGTGGACGCAGAGCTGGAAACCCTCGAGGGCGGCGAGGCGAGCCGTCTGCTCGACGCTCGCCACGGTCTCGGTGTTGAGCCCCGTGGACCCCGGCAGGTCCGCGTAGGGCGCGAGCAGCCAGGCGCCCCGCGAGCCGAGGGCCCCGTCCATCACCCTCTTGATGGCGCGCACGGTGAGGTGATGGTTTCCGGCGCCCAGGATCTTGTAACCGGGCAGGCGCTTTGCGAGCGTCTCGTTCGGCTCCGCGATCATCACCCACAGCCGCAGCGGCATCTCGCCCGCCTCGACCATCTTCTTCAGCACGTCGATGGTCTCGAAGGACGCTCCCGCGTCGTGGAAGGTCGTGACCCCCTTGGAAAGCGCCTCCTCGGCGGCGAGGCGGGCACGACGGCGCGTCTCGCGCTCACCACCCGGAAAGCGGGTGATCAGGTCCAGCAGGCCGGCGTTCGGCGCTCGCGGCTCGGGGTCGACGAGACGCTGCGCGTTCTCCAGGAACATGCCCGTGGGTCGGCCCTGCGCGTCCTTCACGATCTCGCCGCCGGGCGGATCGGGGGAGCGGGCCGTGACGCCTTTGAGCTGCATGGCCTTCGCGTTGGCAAAGGCGCCGTGGCCACTCGCGTGCTTCAGGAGCACGGGGTTCCTCGGGGCGGCGGCACTCAAGGCGTCGTGCAGCGGGAAGCCCTGCACGGCCCCGCGCGGAGGCTGCTCCCATTTGGCCTGATGCCACCCCATGCCACGGATCCACTCGCCGGGCGGGGCCTGGCGCGCAGCCTCGGCCACGCGCGCCACCAGCTCGTCCCAGCCTTTTGCCCGGCTCAGATCGAGCTGCGCCTTGGAGTCGCCGAGCCACATCAGATGCCCGTGCCCTTCGATGAAGCCGGGCACGGCGAGGCGGCCCTGGAGATCGAGCACACGCGTCTGCGCACCGAGGTAGGGCTCGATGTCGCCGTCGGTCCCCACGATGACGATGCGGTCGCCGCGGGCCGCCAGAGCGCTCGCTCGTGGCCGGTCCTTGTCGAGGGTGACGATCTTGCCGTTGCGAAGAACCAGGTCGGCGGGCGGAACGGAAGGCCGGCAGGCGAGAACGAAAAGGCAGAGACACGCTCCCCCGACGGCGTTGGCGTTCCTACGCACCATCGGCTCGAATCCTACGTCAGAAACATGGCCGCCGTCGTTCCATGGGTTGGA
>CAYTWT010000002.1:0-4359 GCA_964442185.1 uncultured Acidobacteriota bacterium
CCGAAGCTGAAGGCGGTCGACAAGCACGCCGCAGAGCTGCTCATCGAGATGGCGCGCAAGTACCCCGGCGAACTCGTCCTCTACACGGCCGGGCCGCTCACCAACATAGCGCTCGCCATCCGCCTGGCTCCCGACATCGTCGGCAAGATCAAGACCGTAGTCACCATGGGCGGCCATATCTACGTCAACCAGCGCTTCAACTTCTGGTGGGACGCCGAGGCGGCGCTGATCCACGTCCGCGCGCCCTGGAAGCAGAAGCACCTGACGCCGATCGACGTCTGCCACAAAACCCTGATGACGAAGGAGCTGATTGGGCGGATCATCTCCGCCGGCACGCCGCTCGCGGAGTACCTGCGCGAAGCCTACCTGTCTCCGAATACGCACCCGGGGATCTTCACCTACATGTGGGACGAGCTGTCCGCCGCGTCGATCATCGATCCCGGCGTGATCACGAAGAACGAGAACCTGTTCATCGACGTGGATTACCTCCCCGGGCCGGGCTACGGCAAGACGGTCTGGACCCCCGCGGAGATGAAGCCCTGGTTCGCCGATGCGCCGTGGAAGGTCCAGACCGAGATCGACCGCGAGCGCTTCGAGAAGCTGTTCGTCGAGCTGATGCGTCGACCTCCGGCGAACGCAGCGAGGTGATCGCCAGCCGGCCCCACATCGCCACCGAGGCCATCGCCGGGGTCACCACCTTCTTCACGATGGCGTACATCGTCGTCGTGAACCCCTCGATCCTGTCGACCCAGGGCACGGGCATTCCCTTCAGCGGGGTACTGACGGCGACGGTGCTCGTCTGCTTCTCGATGACCCTGCTGATGGGTATGTATGCCCGCCTGCCTTTTGCCGTTGCGCCGGGCATGGGCATCAATGGCTTCTTCACCTTCACGATCGTCCTGGGGCGGGGCGTGCCCTGGCCCGTCGCGTTCGGCATGGTCTTCTGGGCGGGCGTCCTGTTCCTGATCTTGTCGGTGACTCCCTTTCGCGTGATGATCGTGAAGGCCATCCCTTCCGGCCTGCGCGCGGCGACGGCGGTCGGGATCGGCATCTTTCTGACCTTCATCGGCCTTCGCAGCGCCGGCGTCGTCGCCGCCGATCCCGTCACGCTCGTCCGGCTTGGCCGGCTCGACCATCGGGCGCTGCTGACGATCCTCGGCCTCGGCGTGACACTCTGGTTCTCCTCGCGACGGAGTCCTCTGGCCTTTCTGGCCGGCATCTTCTCGGTGACGGCCGTGGCCGCGGTCACGGGCCTGGTCGAGGTCCCGCCGCAGCTGCTGAGCGCACCGGACTTCGACAGTGTGTTCCTGCGGCTCGATATCTGGGGCGCCCTGCGCTGGGCCTTGGCGCCCGCCATCGTGTCGCTGATGTTCACCGATCTGTTCGATTCCCTCTCGACCCTGATTGGCGTGGCGCAAGCGTCGGACATGCTGGATGCCGACGGACATCCGCGCAACCTGAAGCAGGGCTTGATCGTCGATGCCTTCGCGACGCTGGGCGCCGGGCTCGCCGGGAGCTCGTCAGGCACGGCCTACGTCGAGAGCGCCGCGGGCATCAACGCCGGCGGGCGGACGGGACTGACGTCGGTGTTCACCGCGCTCTGCTTTCTGCCGTGCTTCTTCGTGGGGCCGCTGGCCGGGATGGTGCCGACCTATGCGACGGCGGCGGTGCTGATTCTGATCGGGGCCGCGATGTTCAAGAGCGTGAGCGCCATCGATTTCGGGAAGATCGAGGACGGCCTGCCCGCCTTTCTGACGATCATCCTGATCCCGCTGACCTTCTCGATCACCCAGGGAATCCTGTGGGGCTTTATCTCTCACGTGGCCCTCTACTGCCTGGCGGGGCGGCGGCGCGAGGTAGACCCGGTCCTGTACGCGCTGGCGGCGGTCGCCGTGGGATTGCTCGTGCTCGAACACAGCGCGCTGACGTAAGAGAGGCCGACGGACAGGCGACTACCCCAGGGGACCCCGTTCGAGGAAACGGTCCACCGCGTCGGGCATGAAGTCGGTCGCGCTGAACGCGCCCGGCAGGGCCTCCTCGAACGTCGTGAGCCGGTAGCGAAGCACCTGCGGCTCGGCCTCCGGCGCCTGCTCGACCAGGATCAGGCGGATCGGCTCGAGGCCGCGCTTGCGGTTGAAGGAGCTGAACTCGTAGCCGTACTGGCGGTCGCGGTAACGCAGCCGCGGTGGTCGCCCGGGCGGGCCTGCCACGAGGATTGCCCGCACGAAGTAGTCTCGATAGGTGGCCGCCTGCTGGAGCAGGGCGCCCACCGGATAACGGTAATGGAACGCCGCATCGTCGGCGCCGGCCGCACGATAGAGCTTGCCTGTCGTCGTCAGCGCGGCCACGCCCAGGTGCTCCTCGGCAGCAGTAAACAGCGAGACGCCGCCGGCGCGGGCTTCGATCGCCGCCCGTACGAGACCTGCGAGCTGGGCCGGTGGCAGGCCGGTCGCCTCCGAAGCCACGACGGGGAAGCGGTCCTCGGGGACGATGCCCTTCGCGAAACGCTCGACGTGCACGGTGTGGTCGCTCGCCTGCCCGCACACGACCAGCAGATCCTCCCACCTCGTGGTCGCCATGAGGTAGTCGCGACAATCGCCGCATGAGCCGGCGCCGCAGTGCTGGCCGTGGAAGGCGATGAAGTCCACGTCGCGCCGAGCTTGGTCCGGCCCGACGGCGTTGATGACGTGGTTCAGCAGCGAGGTCTCGCCGTGAATGGCCTCCGGCAGGCGGCCGTACTCCGAGTTGCCGCCCAGCACGGTCCGCAAGGCGCCTGGCTGCCCGATCACCGTCGCCGCGCGGACGTGGAACTTCGAGAGGCTCGGGTCGGTTCCGGCCGACTTCGCGGCATCGAGCGCCGTGAAGATCCGGGCCCGCAGCGCCGGGTCGGCGAGGAGCCCTTCGGCGGTTTTCGTCAGCGTCCACCGCGTCGGCTCTTCTCGCGGCGGGCGTGCGCATCCGGCTCCCAGGCAGATGGCCAGGCCCATCGCGACAAGTGGCCAGCGCCGGCCGACCGGCACTCGCGTTTGCCCGCCGACCCGCGTCACGGTCGGCTCATCAGCTCCACGAAGATATTCTCGAACTTCGGCACATCCACGTCCATGTGCACGGTGGCCGGGCGAAGGTGGGAGGGTGGGGCGAGGTGCGCCTGCCACTTCCCCTGGTCGGGCGCGTCGGGACCGCTGTAGGCCTGGAAGAACGTCGGCACGCCGTCGGGCTGCCTCCAGACGACCGTGTGGCCGTGTTTCGGTCCATGGCTGATGTCGGCGTCGAGGTACATCGACTCCGACTTCGTGATCACGGATGGATCGACGAGCGCCGCCACCAGCACCTCGTCCCACATCGCCGACCACTGGGTGGTCCCGGGCAGAGGCTTCGCGTCGAGATAGACCTCCTGGATGTGCCTGGCCAGGCGTCCGCCAGAGCCTACGATCCTGCGCATCAGCGCTTCGCTCGCGAAGGGCTGGGCTCCGGCCTCGCCCGGCGTGACCACGATCTCCCGCCACGGCTCGCGCATCACGATGGCCGCGGCTTCCGGGTCCCACCACCAGTTCAGCTCGAAACCGCCTCGGCTGCTGGCGCCCATCACGTAGAGGGCCTTGGTGAGCGGGACGATGCCCGGGTCCATGCGGACAGCCAGCGCCAGGTTCGTGAGAGGACCGGCACAATACAGCACGACCTCGCCAGGATGCGCACGGATCGTGTCGATGATGAAGTCGGCGGCCCGGCCGGGGCGCGCCTGCGCCTTGGGGAGCCCGCCGGGGGGCGGCCAGGTCCGCGCGGGCGGCGGCGCGTCCGGGTTGAATGCGCCGTGCCACGTGGGATGCGAGCCATAGAGCGCCTCGCGGAGCTCCTGTTCGCGGCTGGTGTTGAGCAGCGGCCTTTCCGCGCCCTTGACGACGGGCACGTCGGTCCGGCCCGTCAGCTCGACGGCGTGCAGGGCGAATACGGTGGCCGGCTCGACCCACTGGTCGCCGCTCACGGTCGTGATCCCGAGCAGGTCGATCTGGGGCGCGTTCAGGAGCATCAGCAGCGAGAGGAAGTTCGTGCCCTGGGGCCCCGCGCTGTCCTGGTCGGCGATGACCTTGATCCTGGGAGCGCTCGTGGGGGGAGCGCCGGAGGCGAGCGGCGGCGCGAGCGCGAGGATCAGGAGGGCGCGCGCCGTCGCTTTGTGGGCCGGGGTCACCGGCTCCGCGCCTTCCACCTCGCTTCGAAGGCCCTGCGATCCACAAAGGACTTCTGCGTGCCCACGGCGGTCGTGGACAGGGCCGCGTAGAGATTGGCACGGGACACGGCCTCGCGCTCGGCTTTGCCCTCGCCCAGGAACACCGCGAAGCTGCCGATGAAGGCATCGCCCGC
>CAYTWT010000003.1:0-3085 GCA_964442185.1 uncultured Acidobacteriota bacterium
CGGCTTCGTCTCCTCCGCTCTTCGAGAGGTAGAGAGCAAAGCTCTTGTCGGCCGAGGCCTTGAGGCCGCCCTTCAGGGAGTCCTCCGCCCCGCCGAAGGCGACGCCCAGCCCCCAGCCGAAGGCCACCGTGACGATCCCGATCAGCAGTCCCTCACGGACCGGCCTGAGTTGCTGACTCATCTGCCTGCCTCCTGCGGCCGCGCGCTCGTCCGCTCTTTCCCCCTGACGCGGGAGGTCTGGGGCGGGACGCATCCCTGGAGAACCTGGCGCCATCGCGAGCCAGCCTGGAAGTGTAGCCGACTCCGTCCGCGCTACAATCACCGCCGTCCACATGCCAGCCTCAACGACAAGCCACGGGGCCGGAAGTCCTCTTGCCATCGCCCTCGCGGCTGCGTTCCTCGTCGGCAGCCCGGCAGCCCTCCGGGCGGGGCACGCGCCGGAGCCGGGCCAGACCGAGCAGACGGGGCACGCGTTGTACGCCGCGGCGTGCGCCAGCTGCCACGGCCCCGACGGACGGGGCGCTTCCAAGGCGATGGTGGCGTTCGCGGATCCCTTGCCCGATCTCACCGACTGCAGCTTCGCGACGCGCGAGCCGGATGCCGACTGGACGGCGATCGTCCACGATGGCGGTCCAGCGCGGGGCTTCGGCCGTATGATGCCCGCCTTCGGCGGCGCCCTCACGCTCGAGCAGATCGAGCGAATCCTCGCCCACGTGCGGACGCTGTGTCCCGATCGAAGCTGGCCACGCGGAGAGCTGAACCTGCCCCGGCCACTCGTCACGGAGAAGGCCTTTCCCGAGGACGAAGTCGTCCTGTCCACGGGGGTGGCCGCCGAGGGCGCGGGCGACATCGCCAGCAAGCTCGTCTACGAGCGCCGTGTCGGGGCTCGCAACCAGGTCGAGATCGTAGTGCCTTTCACGTTCGCCGAAACGTCAGGCTCGGGCTGGGTCTCTGGCGTAGGCGACCTCGGGGTCGCCGTCAAGCGGGCGCTCTTCCACAGCCTCGAACGCGGCAACATCCTGAGCCTGACGGGTGAGGTAGTGCTGCCCACCGGCAACGACGCGAAGGGGCTCTCCAAGGGAACCACGGTCTTCGAGCCGTTCGTCACGTTCGGGCAGATCCTCCCCGGCGAGGGCTTCCTTCACGCGCAGGCGGGCGTCGCGTTGCCGGCCAACACCGACCGGGTCCGGTCGGAGGCGTTCTGGCGCATCGCGATGGGCCGGAGCTTCAGCGAGAAGCGCTGGGGCCGCAGCTGGTCGCCCATGGTCGAGGTGCTCGGCGCGCGCGAACTCGGGGCGGGGGAGCCGGTTCACTGGGATGTGGTGCCCCAGGTGCAGGTGACGCTCAGCCGGCGCCAGCACGTGATGGCAAGCCTCGGCGTCCGCGTCCCTTTGAACGACGCGGGGGCACGGCCCACCCGGGTGCTCTTCTACGTGCTGTGGGACTGGTTCGATGGTCCCCTCCTCGGAGGATGGTGATGGCGCCGACCCGGCGCATCGCGGCCCTCGGCGCCTGCGCACTGACGCTGTCGCTCGCGAGCTTCGGGCCCCGGGTTCGGGCGGGCGCGGGTCCTCCCCAGCTCTTCAAGACCGCGGACCGGTGCCAGGCCTGTCACAACGGGCTGACCACGCCGTCGGGGCGCGACGTTTCGATCGGTCTCGACTGGCGCGCCTCGATGATGGCGCACGCCGCGCGCGATCCCTACTGGCAGGCCGCGGTGCGCCGCGAGGTGCTGGACCATCCGAAGGCCCAGGCCGCGATCGAGCACGAATGCTCCCGCTGCCACATGCCGATGGCGAATCTCAGCCGGGTGGCGGAGGGCGGCCGAGGCGAGGTGTTCTCCAACCTAGAGGCAGCCACCGGGGGCCCCGCGGCCGCGCTCGCGCGCGATGGCGTGTCCTGCACGGTCTGCCACCAGATCCGACCGGAGGGGCTGGGCACGCGCAGCAGCTTCAGCGGGCACTTCGTGGTCGACACGACCACCCCCGCCGAGCGCCCCGTCTTCGGGCCGTTCGCGATCGAGAAGGGCCTGCAGAGGCTCATGCACTCCGCCTCCGCCTTTCGACCCGAGGAAGGCGTTCACGTCCAGTCGTCGGAACTCTGCGCGACCTGCCACACCCTCTACACCCACGCGCTGGACGAAGACGGCCAGGCCGTGGGCGAGCTTCCGGAGCAGGTGCCCTACCTGGAATGGCGGCACAGCGCCTATCGCGAAACCCGGAGCTGCCAGTCGTGTCACATGCCTGTGATCGAAGAACCGGTGCGCGTGTCGAGCACGCTCGGCGAGCCAAGGACGGGGGTTTCCCGCCACACCTTCCGGGGCGCCAACTTCTGGATGCTCCGGGTGCTCAACCGGTACCGGGACGAGCTAGGGGTCGAGACGTTGCCCCAGGAGCTCGAGCTTGCGGCGCGGGACACGATCGACCAGCTGCAGCGCGACACGGCCTCGCTGGCCATCGAGCGGCTGGAGCAGCGCGACGGGCAACTGATCGTCGACGTGGCCGTCGGCAATCGAGCGGGTCACAAGCTCCCCACCGCGTATCCGTCACGACGCGTGTGGCTGCGCCTCGCCGTGCGGGACGACGCGGGCAGCATCGTCTTCGATTCGGGCGCGTTCACGCCCCAGGGCCTGATCACGGGTAACGACAACGACGGGGAGCCGGTCGCGTACGAGCCCCACTACCTGGAGATCACGAGCCCAGACCAGGTGCAGATCTACGAGAGCATCATGGTCGATCGGCAAGGAGCGGTCACCACCGGCCTGCTGTCGGGAGTGCGCTACGCGAAGGACAACCGCCTGCTGCCGGACGGGTTCGACAAGACGACCGCCGAGCCGGACATCTCCGTCCACGGCGCCGCCGCCACGGATCCCGACTTCCTCGCGGGCGGTGACCGCGTCCGCTACCGCATTCCCGTCGCGGGAAGCCCACCTCTCAGGGTGGAGGTCGAGCTCCTGTATCAGTCCATCGGCTACCGCTGGGCGCAGAACCTCCGCCAGCGTCCCGCCCCCGAGACCGACCGCTTCGTGCGTTACTACGAGTCGATGAGCCACGCCACGGTGGAGCGTCTGGCACACGCCAGCGCC
>CAYTWT010000004.1:0-4350 GCA_964442185.1 uncultured Acidobacteriota bacterium
TGCCGGGAGGTCATCCCGACGCTTCAACTGGAGAGCGTCGGCCTACTGTGGACGGACCCACCCTATGGCCACGCCAACGGGGAGAAGGATCTGGCATCCTCCAGGATCGGCGTAAACGGTGGTAGGAAGGGAAAGTTGGACACGATTCAGAACGACCGACAGGAGGACTGGGAACGGCTCATCCCGGAGTTCCTGAAGCTGTCCGTGCCCGTGCTGAAGAGCGATTGCTGTTTATGCTGCTGCTGCGGCGGCGGCGGGCCGTCCCCTTCGTTTGCTAGAACCGCCCTCTGGATGGATGAGTGGTACTCCTTCTTCCACGCCGTCGTCTGGGACAAGAGCGCTCGCGGGAACGGCCTTGGGTGGCGCTACAGGCGAAACTACGAGTTCGTCATGGTGGCCCACAAGAAGGGCGGAAAACTGGCTTGGGCGGACGACAAGGTGGCCGTCCCGAACATCATCCGCACGAAGCCTGACGAGAACACGCTCCACCCGACCACCAAGCCTGTTGACCTCGTGGCGCACTTCATCAAGTGGCACACGAAGCCCGGGGATCTTGTCCTTGACCCGTTCATGGGGAGCGGAACCACGCTCCGGGCGGCGAAGGATCTTGGTCGACGGGCTATTGGGATCGAGTTGGAGGAGAAGTATTGCGAAATCGCGGTGAAGCGTCTCGCTCAGGAAGTCTTGTTTGGTGCGTGAATGATGCAAATGAGAAACGCCATCGTGGACCGTTATAGGCGCGGAAAGGTCGGGGCCCTTGGGGGTACTGTGAGAGCGGATCGTATCCGTATGCCGGGCGAAATAGCCTACGGAATGCATCTCGCATCCTGCTTGGGAAGGAAGCGGAGCGCATGGCCCTGGAAGCGTTCGCGGTCAAGGCGTAGCCTATGAACTGCGAACGCTGCGGACACATGGGCGATAGGCACCTTTACGGGCCTCCGGGGTGCCTTGGTGCGGATGGCGTGATCTGCGGATGCCTGAAGCACGTCGGGCCGAAATGCGACATGGAGTACGCCGCTACGGAGGACACCACGGGGTTTTGTGGTCGGGAGCTGGGACACGAAGGCGACTGCGGCCGGAATGACTAGAAGGAAGCTGGAATGACCGCCGAGCAAGCGATCAGGGGAAACCGCGAAGACTCATTTGTGCAAATGGAGATCGCGGAGAAGGACTGGACCCCACATGAATCTACCGGAGGACGCATGACCACCTGTAACGAGTGCGGCAAGAGTGAGCGGGATTGCCGTTGCCCCTATGGGCCGAGGACGTGATGGCTAAGAAGGAACTCACCTACGAGCGCGAATGCGGCGAGGAGGACATCCTCTACACGTTCGTCTACGATGTTGAGCCCTACGATCCAGGCAAGACGTCCGGGCCTCCGGAGAACTGCTACCCTCCAGAGGGAGGATTCGCTACGGTCTACGAGGTTCGCGGCCCGGATGGGGTCGAGATCAAAGAAGCTCTCTGGGAGTCTCTCGGCATCGACATCAAAAAGATCGAGGAGTTAATCTACGAGGACTGGGCGGATAGCCAGGGTGACGACGATCCGCCAGATCCTAGGGATGATTGATTCAACGCTTCTGAGGGTGACGAATGCCTAAGTACCTACTCCGTCCTTGTCCATGCGGAATCACCGTGAGCGTGAAGCGGTCGAAGGAGAAGCGAGCAAAGAAGATCTATGCCGGGTGGCGCTGCCCTGGATGCGGGCGGGAGACGTGGTACAGACAGCCCGCTTACCCGGAGTTCGCCAACCCGAACCGAGTTGTTGTGGGGATCGGACTTTAACTCAAGGGTGCAGCGATGAGGCAATGCCGGGAAACATTGGTGATATGCGAGAGGGTGCGCCTCCATTGCAACCGAGATGAGGGGCACCTAACCGCACACGTTCACAAGGTCGAAGATCCGGAAGGGGTTGCAAGCACGGTTTGCGAGGTCCGGTGGGAGCGCGAGACGGACAGGCATTGGCAGGACTTCGCCGGGAAGCATCGGCGTAGTTGCTCGAGATAGATATTTTACGAAAGGAAACGCGATGAAACTGGTAGCCGGAAAAGGATCTGCGAAGACGGGCGCCTGCTGGATGTCGGCGCTGCATTGGTACACGCGCAACGGCAAGACTTGGACGGATCAGCCCGAGTGCGTGTCGCCCGTCATTCGCGAGTTGTGCATCCATCTCAACGACACGCTCCCCTCGGACGCTGATCGTGAGCGCGTCATCGGCCCGCACCTGTTCGCCCCGGTGGGCACGAACACGGGCGAAGCGGATGAGGTCAAGCGTCAGGCGCTCTGCGCTGACCGCGCTATCCACGTGTTCGCTCCCTTCTGGCTCCGCCAGACCAAGGCCAAGGAGCTTCTCGAGCACGCGGACAGGCTTGAGGCTATGCCGAAGATCGTGACCCGCGAGGATGCTAAGGCGGTCCTTGTGGAGCTGGACAAGATCCACAAGGCCGACTACGGCTCCGCCTCCGCCTACGCCTCCGCCTACGGCTCCGCCTTCGCCTACGCCTACGCCTACGCCTCCGCCTCCGCCTACGCCTCCGCCTACGCCTCCGCCTACGCCTACGCCTCCGCCTACGCCTCCGCCTACGCCTCCGCCTACGGCTCCGCCTCCGCCTACACCTCCGCCTACACCTCCGCCTACGCCTCCGCCTCTACGAGCGCATCCGAGCGGACATGGTTCAAGGCGGAAGTCATCCGGCTTATCTTGGACTGCTGCGAAGTGGGGCGCGTTGACGTCTCCGCGTCGAAGACGCGGGAGGAAGTGGTGGAGTTCCTGTGCAGCTTCGATCTCCCGGGCGGTGTCGCGTGAGCAACACCGTCCGCATCCCGTTCCAGATTGAGGCCCCGCGCTACGTCCGGGACGTAGAGGGGCGCATGGGAGCGATCCTCGCGGTGATCTTCGACAGCAACGGCAAGCCCCTCGCCCGCGAGCACTACCAGATGCTCAAGGATGGCAAGGCCCGGATGGACCAGCTCGGCTATCTTGTTTTCGCGTAAGGGGGAGCCATGACCGGATTCACCGAATGGACGGACGAGAACGACGCGGAGATCGTTCGGCGGCTCATGAAGGGGCCTGAGCCAAAACTGAGCGCCGAGGATCAGGCCGCGCTGGACAAGCTCAAGTGCGACGTGTGCGAGCTTCCCAGCATGAAGGACGGCCGCTGTACCCTCTGCATGCGGATGCAGGCCATCGACAACAGGAGCAAGCTGGACCTGAACTCCTGGAAGTCTTGGTGCGCCAGTAGCGGCCTCGAACTTTGCCAGCCCTGCCGAGGCGACGGCCGCGTCTCCCGCGAAGAGTGTCTCACCTGCCGAGGCATCGGCCTCAAATAAAATCCCCCAGAGCCCGCGTGCGCGAGCCCCGGGGGTCCGGCTGAGGAGTAGGCGACCTAAGTTGAAGGCGCGGCGATGACCGCCGGAGGCACGGGCGCAGACGTGGCCACGGCTGGCTCTTCCTTCGCGCCCGCGAGGATCCCGGCGAGGTCCACCCCGTACTTCTCCTTGATCTGCGGGAGCTTGGCGTCGACGTAGGCTTTAACGGCAGGGTTGCTCGCCTGGACCTCGGCGAGCGTCTTCGCGAGATCCTTCGCGGCCTCGACGTTCCCTCCCGCTTTTAGCTTCGCCATGGCCGTCTCCGCCCCGAGGAGGAGTTTGTCGACGACGGCGAACACGGGGCCGAAGCCGGGGATGTACTGGCCGACGGTGCGGGCCAGCGTCAGGGCGAGCCCGCCGGCGCCGAGCGCGGCGCCCATGAGCCAGCCCCAGAAGCCGACGTCGTGGGAGCCCTTCGACTTCTCGCGCGCGAGCTTCGCGGCCTCGGGAGAGTACGGCACGGGCTCCTTCGGCTTGCCCCAGTTGGCCTGTAGCTGATCCACGTTCGCACCCGCGTCCGCGAGCAGGGCAACCGCTGGCGCGCCCGACATCGACGCGGCCAGCAGCGCCACGATCTGCCCCGTGTGGTCGAGCACCACCCGGTCCTCTTCGGTCACGCGGTTCTTCGCCGCGCAACCCATTCCCCCTACCACCAGAGCCAGGACACACGCGAGAATCGTGATCCGATTCATTCCCCACCTCTCCTAACAGGACTCAGGATCTCTCGGCCGCTGCCTCGGAAAGGCAGGCGGCGTATCTGGATCCGCGCCCCGCATCGGCGGAGGCGGCGCGTCGGACGAGGCGGCGACCCAGCGGACGAGGTCTTTGATATGTGTCGAGAGCCCGCGGGTGACGGAGGTGTTGGCCTCGATCGCCTCGGCGAGAGAGTGACGCGCGGCCCTGTCCGCGGCACGCTCTGCCCGGAGATCCGCCTTCTCGGTCAACCGATCCTTCCGGCCGTACCAGATCTCCCAGATGCTC
>CAYTWT010000005.1:0-5424 GCA_964442185.1 uncultured Acidobacteriota bacterium
TCGAGGCGAATGTGCTCGAGAACGTCGCCTACTCGCACTCCTACCCCTACGACAGCGTCACCGTGACGAGCGCTGCTCAGACGAAGGCCAGCGACAGCCCGATCGGCTTCAACGTCGGAGCCAGCGTCGACTGGCGCTTCACGAAGAACATCGGCCTTGGGATCCAGGCCCGCTACGCACAGGCCAAGGCAAAGTTCGCCACGACCAACGCGCCGACCGCCGGGGTCGATGCGGGCGGCTTCCAAGCGGGAGCCGGGATCCGCCTGTACTTCTAGGTCGAGAGCTCGGGGGGCACCGAGCCATGCACCCCCCGCGAACTCGAAGAGAAGTCCTCTCATAACCCACCTCTGACAACAGTGGAGCAAGAGCGAGTCCGGAGCCGGGCTTTCCAGGCTAGTAAGGACTTACGCGCTGAGGAAATGCCCTTCTTGCGAATGGACTGCGCGAACCTTGGTCGAGTCGTCGCAAAGCTTGCGCGCGGGGCCGTGTTCGAGCGGGGCGAGAGCGCCACCCTGGTAGTAGCGCTCGATGGCGCGTATCACGTCGCCGGCGCTGATCATGTCCATGCAGCGCGGCAGGTCGCCGACCACGTCGACGCATAACTCCGAGTCTTTCCCGTCTCCATCCCCGAGCGGCAGCGTACGGGACTTCCAGCAGCCTCCCTGGTCGCAACAGCGCAGGGCGCCGACGGTGTGCAGGTATTGGTGGTGCGGATACGCGGTGAAATGAGGCGGTTCACGGCCCCCTGCGACGACCACACAGGGCCGGTTCTGCGGCATTCCCGGCTTCACCGGAACGGCGGCCGCGAGGTGCATCAGGAGGCTGACCGCGCTGATCGCGCCCTCGGCGTGATACATGAGGCGCACGAGCTGCCGCAGCGTGCTCTTGCCGCGCAGGTCGATCGCGTGATCGATCTGGGGGTGATGGTGTCCTTCTTCCCCGACCTGGACGAAGTCGAGCCGGCCGCGAAAATGCTCGACGACCTCCTGGTAGCGTTTGGCGCTCCACCACTTGATCGTGTAATCGAACTTGCCGCCGGACGCGAAGAGCCAGAAGCGCGGCGGCCGGCCCTTGGCGTCCTCGACTCGCTTGAACCAGTCCTTTTCCTCCGGCGAAATGTGGATGTCGCCCTTGAACTGCATGGGCTTGACCTTTAAGCCCAGCACGTCGTTGAGGTACTCGGTGAAGCCGTGAAGGAAGTGATACGGCGCCGTGTTGATGCGGTCGATCAGCGGATAGTGGCAGTCGAGGACCTGCACATCGGGCGCGTCTTCCTGGAGAGGGCTGAGGTAGGGATTGTGATCCCAGAGATCCGGACACGACGTGCGCACATCGGTCACGAAGCGCCCCGGGTAGGCGAGATGAAGGTCGCGCACGGCGGCGGTCAGCATCACGAGGTCGCCCGGAGATTGAAAGTTGCGGAGGATCAGCTTCTTCATGTGCGCACCTGCCGGGGTCGAGGCGTCAATCAGCGCGCACGCAGCGAGCTCGAGCTGCTGGAAGAGCCCGAGCTGGACGACGAGCTCGATTGCGAAGAGCTGCTGCTCGAAGATCTCGAGGAGCTGGAGCTCGAAGAACTCGAGGAGCTGCTGCTCGAAGAACTGGACGGGCTCGAGGAGCTGGAAGAGGAGCTGGAAGAGGACGGCGAGCTCGAGCTGGGAGGCACGCTGGAGCTCGACTGCCCCGGAGGAGAGCTGCTCGAGGACGCCGTCGGACCGGTCGGTGATCCGCCGCATCCGACCAGAGTTCCGATACCGGCCAGCGCAAGGCCGCCGGAGAGGATCCTCAGGAACTCCCGCCGTTCCTCACGCAGCGTGTCCTCGGGTGTGACTACGATTCCATGATCAGCCATGTAGGGGCCTCCGTGATGGACCATTGATGCAAGCACGATGCCGTGGCTAAGGCATTGGAACCCAGTCCGCCACCGGCAATCCTTGCTCTCTAGAGCGGCGGTGCGCTAAAGATGCGCGGGTCACGAGGCTCGGACCCGCGGGAGCAAGGCGCATTTCCGGCCGTATACTGCGTGCCGGCTCGTGGAATCGGCGGGTGCGAGCACCTTTGGAGGATCCTCAATGCGAAGGCTCTTTCGACTCCTCGCACTGCTTGTCGTTGTCTGTATCGTCGCGGCGGAGGGCGCGCGCACGGCTCACGCGCAGGCGCAGGCACAACGCGAATCGCTAGCGGTGCCCGGGCTCACGGAACCGGTGGAAGTGATTCGCGACCGCTGGGGCATCAACCACATCTACGCGCGGAACGAGAGCGACCTGTTCCAGGCGCAAGGCTATCTGGCCGCAAAGGACCGCCTGTTCCAGTTCGAGGTGTGGCGACGCCGCGCCACTGGAACCGTGGCGGAGATCCTCGGGCCGCGCGAGCTCAATCGCGACATCGGCACGCGACTGCACAAGTTCCGCGGCGACCTCGACGCCGAGTTGAATCACTATCACCCCCGAGGGAAGCAGATCATCGAGGCATACGTGCGCGGGATCAACGCGTACGTGGACGAGGCGATGCGTACGCCGTCCGCGTTGCCGCTCGAGTTCCAGATGCTGGGCATCACGCCCGGCAAGTGGACACCCGAGGCAGTGATCTCGCGTCACCAGGCGCTCACGGCCAACGTCTTCGAGGAGGCCACGCACGTGCGTGCCATCGGCGCGCTCGGCAGCGCCGACAAGTTGCGCGAACTGCTCTACCTGCAGGGCGGTAACCCGTCGCTCACCTTGGACCCGCTCATCGATCCCAAGACCTTCCCCGCCGACGTATTGAAGGTGTACAACGCGTTTCGCGATCCCATCGCGTTTCGGCCCGAGGACGTGGCGCCCGGGTACCGCGGGCAGCCGCGGGCTGCGGCCGACGCCGCAGCGATGTTGCCAACTGTTGCCACCAAGAGCTGGGTGGTGGACCGCGACATCGGATCCAACAACTGGGTCGTGAGCGGATCTCGCACCCAGAGCTCGTACCCGATCATGGCGAACGACCCGCACCGCGTCATCGAAGCGCCGTCATTGCGCTACTGGGTGCACCTGGTGGCGCCCGGATGGAACGTGATTGGCGGCGGCGAGCCAGTGCTGCCGGGGGTGTCGATTGGCCACAACGAGTTCGGCGCGTGGGGACTCACCATCTTCGGCACCGACAGCGAAGACCTGTTCGTCTACGAAACGAACCCCGCCAATCCCAACGAGTACCGCTACCAGGGCCGCTGGGAGGCCATGCGGGTCGTTGCCGAGACCGTGCCGCTGAAGGGCCAGCCCGCCGCCAAGGTAGAGCTGAAGTACACGCGCCACGGACCCGTCTTGCACGAGGACCGCGCGAACCAACGTGCGTACGCGCTCAAAGCGGCGTGGCTGGAAACCGGCGGCGCGCCGTACCTCGCAAGCCTGCGGATGAACCAGGCGCGCAGCTGGGACGAGTTCCGCGAGGCCTGCAGCTACAACCGCATGCCGTCAGAGAACATGGTGTGGGCGGACAAGACCGGTACCATCGGATGGCAGGCCGCCGGTATCGCGCCGCTTCGAGCGTGGAGCGGCCTGCTGCCGGTACCCGGCGACGGCCGTTTCGAGTGGGACGGCTACCTGCCCATCACGGCGTTGCCGCAGGAGACCAATCCCGAGCGCGGCTTCATCGCCACGGCCAACCACTATCTGTATCCGAACGACTACCCGTACCCGCAAGCGCGCCACTACACGTGGCTCGATCCGTACCGTGCGCACCGCATCGAAGAGGTGCTCGGTTCGGGCCGGCGATTCAGCGTGGCCGAGATGACGCGCCTGCAGAACGACGACCTGTCGATCGCCGCGCGGGCGCTGGTGCCGTTGCTGCAAGATCTGACGTTCAGCAGCCCGGCCGTGGCCAAGGCGCGCGACCTGGTGCTGCAATGGGATTTCGTGCTCGACAAGAACTCGTCCGCGGCGGCCGTCTATGAGCTCTTCACGCGACGCCTCTACGCGAGCGTGATCGAGCTCGCGACTCCGGCGTCGGCAAGAAGCGCGGTGCCTGAATGGCTGATCAGCACCAAGCGCATCGTCGACTGGCTGTACGCGCCGGATGGCCGCTTCGGATCCGACCCCACGAAAGCGCGCGACGCGCTGGTTGCCGCGGCCTTCGAGCAAGGCGTGACCGACGTCACGAGTCGCTTCGGCGCGGACACGACGGCATGGAAGTGGGGCGATGAGAAGCTGCACCACGTGCTCATCAAGCACCGGATGTCTGCCGCCGTTAACGACGAGACGCGCAAGAAGCTCGAAGTGGGCTCGTTCCCGCGCGGCGGCGACGGCACCACCGTGAGCGCCACGGGCGATCAGGACAACCAGGCCTCCGGCGGGTCGCTCAAGATCGTGGCGGACACGGAGAACTGGGACAACAGCGTGGGCCTCAACACCCCCGGGCAGTCGGGCAACCCCGACGAACCGCACTACCGCGACCTGTTCGACCTCTGGGCGCGCGGACGCTATTTCCCAGTGGCCTATTCGCGGCCCATGGTGGAATCGGTGGCCGAAAGGACCAGCACGCTCACCCCCGTTGCGCCGGCGACATCGGGCAGGCGGTGAGCCGCCTGGGGGGATGATTACGCGTGAGCGCGGGCGGCAAGTCACGGACGTGTTCCGCGCAACCGTCGCGCGGGCGCCTGGTGACCGCAAGGCGTTTCTGACAGACGCATGTGCTGGGGAGCCGCGAAGTAGTCGGGCGCTCCGCTGCTACTGCCCGCAGGCCTGTAGATAACGGCTCGGCAGCGCATGGCCGAGCTTCGGCGCAAGTGACCGCGAAGCTGCGACGACCTGCGCGAGATCGACACCGGTCTCGATACCCATGCCGTGGAGCATGTACAGCAGGTCCTCGGTCGCGAGGTTGCCGCTCGCGCCCGGCGCGTACGGGCAGCCGCCCAGGCCGCCGGCGGAGCTGTCCACGGTCCCAATCCCTTCGTGGAGCGCCGCGAGGACGTTGGCGAGCGCGGTTCCCCGCGTATCGTGAAAGTGGACGGCGAGCGCCGACACGCCGACGGCGTCGCGTAGACGGCCCATCAGGTCCGTTACCTGCGTCGGTACGCCGACGCCGATCGTGTCGCCGATCGATACCTCGTCGCAGCCGGCCTCGATGAGTCGGCGCATGACCTCGAGGACCTTTTCGGGAGCAACTTTGCCCTCGTACGGACAGCCGAGGCAGGTCGATACGTAGCCGCGAACCCAGAAGCCCTCGCGCCGCGCCTCGGGCACGAACTGAGCGAAGCGAGCGAAGGACCCGTCGATCGAGGCGTTGATGTTCTTGCGATTGAAGGTCTCGCTGGCCGCGGTGAAGATGGCGATCTCGCGGGCGCCCGCCTCACGCGCACGCTCGTAACCGTGGCGATTGGGAACCAGCACGGGCGTCCGCGTGCCGGAGCGCTTCGCGAGCCTCCGGAACACTTCGTCCGAGCCGGCCATCTGCGGCACC
>CAYTWT010000006.1:0-11547 GCA_964442185.1 uncultured Acidobacteriota bacterium
GCCGCCTCGACCTTCTCGACCTCCGCCGTGGGTAACCAGGTTGTCGAGACTTTGCTACAGGTCCCCCCGCTCACTTCCGCTCGCGTGGAGACGCCGTGGCCGACGCCATATTCGAATGCGTCTCGGTATTGCAGATCAGCAACCTGCTCATCCCAGTCGTCAGACCCACGCCCTCGAAGGTTCGGTCGTGCAATGAGCGGCGGTACCGAGCGCACCTCGAGGCCCGCCTGGAAGACGAACGCCTCGTCTTTGATGGCCTCGTCCTTCGGTACCCGGTGGTTCACCAGAAAGATGGACACGGCCCGGGCGCCGGCTGGTATGTCGCCGGCTTCCATCTCAGTCAACGCGCCTGTCACGTCTCGTGTTGAGACCACGATGCGCAAACCTTGACTGTCAGCTAGCTCGAACGTCGCCGGCTTGGCAGTTGCCTTCGCGACCGGAACAATGATCTCTGCATGCCGTGGCTCGCGCTCCCACCGCGGAGCCAAGTCCGTGTCCGGCCCGGAGGCTTCTGGCTTGATGAAGCGGTAGTCCCCCCAAGTTACCAAGACTCGAAGGTCCGCGCACGACGGCGCCACCAGGACACTCACGCCGAGTGAGGATGGAAAGAAAGCCTTCCGGGCCGAAGTGGGGTCGGTACTTCCTTCGTCGTCACCCGCCCCAGCCGTCGCGAGGTCGAGCTGCTCACTGGCCGTCTCATCTTGGCGCTGATCTATTTCAGCCTCGTACGGCACGAGGAACCCAGTGAGATACCAACGCGAAGGCGGTTGCGCGAGCGCCTCACGAGCCAGGGCTTCGTCCGTGGGGTCTGGGCCGATCAGGTCGAGGCGAAGCGCTCGGCTTAGCTCGGCCCGGACCTCACTGGATTTCATGGTCGGCATGATGCTACCCGAGTTCCCGTGGAGTCCGTCACGTCGGCAGCCTACTCCCAGGTGAACAGGTAGTCGTTCACCTGCGTCGAGGCCGGCTTGGACATGTCTTTCTTCGTGGCGGCCGGCTCTTCCGTGAGCAATCGCCACAAGTCATTCGCAGTCTGTGGGGCCTGCCGCAGGAGGTAGTCGGCGTTAAGCGTAGGCACGCCCTTGAAAAGCGCGCCATCGAAGAGCGGCCCCGAGAGGAGAATGCCCGGAACAATTGTGGACTGCCGAACGGCATCCGGCGACATCCTGACTCTTGCTCCGAACTGCTCAGGCGAGGAAACCGCGAAGGCCTGGCTGCGGAGGGCCTGATCGGCTGCCTTCTCCAGTTCCGCGTAACGATTCTTGACCCGATCTCCCCGGACGATCCCAAGCATCGCCTTGCACTCGAAGAGGAAGAGAAAATCCCTCCACCAGACGACTAGGTCGATGTCGCCTTCCCCTGCGCTTGATTCGTATCTGACGTGAGCCGCAACTGATCTGGGGCCAAGCTGCCCCAAGCGTGCTTTCATTGCCTCCACGAAATGCGCACCGGCACGTTGCTTCTCGGGTTCCGCGAGATGGTCCTCCAAGACGCGAGCCATTTGGATGTGTTGCAGGTGATAGGAGCCCCATGCGATCCGATCACCAGCCGCAAGGAGCGGGCGCTCATGCATCCGGAAGGCTGAGGGTTTTGCCTCCGGGTCGTCGAGATGTGCCGTCAGCGTGCCAATCACAACTTCTGCAACGGCCGGCGCGCAGCCAGCGGTTGCGCTGAGGTACGAGATCAGTTCAGGGCGAGAAGTCTCAATGATCAAGGGGCGCCAATCGGAGCGCGTAGTACGTCTCCCAAGCGCGTGATGATACGCAATCACTTGTCGCAGTTTTGTCCTGCGGTACAGGGCCGTAGCTACAGCAATCCACTCCTGGACCGAAGCTCGACCCTCCGCAATCGGCCAGTCAGGCTCCGTTGTTAGACTCACTTCGTCGCGAAGGGTGTCCTTCCAAACGTTGACGAAGGATTCGACGACTCGGTCCAGGGAACGATGCTTGCCCTTCATACGGACGACCCCGGTTGACCAATCCACGCTTGTGCGCCGAAGAGCCTCGTGCCGCGACTGTTGTCTCTCACGTAGTTTCCTGACGTGATTCTCGCGGTCCTTCGGGACGTGCGCGGGTTTGGATCTCACATTCGGGCATCGAGTTGGGCTGTGGCGGTGAGGAAAGAGAGTGAGAGGGAGCGGAGAAGTTCCCCGCTCCCTGTGGGTCAAGCGGGCGGCAGGACTCCGGCGTTGATGAGCCGGTTCTTCAGGTAGTCCAGATACTCGGGCAGCGGCGGCTCCTCGATCAGCTCGTCCACGATGGGGACGAAGTACTGGAGGCATCGGATCGGCTCCGGGCGGCCGGCGTCGGAGCGAAAGGTTCGACGCGCGACGGCGAGGACGAAGGCATTGTGGACGACGTCGAGGCGGACGCCGCGGCGATAGAGGGCGAGTGCGGTGCGGCGGTCTTGGCGAAGGACGCGGCGCAGGGTTCCCGGCAGCGTGAGGTACCGGTCGAGCACGTGGGCGACGTATCGCGACTGTGGGGTCCTCACGCGACCTCTGGAAGCGCGGCTTGGACGTGCTCGGCGGAGACGGTCCTGGCGCGCGAGAGAGCGGCGGCGAGCAGCGCGTGATGAGCGAGGAGATTGATCCTGCGCGGCAGGCCGCCGGTGGCCTGAAAGAGCGCCTCGTGGGCGGTGGGCTCGAAGAGCGGGAGCTCGGTACCTGCGCGGAGCATGCGATGGCTGAGGTAGTCGGGGACCTCGTCTCGGGCCAGCGCGGGCAGGTGGTAGCGGACGACGATCCGCTGTGACAGCGCCTCGTGCACGGCCATACTGAGCCGGCGGCGTAGTTCGGTCTGTCCGAGCAGGAGCAGGCAGAGCCGGTTCTCGGCGTCCATCTTGTAGTTGGTGAGGAGGCGCAGGTCTTCGAGGACGTCGGGACGCAGGTGATGCGCCTCGTCGATCACCAGGACCGGCCGACATCGGGCCTCGGAGACCAGGCGGGTGACTTCGGTCCGGATCTGGCGGAAGAGGGCGGCGCGGGATCTTTCGACGGGCAGGCCCATCTCCCACGAGATGGTCTTGTAGAGGTCCATGACGTTTCCGGTGGAGAGACAGACGTAGACGACGCGGTGGAGCGAGGCGTGGAGTGCGGCGAGGACCTTGCGGGCGCCGCAGGTCTTGCCGCTGCCGGCGTCGCCGGTGACGAGTCCGATGCCGCGCATGTCGAGGAGGTGAGCGAGCCGGACCTCGAGCTCTTTGGCGGCGGCGGCCGGGAAGAGATCCTCGGGCTCGATCTCGCTGGTGAAGGGGTGCTTGGTCAGTCCGAAGTGCTGGCGGTACATGTCAGTCCTCCTCTCGGGATGTGAGGTTTCGCAGGGACAGACCCGCTGGCGGATCGTCGAGCCTGCGGTCAGGCTGGAGCGCCTTGGTGGTGTGATCGCGCTTGACGAAGCAGTTGGCGTAGAGGTCGACGCGCTTGGCCTGCTCGACCTTGCGCCCCTTGAAGTACACGTCGACGGGCCGGCCACGCCGGGTGGGATCGAAGCGCAGCGTGACCGTCTCGCCGACCAGCGAGGCGTCGACCTCGTAGACGATCCCGTTCAGGCTGACCGTGCGATCGCGCTGGACCTTGCGCTTTTGCTCGAAGAGAAACAGCTCGTCGAGATCCACTCCCGGACCCACGAGGCGGACGTCTTGGGCCGACATCGTCCAGCGGTCGAGCGGGGTCACGCCGTCGAGTCCCTTGTGCGGGCTGTGGTGGTATTCGCCTTCCACCCAGGCCCACAGCCGCCGATTGAGTGCCTCCAGGGACGCCGTGTCAGAAGGGGCCAGCATCGGCAGCAGCTGCATGCGCACGGTCCGAAACCAGCGCTCTTGTTTTCCCTTTCCTTGGGGCTGGTACGGCCTGGCATGGATGAGCGCGATGCCGAGCTTCGCGCAGACCAGCGAGAGATGGTGCGAGCGATAGGCGGAGCCGTTGTCCACGTAGAGCCGCGTGGGCACTCCGCGGCGCAGGACAGCCTGGCGCAGCACCGGGAGAAAGGCCGCCGTGTTTTCGGAGAGCGCGAAGGCCGCGTAGGGAATGATCCGTGTCGCGTCGTCGAGCAGAGCCAGCAGATAGCTCTTGCGCTTGCGACCGTCCGCCATGACCGTGGGCCCGTGCATCACGTCGCTCATCCACAGCTCGCCGGCCTTGTCGAAGGCGAAACGCCGCCGGTCCTTGCTGGTTGGCAGGCCCAGCTTCTTGTCCATCAGGCCGTGCCGCGACAGCAGGCGATGCACCGTCGCTGGAGCGAGGTGCACTTCGTCGCAGCTGCCCGCCTTGGCCTTCGCCTTGTCGATCAGGAGATTCACCGAAAGCGCGGGCGTCTCCTCCTTGAGCGCGCACAGCAGGTCCGCCATCTCCTGCGGGATCGCCCGCGCGCGGCCCTGGTCACACCGGGGCTTGGGATGAAGCGCCTCGAAGCCGCCGCGACGATAGGCCCCCAGCCACTCGCGAAGCGTCTCCGCAGCCACGCGGCAGCGCCGCGAGCCGGGAATCTCGTACACCTTCTCCGCTTTCTCGCGGAGCAAGGCGTAAAGACCCCGCTCGCCCTCCTGTCGATGCGCCAGGTCGGCGATCAGACCGTACCGGAAGAGCGCGATCCGCTCTCGTGTCTTGTCATCAAGCATCGCGTTCGACTCCTTTCGCCGGACAAACGCCGGCGGGAGGAGTCTGCTCGTCAGGTGCCCGGCGGGTCAGGCCCCGTTTCGTGTTGGGTCACGAGATCACGTTCCGCACGCCGCGGATGGGGACGGCAGAATCCGAGAGGGTACGTGAGCGCGTGAAGGTGATCGGCTCCAATCTCGCGCAGGGCCACCAGCGCGCGCTCGGTCTCGAGCACGGTCCGCACCGCCTGCACTCGTGCCACTGTCCCGAGCCGTCCCGGCATCGCCGTGATCAGCGCGAGCAAGGCTGCTCGGACAGCGTCACGCCGCCGCCGCACCCACCTCATCACGCCCGGCAGCTCGATCTCTGTACGGAGATCTTGGGCGGCGGCTTCGATCCCCTTCGACTCGGCCGCCACCGCCACCTGCTCGACTTCGTCCAGGCTGCCGACGATACGCGCCGCCATACAGTCCGGCAAGGCGCTGAAGGTCATCCCCGCATCGCGGCAGTACCACCGCGCGATGCGCATCCCCAGTGGCTCAGTCCGCGCATACGTACCGTGGCGGGAGAAGTCGCAGCCGCCGCTCGGATGACGCGGACAGCATTCAAGGCTTGCCTGGCGCCAGGCTTTCTGGGTAACGTACTCCTCGCTGGTGAGCTTCGTTGAATGACGTAGCTGCACACACCGGCCACGGGCTCGCACGTCTTGCCCACGTGGCGAGCCCAGCTTCTTCTCCTTGGAATGCCGATGAGTCTCTACAGATTCGGCCGACCGTCAAACGGCGCGCGCGCCTGCGGCGCGGACGATGACAGGTCCTTCTCGGAATGCACCCTCAGCTCACCGTCTCACATCCCTTCACCTTCTCACTCCCTTCCGCGCGCGCGCAGAGCGGGAGAAAAAGGACGGGGGATCACAGGACTACGTGAGGGCTAACACGCGACGTGTCCTTGGCTTCCTCGGTGAGTCGGACGGAGCGATACGCCTCGACGAACCGTGACTTGTTAGCCCGCTCGATGGCCCGGTTCCAACGATCCTCACTCCCGAAATACTGGAGGTTGGGCTTCAGGTGAAAATGCCTTGGAGCGACCTGCTCCACCATGTAGAAACCGAGGGCATGCTCTTGGCTGAGAGCTCGCAAACGGCCGAAGGACAAGCCAGTTCGTCGAACGTAGCTTGCCTGGATTTCAAGGGCCTCATCATCTGTTCTTCCGGTTTTCAGGCCAGCCTTGCTGATCGCGAGGAGATTTAGCGAAGCGGCGGAGGCTAGCTCTGCCACTCGGGCCACCTCCTTCCCCGCGGAAGACTGCGGCGGCTCGATATCGAAGCCGAGAATCTCGATGTCGGTCTCGGCCAGGACTCGCATTGCCAGCGCATACCTGTCTACGTCGCTCTGTTCTAGAGCTTCTCGGCAAGCAGCGACAAGGACGCTGCGGCAGGTATCTACGGCCTCGACGAATGCCACACCGGCATCAGGCATAGCTACTTGTCGCCTGCATGTTTGAGTAGGCTGGGTTGATTCACTCGGCCAGGTCTTCCTCTTCGCAATCCAGAAGCGTGGCGGTCGGCGGCTCTACTCGGTAGTCCATCCAAACGATGTCCAACTCGCCGATCTCGTCAGGTCGCCATTCCTTGATCGCAGTTTCGGCGAAGCATCCCCGGCTCACGAAGTGTGCGGCGACGAAACCCTCAAGATCGAGTGCCTTCCGGATCTTTTGCCAATTGCGCCAAGAGCAGCCTCCTCGATCAATCCGGCTCATCGAAGAGCCGGCGCCCTTGATCTTCCTTAGCTTCTCTTGCTCTTCCGATCGACCTCGATGTGGATGCTCTTGACTGACTTGCCCGGCAGACGCATCACGACGGAGATGAACTCTCCGAGAAGCAGATAGGGATGGTGGCCCCGTCTTGAAACGGCTTGGCCCTCCAGGAGGTGTGCGCGCTCGTTCCACTCGAAATTGATGACTCCAAGGGAGCCCGTGCGGCTATACGCCTTGGCCCAGCCAGGGTTCCGACGCGGCTTCTGCTTCTTGCCAAGCCGGATAGGGAACTCCCCGGGGTCTTGGCGCTGATTGCGGCCGACGAACCCTATGAGCACCTCGCGAAGCGACGTGCTCGTGCGGCTCACTGCCCAGAAACGAACGATCATGCGATGTCCTCCTCTTCCATCAATCGAGGAGCGACCCTGTCGACTTGCCGCCCTTGGCCTTCTTCGTCGCTTGTGTGGTGGCTGCCGCCCCTGTGCCGGACGCGGCGACTCCAGCAAGAGCTTCTTCCTTCGCGCGGACGGCATTCAGGGCCAAGAGGCGGGCGAGGACTTCGTCGCGGACGTCGTCGGGCCAGCGGTAGCGCCAGGGCTTCCTTCGTTTCCGTGGCTTGGCGTCGTCGTCCCCTTCGGAGTCGTGGTCCTCGTAGTCGAGAAGGAACTCGCACTTGGGCTGGAGATCAGTCCAGAGATAAGCGCCCAGCACGACGCGATCCATGGCGTTGTGCAGGTCGCGGAGCTTCAGGATGTCGAGATTGCGCTCCTCGGGGTCGTGGAACCGGTTGTAGGTCTTGGTCAGGCCCTCGTCGTTCCGAACCATCAGGGCGGCGCGGAAGTCGTAATAGGCGCGGCCGGCTTCTTCGATGCGGGCGTTCGTCTGCCAGTCCTCCGGGAACGGGAAGGTCTCGAAACAGTCGGAGGGGGTGTAGCGCATATCGTCCTTCATGGACGAGCTGAAGAAGCGGGCCCAGCCCTCGTGCGGGCGAGCCTGAAGAACCGCAAAGGCCGATGTGCTGGGCAGCGCAAAGACGTTCAGCGTGTGCGCGAACACGCGTGCCGAGGGTTGAAAGGCGAAGGCCAGGTGCGGGCCGACTTGGCAGTTCGCGAGCACCCGGTCGAGGCCGCGGATCGCGTTGTAGAGCTCTGGCCGGTGTGCTTGGTACGCCCACCATCGCTTCTTGAGCGGAATGTTGTTTGGGTTACTTCCCAAACGATCGCGCTCCGGTTTGACCTTAGATCGAACAATCGCCGCCAAGGCGGGCCAAGCATCGAGGTCGGTCTCGAACTTGAGGTCGCTCAGGAAGATTACGTAGCGATGAGGTGTCTGAGTAGGGCTTCCGTTGACTTCCTCGCCCCCGATGTACGGCAAGATGCGCGTGGCGTACCGTGGCTCGCTCTCAAGCAGGCTTCTCATCTCCGAAATCGGTGACGCCTCGGGATCCGCGTCATCGAACAGAAAGCCCTGTCCGTAGATCTTGGATCCAGCGGAAAACAACGCGTTCCTGCCCCTGAGGCGAACAGGGTTCTGGTCACCACCCTCGTGAAATAGGTAGGCGCTGATCCTTTGGACGGACCTCCCATCAAGGATCCGAGGATATTCATACTGCCCCTTGATGACGTGGACTTGGCTCACGACGACCGCCGCCTTGCCCGGCCACCGCACACGCCGCCTCGCGCTATATACGGTGCCGCCCGCGAGGCAGATGGGTGTCAGGCCCCCATTGCGCGTGTCGCCTTGAGCCACGGTATTCGTCGCGACCAGGCCGAAAGCTCCGCGATGACGAAGCAAAAAGAACGCTTGACGAAAGAAGTACGCAACCAGATCACAAAGGTGACTGGCTGGGGGGAAGCTTGTGGTCAGGTAGGAAAAGTACGACATCCCGAGAACCGTTGAGACTCTCGTTCCCCCCAGGAACGGCGGGTTGCCGACAAACGCATCGAAGCCCGGGGTGTCGCGCGAGAACACCTCCGGGAACTCGATCTCCCAGTGGAAGGGCGGCACGGGCTTCGAACCGTCGTAGAGCGGCGCCACGATCTCCGCGAGCTTCTCGGCTCCCGCGCGCCCCTCCAGGACCGCTAGGAGCTGGTCGGCGTAAAGGGTTCGCAGGACCTCGCGGTCCTTGTCCTTCTCCTTGCCGAAGAACGCCGCGATAACCAGGTCGCCGCAGAGCCGGATATCGCGGAGGGCCCGGGTCGCCTCGTGGTGAAGGCGCGCCTTCGGGCCAGCGTCGCCCTCGTCCCCCAGCGCGTGAAGGGCGGCCCGCTTGTCCGTGGCCAGCTCGAGAGTCCCCTTGAGGGAATCGCGGATCAGGGGGATCTGCTTCTCCGGCTGCCAGTGGAAGCTCGCGACCTGCTCGCGCGTCAGGCCCACGAGGGAATCGCCGTGGCACAGGGCGTGGTCGAGGAACGTGAAGGCATGGTCTTTGGCCAGGGTCGCGAGCCAGAGCGAGAGCTTGGCGAGGTCCACGGCGAACCGGTTCTTGTCGACGCCGTAGAGGCAGCGAGCCGCCACCAGCCGCCGCGCGTGCAGGACCGGGTCCTCGTCGAGCGGGATTCTGGGCAGGGCGGCGTGGGCTTGCCATGAGGCCACCAGCGCGTCGCCCAGGAAACGGCAGGCCTCCACGAGGAACGCCCCCGAGCCCATGGCCGGGTCGCACACCTTGAGGGCGAGGATCTGCTCTGGCCGTGGGTTTTCGCCCAGGCCCTTCAGGATCGGCTCCAGGGTCGTCCGGACGATCGGCTCGGTCAGCGACCGCGGCGTGTAGTGCGAGCCCGACCGGCGGCGTTCGTCGGTGGGTTGCAAGAGGAGGCCGCCCTTCGCGATCGGCTGCGGGGTGAAGGGCGAGATCCGCTTGTGCAGCGCGGCGATAAGGGCCTCGACCGAGTCCGCGGCTTTCACACCGTCGGCCGCCTTGCCCGAGAGCTTGCAGCCCGCCTCTTCGTCAAGGCGCTTCAAGCGGTCGGCTGGCTTGGCTTCGAGAAGCCGCGTGAGGTCGACGACGACGTGATCGGGGCGTACCGCCACCGACGGGCGGGTGGCGATCTGAAGCTCAAAGCCCATCATGGCTTCGTAGACCGAGCCGATTTGCTCGACGTCGAGGGCGCGGTAGCTGATGCGCTCGCCGTCGAGCATCAAAAGGTTCTCGAGGACGCGATAGACGACGCCATCCGGCACTCGCGGCGGGTCAAGCCGCTTTCCGCGGTCGAGAACGTCCTCCCACGGCCGGCCTTCGAGAAAATCCCAGGTGTCAGGGTTGAAGAGACGGCCGTGGCGTGGGGGCAGGCGCAAACCGCCGTGGGTAGCCCCATCGTGGATCAGCCGGAAGAGTGTCAGGAGCTGTGCCCAGGCACCGTAGCGGCTGTCCATGGTGTCGGCGTAGCGGCCCTGGTCATCGCGCAGGCGCTCAAACAGGCGGCCCACTGAGTAGTGCTCTTGGTAGACAGGATCGCTGCTCAGGAGGCCGCGATCCTCGGCGTAAAGAATGAAGACGAGGCGCAGGAGCGTGCCGAGCAAGCCCCCGTAGACCTCCTGGGGCGCTTCCTTCAACACGTCGCGCAACAGGTCGCCCTTGGTCGCGGCGTTGGCGGCCTGGAACCCGCCGAGCAACTCGTAGAGAGCAGCCTGGACCTGTCCAGCCAGTCGGGTCGAAACCTCGTTCTGGTACTTGCGGCTCAGGCGCAGGATCGCGGGCAGCCGCCTCGCCGTCTCTACGGGCCCGGGGAAGACCCGGTCGGCTGAGAGCAGCATCTGAATGGCCGAGACGATGGGGCGGCCCGCTACCTCGCACATCGCGGAGACCGGGAACGTCAGGAAGCCGGTCGACTCGCCCCGCGGTGCATAGACGAGGCGGATTTCCCTGGCGTTCGAGAGAATGCCGATTGGAATCGCGTTTTCGCGCAGAAGACGTTCGAAGCGGAGTTGTGGGCTGGCGTTCCAACGCCGCTCCGCCTCGCCCTCCGCCGCCTTGTCCAGGTCGAGGATTCTCGGCTCGATGCGGACGAGCAGGAGCCAGGAGTCGGGGTTCTCGGGATCGGGGACTGCATAGCTGGGGCGGAGTGTCTCGCCGTACTCCGGGAGCGCTCTTTCCAAGATCTCTGGCAGTTCGGGCCCGCTCGGGCCGCCGGCCAGGTCGCCGGCCTCCCAGCCGAGGAACTCACGCGTGAAGCGGGGAAAGTCGTCGAGGCTGGCAGGATCGTTTTCGCCGACCAGCTCGAGGAGCTTCTGCTGCTCGGGGATGATGTTCTTCTGCGGGAACGCCTGAGCAGCCACGAGGGCAGTGGCCGAGACGACCAGCCCCGAGGGCTGAAGGTAGCCCAGCCATTCCTGATGAGCGCGTCGGTCCAGCTCTTCGGGTCTCATCCGCTGACCGGCCACAGGTAGACGAGGCCCACGGGCTCGATCCGAGTGGCCTTCACGTCGTAGGTCTTGCGGATACGGTCAGGCTCCCGTTTCAGTTCGGCCCGCAGAGCTTCCAACCGACGCTGCCAGTGCCTGCGATCGGCATCAATCTGGCGCCGCTCCTCGTCGTCGAACTCGAGCAGGAGTTGCGGCTTCTCGTAGCGGGTCACCGTGTCCTCGATGCGCTTTCGTTGGGCCCCCAGGATTTCCGCCATTTCCTTCGCTTCTTTGTCGCCGCGCGCGGCGAGGCGCTCGCGGGCGCGTGTGGCGAGGGCCGCCGCTCGTTCCTCAAGGTGAGGGTGGAGACCTGCCATGTCCTGAGCAACCGCGGCCAGCAGCCGCTTCTGGATGGCATCCGGGATGACTGCCGACTGCGAAGCGCGCAGGGATTCTTGCAGCAACTCGACGGCACGAGCTTCGGCGTCAGCGCCATAGGGCTTCAGGCCGTCGCGCCGAGATTCGGGTTCGCTCCAACGAGCGGCCACCGCAACGACCTCGTCATGGAGCCTGGCGGCGTGTTCGCCGTAAAGCGAGAGCCGGCCGAGTATCACCACGCGGGGGACGGGATCCTGTGTTTGGCCGACGCAAGCGCGTGAGAGATCGTCGAGGACGAAGCCCTGAGCCAGGAAGCGTCCTAGCAGGCGCTGGACAACGCGATGCTCCAGATGGAGGTGGACCACCTCATTGTCGAGGGTGCCTGGATCCCTGAACACGATGGGTCGGGGCACAGTGTCTCTGCGCCAGTCCCAAGGTTTCTGGTCGTGGAGTCGCGGCGGACGCAGTGTGTCGATCGT
>CAYTWT010000007.1:0-5316 GCA_964442185.1 uncultured Acidobacteriota bacterium
TCAGCCTCGGCATCGCGGCCTGCGGCGCCGGCGATGGCTCCGCACCCTCGCTCCCCACTTCTCCCGAGGTCGTGCGCCCCAGCGGCGTGGAGGCGCCTGATTCCTCCACAGAAATCTGGATGCCGGTCGGCTTCGAAGGAGCCGAGCCCCCGAACTTCAAAGCCGTCTTCCGGGTTCGCCCCAAACCCGACACGCAGGGCATCATCCGCGGCGAGTCGCCGCTCACCGTGGAGTTCGACGTCTGTGGCTCGCGGAGCGACCCCGACAAGACGCTCACCTATCTCTACGATTGGGACTTCGACCACAGGCCGAACGTCGTCGGCACCGGCGACGCCTGTCGGCAGCAGCACACCTACAACCTGCAGCGGCTCCCGTTTTGGAGGGGCAACGTCTATGAAACGGGCGTCTGCGTCCTGAGCGGCAACCCGCGGGTCCACGGGCCCGGGACCTACTTCTCCTGCCGGACTTTCACGATCAACCTGCCGGCGCCTGTTCAGGGTGGGCCTTCTCAGGATTTGGCTTGCGCGCAGTTCACGCTCTCGAGCGTGCTGCCAGCATCCGCCAGCGGTTCGACCACGGGCGCGACCAACAGCACCATCCCGAGCTGCGGCTTGGGCTCTGCCGGGGCCCCCGACCATATCTACCGGTTCACCGCGCCCGCGACGACGGTTTACGCCTTCGACACGTTCGGGTCCTCCTACGACACCGTGCTGGCGGCGTTCGACGCCTGCGGCGGCAGCGAACTCGCCTGCAACGACGATTGGGTCGGCTTCACGTCCAACATCTTGGTCCCGCTCACGGCGGGGCAGACCGTGATCGTGGTCGTGGACGGGTTCTCTGGTGCCAGCGGGAACTACGTGCTCCGCGCGAACCTGGACTGACCGGAAGGCTTGTGCTCCCGAGGGGCGCACGCACCTGAAGCTGGCGCACGGGTTTCCGCCGTAGCGGCGCATGGCACGCAGCCTGCCCGTACTTCGCCAGGGCCTGGGCCTGGTCGTGGCCCAGCTCATGGCCGCGCTGCCCCTGAGCTCCGGAGCATAGACTAGGCTCTGCTTCGCCAAGGAGAGCCGCCATGGACTTCAGGCCTTCGCCGCGCGCGCTCGACTACGTCGAGCGGGTGCGGGCTTTCATCCGCGCGCACGTCCTCCCTGTCGAGGAACGCCACTTCCGCGAGCTGGCGGCCGAGCGGCATGGCGGGGACTGGAAGCAGTGGCGCGTGTCGCCCGCGGTCGAAGCGCTCAAGGCCAAGGCGCGAGCCGACGGGCTGTGGAACCTGTTCCTGCCCGATAAGGAGCTGGGCCCGGGACTCACCAGCGTCGAGTACGCGCCCGTTGCGGAGCAGATGGGCCACAGCTTGCTCGCGGCCGAGGTCTTCAACTGCAACGCGCCCGACACGGGCAACATGGAACTGCTGTGGAAGTACGGCACGGCGGAGCAGCAGGAGCGCTGGCTCACGCCACTGCTCGAGGGCCGGATCCGCTCGGTCTTCTGCATGAGCGAGCCCGATATCGCCTCGTCGGACGCGACCAACATGCGCGCGACCGCCGTGCTCGACGGCGATCAGGTCGTTCTGAACGGGCGGAAATGGTGGGCCACCGGGCTGGGCCACCCGAACGCCAAGCTCGCGATCTTCATGGGCGTGAGCGATCCTTCCGCCCACCGCCACGGCCAGCACAGCATGCTGCTCGTCGGCCTCGACACTCCCGGGATCACGATCCGGCGCATGCTGTCGGTATTCGGCGACTACGACGAGCCCTACGGCCACGGTGAGGTGTGGTTCGACAACGTCCGCGTGCCGCGCGCGAGCTTCATCGGCGCGCCCGGCCAGGGCTTCGAGATCGCACAGGGCCGGCTCGGCCCCGGGCGGATTCACCACTGCATGCGCTGCATCGGCGCCGCCGAGCGCGCCCTGCAACTGCTGATCGAGCGTGGCCTGCGGCGCGAAGCCTTCGGCAAGCGGCTCGTGGACCTGGGTGGCAACCGCGAGCGCATCGCCGACCTGCGCCTTGCCATCGACCAGGCGCGTCTGTTGACGCTGCACGCGGCCTTCCGGCTCGACGAGGTCGGCCCGCTCGAGGCACTGGCCGAGATCTCGGCCATCAAGGTCGTGGCGCCGAACGTGCTGCAGCGGGTGACGGACGCGGCCATGCAGATGCACGGCGGCGCGGGCCTCTCGTCGGAGACACCGCTCGTCGCCCTGTTCGCGATGGCACGGACGTTGCGCATCGCTGACGGCCCCGACGAGGTGCACCGCGCCGTGATCGCCAAGCTCGAGCTGGCCAAGTACGCAGGTCGTGCGGCCCGGTGAGGAACTGGATGTCGCGGCCGTAAACACGTGGCTCGAGCCGCGCCTTCCCGGCCTGCTCGGCACGCCCCGCGTGACGCAATACTCGGGCGGCGCCTCCAACTGGACCTACCGCCTCGAGTACCAGAGCCACGACCTGGTCCTGCGCCGGCCGCCCGCGGGCACCAAGGCCAAATCGGCGCACGACATGGGCCGCGAGTTCCGCGTGCAGCAGGCCTTGCGACCCGTCTTCCCCTACGTGCCGGAGATGCTCGCGCACTGCGACGACCTCGCAGTGATCGGCGTCGAGTTCTACGTGATGCGACGCATCGACGGCGTCGTTCCGCGGGCGAAGCTCGAGCTTCGGCTCGACAAGGAGCAGGCGCGGGCGCTGAGCCTGCGCGCCATCGACACGCTCGTCGAACTGCACCAGGTGGATGCAGCGGCCGCGGGCCTTTCCGGCCTGGGCAAGGGGCCAGGCTATGCGCGCCGGCAGATCGAAGGCTGGAGCGACCGCTACGCCAAGGCGCGCACCTGGAACGCGCCCCGCTTTCGCAAGGTGATCGCCTGGCTGCGTGCGAACACGCCCGAGGACGTCGCGAGCTGTGTCATCCACAATGACTTCCGGCTCGACAATCTGGTGCTCGATCCCGCCGACCCCACGCGCATCGTCGGCGTGCTGGACTGGGAAATGGCGACGCTGGGCGATCCGCTCATGGATCTGGGCAACAGCCTCGCGTACTGGATCCAGGCTGACGACGACTTCATCGCCCGCTCGACGCGCCGGCAGCCGACCCACCTGCCCGGCATGCTCACGCGCGACGAGGTCGTGGCGCATTACTGCGAACGCATGAACCTCAGACCGGCGCACGGGCGTTCTACGAGATCTACGGTCTGTTCCGCCTGGCCGGGATCGCTCAGCAGATCTACTACCGTTACCACCATGCGCAGACGCGCAATCCGGCCTTCAAGCGCTTCTGGCTGCTCGCGCACTACCTCGAATGGCGCTGCCGGCGCCTGATGCGCGTCTCGGGTCGGTAGGGCGAGCTACTCCCAGCCGATGGTGCGACCCTGGTTCTGCTCCTGCAGCCACTTCATGAGCGGCGCGAAGTAGTCGAGCTCGGCGCGCGTCGAAAGGTCCTCACCGGTGGCTTCGCGCAGGACCTTGCGCCAGTCTTCGGTCCCGCCCTTCTGCATGATCGACTCGAGCCACGCCCCGACTTCCTTGTTGCCGGCGTAGTTACAGCTCCGCGGATCCTGGTGCAGGATCTTGCGCGCGATGTGGTCGTGCATCTGGAACACCAGCACGTTCGCGATCGCGTAGGAGTAGTAGTAGGCCGGCGTGTCGTTGATGTGGGTCTTGGTCGCGGCGTCACACAACTGTTCGCCCCGTTCGGTCGGCGGCTCGACGCCCTGGAAGTCGCGGACGTACTGCCACCAGCGCGCGTTCCACTGGTCGGGAGGCAGACCCTTCGCGTACACGTCCGCCTCCCAGTGCGTCATCGTGCCCGAGGCCCAGAAGATGAACGGGATGGCGCTCGCGAGCGCGTCGTTCAGCAGGAACGCGACCTGGTCGGTCTTGTAGTCGGCGGGCAGGATGCCGCGCGCCTGCAGGTACGGCACCTGCCTGGCCGCGAGGCCGATCAGCGAGCCCATCGCCTCGTGGAAAGCGGGATTGGCGCCGGTGCGGAGCAGCGGCGGCACTTCGGGGCGTGTGTAGCTCATGAAGTAGTAGCCGTGGCCCAGCTCGTGGTGCGTCGTCTCGAACCAGCGGCTGTTGGGCTCGACGCTCATCAGCGAGCGGATGTCGTTCTCGAGATCGAGGTGCCAGCACGAGGCGTGCGTGTTCTTCTTGCGCGTCTCGCCCGGCTTCAGCGGATACAGGTCCGAGAGCGTCCAGAACGTCGCCGGCAGCGAGGCGAAGCCGAGGCCCTTGTAGAAGTCCTCGGCCGTCTTCACGAGCCACTCCGGCGAGCGGGCCTTGAAGCGATCGTCCAGGTTCGCGCCGTCCACCAGGCCGGTCCAGTTCTGGCTCCAGCGGTTCGTGAGCCAGTGGGCTGGGATCCGCTTCGGCGCCGGCTGGCCGTATTTCTTCGCCAGCTCGTACTTCACCCAGGTGTGGAGCTGCAGGTACAGAGGCCGCAGCTCCTTCATGAACTGGTCCTGCAGCTCGACCATCTCGTGGCTGGTCATGCCGTAACCCGCGACCTGGAGCGCGAAGTAGTCGGGGTGGCCCAGTTCCTTGGCAACGCCGTTGCGCAGCTCGCGCAGCTTCACGAGGCCGGGTTTGAGCGCCGGCCCCGAGAGCTTCGACGCTTCCCACAGCGCCTGCCGCTGCTTCAGGTCCTGGCTCGTGCCCAGCAGGTTGTCGATCTCGTTGGCGCTGATCGGCTGGCCATCCAACTTGAACTCGAAGCTGTTCAGCGTCGAGGCCTGAGCAGTCTCCGCCGCGATGCGCGCCTTCACGAGGTCGGGGTTCGTCATCGGCGCCTCGGCGGCATTCAAGAGGACGCGTTCGAGTTGCCTCACGCTGAGCGGTTGAAGTTCGCTGCGCTGCTCCAGGAGCGCCTTCGCTTCGCCAATCAGCGCCGGGTTGCCCGTGAACGCCGCCAGCGCGCGGCTCGCGGTCTCGGAGGCCGCATCGTGAGCGGGCGTGACGTCGGTCGCCGCATCCCACTGGGCCTGGCTCGCTACGTAAGAGAGGGCCTTGTAGGACGCGTTCACCATGCCCAGGAAGCGATCGGCGCGTTCTTGCACTGGGTTCACCTGGGCGGCGACGAGAAGCGCGAGCGCCGGCAGCAAGGTCATGGCGGAAAGCCTAGCACGCCGGCCTTCGTGCTACACTTTGCCGGTTCGGCGCCTGTAGCTCAGTTGGAAAGAGCGGCAGCCTTCTAAGCTGCGGGTCAGGGGTTCGAATCCCTTCAGGCGCGCCACACTAGCCTGTCGGTCGATGGTGGGTGTAGCTCAGTTTGGTTAGAGCGCCAGGTTGTGGCCCTGGAGGCCGCGGGTTCAAATCCCGTCATCCACCCCAA
>CAYTWT010000008.1:0-10248 GCA_964442185.1 uncultured Acidobacteriota bacterium
CCTGGGCGGCCGCGAGCGGCCGACGCTGCTCACGATGGAGAACGCCCTCGAGATGGGCGCTCGGACGCTGCTCGAGTTCCTCGAGATCCGGGACGACGTGAAGCTCGACGACCGGATCTTCACGCCGAGCGCGCTCGAGAAAGGCGAGTAGGCCGGGTTTGCCACGCCTCTCGGGCACAGTCCTTCTCGTCCTGCTCTGTGGCGCACCGGTTGCCCAGGCCGGCTCGCGCGAGCTCGAGGCGGGCGTCGAGGACTTCTGGTACCGCACGGCCGAGACGGCTCTGAATCGGGACAACCTGCTGGGACTCGACAAGAACGAGAACCTGCTGCGCGGCTCGCTGTCGTGGAAGGAAACCCAGGGCGCGGCGAAGTTCGTCTTCAAGGGCTTCGTCGAACGCAGCTCCGGCGCCGACGCGAAGACGACGTGGACCGCGCGCCAGGCCTACGCACAGTACGGCTGGGGCCCCGGCGCTCAAGCGCGTGTCGGCAGGCAGCGTCTGGGCTGGGGCTCGGGCTTTGCGTGGAACCCGACAAACCGGCTGGAACCGCCCAAGAACCCGGCGAACACGTCGCTCGAACAGGAAGGCTCGCTCGCGGCGCGCCTCGACATCGTTCCGGCAAACTGGGCCGGCGTGATCCTGGTGGCCGCGCGCGGTCAGACGGGAGTGGGGAACCTGCCGTTCTCGGGCAGCGCCAGCGAACGCAACAGCGGCGCGTTGCGCGCGCGCTTCCTGGTGAAGAACACCGATCTCGCCGCCGTCGTCTCCGGTGGCGAGCGGCAGCCGACACTCCTCGGCCTGGATCTCGGCCGCGACCTGGGCGGCGTCTCGATCCACGCCGAGGCCGCAACCTACCAGGGCAGCGAGATCGCACCGCCACGCCCCGAGCAGCGTTTCTTCCGCCTGGCGACGGGTCTGCTTTGGAGTCGCGACACGACGTCGGTCACGGCGGAGTATTTCTGGAACGGCGAGGGCTACTCGGACCGCGAAACCAAGCTCTATCTCGCCGGCCTCGATGCGGCTTACGCGGCCGCCACGAATCCGCTGCTGCCGCCCGCCGCGCAGCAGGCAGCTCTGGCGCGCTACGGCGGCGCCGCTTCGGTGCCGTTCTCGGGAGGTCTCGGCCTGCGCCGGCACTATCTGCAAGCCTCCTGGACGCGCGGCGAGATCCGCGGCAAGTGGACCACTGCGTTGCGTGGCGTCGTGGGGCTCTCGGACGGAGGCGTCGCGCTGACCCCCGGCGTCGTCTACGCGCCCCGCGGCGATTTCACGATCAGCCTGGATGGCGTCATCCTGCTGGGCCCGGGCGACAGCGAGTACCGTCTAGCGCCGCTCCGGGGCGCGCTTCAGGCGCGCGTCAAGGCGCTGTTCTAAGCGGAGGCCGGCTTGAGCTCGGTGCGGGTCGAGAACGCGGCCAAGGACTATCAGCTCGGGCAAACCATCGTGCCCGCCTTGCGCGGCGTCACGCTCGAGGTGGAGCCGGGCGAGTTCATGGCGGTGGCGGGGCCGTCGGGCTCGGGCAAATCGACCTTGCTGAACCTGATCGGCTGCCTGGATCATCCGACCTCGGGCCGCGTGCTGATCGCCGGGCAGGACGTGGCGGCCCTCGACGACAACGCGCTCTCGGACCTGCGCGCGCGCAGCCTCGGCTTCATCTTCCAGACCTTCAACCTGATCCCCGTGCTCTCGGCGCTCGAGAACGTGGAGTTCCCGCTGCTGCTGCGCGGCGGCAACCACGGCGGACGCGAGCGGGCGCGTCGCGCGCTGGAGGAAGTCGGTCTCGCGGGCTTCGAGCGCCATCGGCCCGACGAGCTCTCGGGCGGGCAGCGCCAGCGCGTGGCCGTGGCGCGGGCCCTGGTCACCGATCCCGTGATCGTCCTCGCCGATGAGCCGACGGCCAACCTCGACTCGGCCACGGGCGAGTCGCTGCTCGAGCTGATGCTCGAGATCAACCGCCGCGACGGAACCACGTTCATCTTCTCGACGCATGATCCCCGGGTGATGGAACGCGCCCACCGCGTCCTGCGCCTGGTCGACGGGAGACTCGCGTCATGAGCTTCGATCCCAAGCACCTGCTCCAGTTCATGGAAGAGCTCTCGCCCTTCAATCGCCTGCTCGGCATCCGCGGCGAGCAGCTCGAGCCGGGGCGCGCGGTGCTGCGGCTGCCCGTCAGGCCCGAGTTCGTGGGCGACCCACGGCGGCCCGCGCTCCACGGCGGTGTCGTCTCGGCGCTCATCGACACGGCGGGAGGTGCTGCGGCCTGGTCGGCGCTCGCCAAGGCTGAATCGGTCTCGACCGTGGACCTCTGCGTCGACTTCCTCGAGCCCGCTGGCCTGGATGCGCCGCTCGTGGCCGTGGCCGAGCTGATTCGCAAGGGCAATCGCGTTTGCCACGTGCGGGTCGCGGTCACCCAGGGCGACAAGCGCGTCGCCGAAGGCCGGGGCGTCTACAGCATCCACCGCCGTCGCGCCGAGTAGCGAGATGCTGTGGAAGCCCCCGTCCAAGCGCCCCGCGATCGAGAAGCGTCTCGCCCACTAGCGGCGTGGCATAATGTCCTTCGTGGATAGCGTCGCGAACGAGACGGAGACGACGCCCGAAGAGCTCACGAGCGAGCAGCGTGCGTGGGTCGAGCACAGCGCGCAGCTCTGGAATCGGGCGCACGCGATCGTGAACGGCCGTCCGGATCTCGACGTGAGCGACGTCTACCACTCCCTCCAGACGCTGGAACTGCCCCCGGCCGAGCGGCTCCGCCGAGGCCTCACCCGTGTCCGATTTCGTCCTCACGCCCGCTGAGCGAACCCTGCTTCAGGCGCTCGACGCGCTGCGGGTGCGCTATTTGCTCGTCGGGATGGGCGCCGCGCTCGTCCAGGGCGCGCCCGGCACCACACAGCATCTCGATCTCTGGTTCGGTCGCCTCGACCCTGAGAAGATCCGCGAAGCGGCACAGCGCGCCGGCGGCTTCTACACCTCCGGTCTCGGCCTTCAGCCGCCGACTCTCGGCGGAGCAGGCTTGGAACGCGTCGACCTCGTGTTGACCGCACAGGGTCTGGGCTCATTCGAAGACGAGTACTCGCGGGCGCGCGAGTTCGACCTCGATGCTGTTCGTGTTCGCGTCCTTCCGCTGGAGCGGGTGATCGTGAGCAAGCGGGCCGCGAACCGAGCCAAGGATCTGGCCCAGCTACCGCTCCTGGAGGCGGCACTCGCCGCGCAAGCCGAGGAGGATCGCTGATGCTTTCGCTGCTGGCGCTGCTGGCGCTGGTCGTGCCTGCCGCGCAGGAAACGCCCCCGCCCACTCCGCCACCCCCTCCCGCGGCGGCGCCGGCCGAGTATCAGATCGGGCCGCAGGACATTCTGGCGATCAGCGTCTTCGGCCACGACGATCTTACCCAGACCGTGGTGGTACAGGAGGACGGCACGCTCACCTACCCGCTCGTGGGCCGCATCCCCGCCTCCGACAAGACCGCGAAGGACCTCGAGCGCGACCTGACCGCGCGCCTGGGCAAGACCTTCATCCGCAATCCCCAGGTGACCGTGGCGATCCGCGAGTACCGCAGCAAGACCGTGCTGGTCGCGGGCGAGATCGGCCGCCCCGGCACGTACCCGCTCGCCGGGGGGATGACGATCGTCGAGATCCTCGCCAAGGCGGGGCCGGTGAACGCTGGGGCCGCCGCCGAGGTGATCGTCGTGCGCCCCAAGGGCGAGTCGCAGGGTCCGGTGCTGCCCTCGGAGCTGACCGACTCCGCCCTGGTCGAGATCCTGCGCGTCAACGTGCGCGCGATCGAGTCGGGGGACCTCTCCGCCAACCTGGTGCTGCGACCGAACGACACCGTCTTCGTCCCGCAGGCGCCCAAGGTCTACGTCTCGGGCGAGGTCAACAGCCCGGGCGCGTATCCGCTCACCCCTGGAACCACCGTCCGCCAGATCCTGAGCCTCGCCGGCGGGATCACTGAGGATGGCTCCACTGGCCGGATCCGCGTGGTCCGGACCGTGGACGGCAAGCCCCACGAGAGCGGCATCAAGATCGACGATCCGGTGCAGGCCGGCGACACCCTCGTCGTGAAAGCCAAGATCTTCTAAGGCAGGCAGTACTTTCTCTGGTTCATTGGTCATAAACAGGCTAAGCCTATTGCTTGCTAACGCTCGATAGCCAGCGTTATGATGCGGCCATGAAGCCGGCGACGAGCAAGAGCAGGAGGCTCAGTCCGAGCGAAGCGGCCGAGGGGCTGGCGCGCTTGGTCGTGTCGGAGCCGGCAAGCGGGTGGGTCTTCCCCGTGAAGAACTTCCCCAAGGGGCCGAAGGGCATTCCGAGAGAAGGCGGCATTCTCGCTTTCGTCGACGCGGAGAGCCTGACGGTGCAGGTCGTCTCCCGGGAAGAGCGTGCCGTCCTGAAGGCCCAGTTCCGGCAGGCCGCCCCGGGATTGAGCGTCGGCGAGTACGAGGCGCTCCGCCGCGGCGGCGCTAGCGCCGCCGCGCTGAAGATGGGTCCGGCCCTGTGGGCGCTCGCACGGCGTTCCTCGGGGATCAAGTACCAGACCTTGCTCAAGGGGAGCCTCAGCGTCGAGCAGGCAGCGCGTCGCCTTGGACTGACGAGCGGCCGTCTGCGACAGCTCCTGGTCGCAGGCCGACTATACGGCGTCAAGCTGGGCACCGACTGGCGCATCCCAGCCTTCCAGTTTCACGGCAAAGAACTCGTCCCGGGGATCGGGACGGTGGTGGCGAAGATCCGCCGGGAACTCGGGCTCCTCGCCATCTACAACTGGTTCACGACCCCGAACCCAGACTTGAGGGCCCAGGCCGATGAAGAGGAGGGGTTCACGCCCCTCGATTGGCTCCGCTCGGGCCGTTCCCCGGAACAGGCGGCGTCCCTGGCCGCTGAACTCTAGAGGTTGCCCAAGTTCCCTTCGGCGCCGCCCCCGGGCGGCCTCGCGGGCGTGACGCGCGCAGACCTCGTCATTCCGAAGGGCACTGAGGTCTGGCGGATCTATTACCGCGGGGGACCTCACCCAATGACGTGGAACGAGTTTCGGTCGGCGGGCCCGCCGTCGGGCCGCTTCGACCACCGCGAACCCAGAGCGCTAGACAGGAAGATCCTCTACGCGGCGCGGGACCTTCATACTCCCATCGCTGAGTGCTTCCAACGAACTCGCGTGATCGACCGAACCCTGGACGATCCGTGGCTGGTGTGTTTCGAGCTGGTCCGGGACGTAACGCTGCTCGACCTCACGGGTCCGTGGCCGACCCGCGCCGGCGCTTCGCTGGCCCTCTCGACTGGCCCCCATTTCCGCGCGCAGGGCTGGTCACGGCGTATCCACGAGGACTATCCCATGATCGAGGGGCTCCACTACCCCTCATCAATGCACGGGGCGCGTTACGTGGCGATGGCCTTCTACGAGCGCGCCGAGACCGCTGTGCCGGCGTTACCGGTGTCCCACCGGGCGCTGAGCGACCCGGCTCTCGATGGTGTCATCGCCACGGCAATGGCCCTGTTCGGATACGAAGCCCAGCCCTGAGGCCGCCTGCTCAGATCGAGATCACCGGACCACTCGGCGCCGGCGCTCTCGACACCCTGCGCGCCAACGGCTGAACGCCGAGGGCGGAGACGGGCCGAGGCCTCCCTCCCGGCCCGGGACTACAATCCCGCATGCCCAGAAAGAGCCGCCTCTCCGAGCCCAGGGCCGCCGCCCCCCTGCCTCGTCGCTCCTTCCTCGGCGCCCTGGCCGCGTTCGCCCTGGCCAAGCACCTCCCGGCCCAGGCGGGGCGAGGGAGCGCCTCTTCGCCGCGGCCCAAAGCACTCGTGATGGACGCCATGGGCGAGCTGCGGATGGAGTACGAGCCCGCCCTGATCCGCGACATGCTCCGAAGCGGCCTCGACGCCATCACCATCACTCTGTGTGATCCAAAGCCCGAGGGGCCCGAGGCCCTCGAGCTCGCCGTCGATTCCCTCCTCCAGCACGACCGCTACCTGGCGGCGAACCCCGGCTTCTTCGTGAAGGCTCTATCGGTGGCCGACCTGGACCGCGCGCGGCGGGAGGGGAAGTTGGCGGTCTTCTACCTGTACCAGAACACGGCGCAGTTCGGCCTGGAGCTCGACCGCGTGGACCTCTTCCACCGCATGGGCCTGCGCAGCTGCCAGCTCACCTACAACGAGAAGAACCACGCCGGGGTCGGGTGCGGGGCAGAGGGCGGCCTCAGCGCCTTCGGCCGCGAGCTCGTCGAGCGCATGAACTCGCGGCGCATGCTCGTAGACCTCTCCCACGCCAACATGCAGACCATGGCGGAAACCATCGCCGCCTCGAAGGCCCCGGTCATCGTCTCCCACACCGCCTGCATGGCCGTGCACGCGAACCGGCGCAACACCACGGACCTGAACCTGCGCGCCCTCGCGGAGCGCGGGGGCCTGGTAGGGGTCTGCCAGATGCGGCCGTTCCTCACCGAGAAGAAGGCGGACAACCTGCACGCCTACTTCGACCACGTCCTGCACGCGATCAAGGTCGCGGGCGTCGAGCACGTGTGCATCGGGAGCGACCGCGACCACCGGGTGATCCGGCTCAGCCCCGAGTACCTCGCCGAGCTAAGGCGCGAGGAGGGGGCCCAGGTGGTGGACGACGAGCTGCCCTATTTCATCGAGGAGCTGAACGGCCCCCGCCGCATGGAGGTGGTGTGGGACGGCCTCTCGAAGCGCGGACTCCCGTTGCGGGACGTCGAGCGTGTCCTGGGCGGCAACCTCCGGCGTCTTTACCAGGACGTGATCGGTTGACTCAGCGGCACGGCGCGCGAAACGTCCGGCCATCCTCGAGTCCGAAGGGGAGACTAAAGTAGGACGTCTGTGCTGCGGGACGATCCGGAGCCGGGGGTGATCGCTTCTCCCACCGCCGGGCTCGCGCCGGCGCTCACGCCCCACGGCCGCCTGTGGCTGGCTCCGGCGGACGACGCGCCGGCGCTACCTCCGGATGCCGAGGCGCGGCTACTCGAGGCCTTCGCCCGCGGGACCGGCGACGGCCTGCTTCAGCTCGGCGCGGGCGAGGTCGGCACGACGCTGCCCGCCGTCTTCTCTTATTGGCGCGAGCTGGGCGCCCTCTTCGTAAACGCCCTCTGCACAGCTCCGGACGCGACTTCTGGACGCGGAGGCTGGGACGCTCCGCTGCCGCCGCGTGAGCAGCTCCTGGCGCTGGCCGCGGCCGCGCCGCCGATGACGGGCGCGGAGTACATCACCGCCGCCGTCCTCGAGTCGCTGTGGGAGCAGATGGCCACCGCCTTCAACGACGAGCGGACGCGCTCCGGGCTCGGCGCGCAGGACCTGCTCCGGCGCTTCAGCCCGGCCTGGAACCTCGTGGGCCGCGTCCACTTCAACCTCGCGCTGAACCGCAAGGACGACGAGGCGCCCTTCGCCTTCATCGCCACCTACACCGAGCACCTGTCCGCCCACGGCAAGGCCCAGCATCTCCCGCTCGGTCACGCGCTTCGCGAGTACGCCGGGGACGCGAAGCGCGACCGACTGCTCTCGCTGCTGCTGCCCGTGCAGCGCGCCGCCGGGTCGTGCCCCTGGCTCAAGGCGATGGTCGACTCCGGCGAGATCTTCCACCCGCTGCGCTTCACCCCGCGGGAGGCCTTCCAGGTCCTCACCGACGTGCCGCGGCTCGAGGCGGCGGGCGTCGTGATGCGCATGCCGGCCGCCTGGCGCGGGAGCCGGCCGCCGCGCCCCCGGGTCACCGCCACCGTGGGCAGCCAGGCCCCGTCGGGGCTGGGCGCCGAGGCGCTCCTGGACTTCCGCATGGAGCTGGCGCTCGACGGCGAGCGGCTCAGCGAGGGTGAGATCGCGCGGCTGCTCGCGAGCACCGACGGGCTGGCGCTCGTCCGCGGGCAGTGGGTGGAGGTCGACCCCGACAAGCTGCAGCGGACCCTCGACGAGCTGCGGCGGGTGGAGCGCTCGGCCGCCGCGGACGGTCTGAGCTTCGCGGAGGCGATGCGGATGCTGGCGGGCGCGCGCGTGGCCGAGGGGGACGAAGCGGCGGCGGCCGATCCCGACTGGTCGCGGGTGGTGGCGGGTCCGTGGCTGAAGCAGACGCTCGAGGGGCTCAGGAGCCCCGAGGGGCTCGCGCGTGTTGCGGCCGGGAGCGCGCTGCGGGCCACGCTGCGACCGTACCAGGAGGCGGGCGTCCGCTGGCTCTATCTTCTGTACAAGCTCGGGTTGGGCGCCTGCCTCGCCGACGACATGGGCCTCGGCAAGACACTCCAGGTGCTCGCGCTGCTGCTCGTCCTGAAGCGCGAGACTGGAGCGCAAAAGCGTCCGAGCCTGCTCGTCGCGCCGGCTTCCCTTCTCGCCAACTGGGCCTCCGAGGCGGACCGCTTCACGCCAGGGCTGCGCCTGCTCGTCGCCCATCCCTCCGCCATGCCCGCCGCCGAGTTGAAGCAGCTTCCGCCGCGGCGTCTCGAAGGCGTCGACCTCGTCGTCACGAGCTACGCTTCGCTGCTGCGGCTGCCCTGGCTCGAGACGACGCGCTTCGACCTCGTCGTCCTCGACGAAGCGCAGGCGATCAAGAACCCGGGCGCCCGGCAGGCCCGGGCGGCGAAGAAGCTCGTGGGCCGCGCGCGGATCGCCCTCACCGGCACCCCCGTCGAGAACCGCCTCTTCGACCTGTGGTCGATCTTCGACTTCGCGAACCCGGGGCTGCTCGGCTCGGCCCGGGAGTTCACGGCCTTCACCAGGCGCCTCGCCGAAAGGCCGCACAAGCCGTTCGAGCCGCTGCGCGAGCTGGTGCGCCCGTACCTGCTGCGGCGGCTCAAGACGGACCGCTCGGTCATCTCCGACCTGCCCGACAAGACCGAGGTCCAGGCCTTCTGCGCGCTCCGCCCGAAGCAGGCGGCGCTCTACCAGGAAGCCGTGACGGAGCTGGGCGACCGGATCGCGGGCGCTTCGGGGATCGGGCGAAAGGGGCTGATCCTGTCCTTCCTCACGCGCTTCAAGCAGATCTGCAACCACCCGTCGCAGTGGCTGGGCGACTCCTCTTGGGCCGAGGCGGACAGCGGCAAGCTCGGGAGGCTGCGCGAGATCGCCGAGGTGCTCGCGGCCCGGCAGGAGAAGGTGCTCGTCTTCACGCAGTTCCGCGAGGCGACCGCACCGCTCGCCGCGCATCTTCGGTCGGTCTTCGGGCGCGAGGGCCTCGTGCTCCACGGGGAGACCCCGGTCCGGAAGCGCTCGGAGCTCGTGAAGCGCTTCCAGGAGGACGAGGCCGTCCCGTTCTTCGTGCTCTCGCTCCGGGCGGGCGGCCAAGGCCTCAACCTCACCGCCGCCTCCCACGTCGTGCACTTCGACCGCTGGTGGAACCCGGCGGTCGAGAACCAGGCGACCGACCGCGCCTTCCGCATCGGCCAGCTGAAGAACGTGCTCGTCCACAAGTTCGTCTGCCGCGGCACGGTCGAGGACAAGATCGACCGCCTGATCGACTCGAAACAGCAGCTTTCGCGGGACGTCCTCGAGGGCGGCGCCGAGCGGCTGCTCACGGAGATGAAGGACGACGAGATCCTGGACCTCGTCGCCCTCGACCTGCGCGCGGCCTCGGCCGGGGAGTGACGATGGACTACTACTACGGCTTTCGTCCCTACGTGAGCGTCCACGCCCGGCGCAAGCAGGCCGCGCGGGAGATGGAGCGGCTCCGCAAGAAGGGCCACTCGGTCTCGCCGGTGGTCGTCTCGGGACGCGCCATCGCGCGGACCTTCTGGGGCCAGAGCTGGTGCCGCAACCTCGAGCGCTACAGCGACTACTCGAACCGCCTGCCGCGCGGGCGGACCTACGTCCGGAACGGCTCGGTCGTCGATCTCCAGATCGCGCGGGGTGAGGTCAAGGCGCGCGTGTCCGGGTCTTCTCTCTACAGCGTCCGCGTGAAGGTCGCGCCCGTTCCCCGGGCCCGCTGGGCGGCTCTTTGCAAGGGCTGCGCGGGCGGCATCGACTCCCTCGTCGAGCTGTTGCAGGGGCGGCTGTCGAAGGGCGTCATGGAGCGACTCTGCGCGGAGAGGACCGGCCTCTTCCCTTCGCCCGCGGAGATCCAGTTCGGCTGCAGCTGTCCCGACTGGGCCGCGATGTGTAAGCACGTCGCCGCCGTGCTCTACGGCATCGGCGCCCGGCTCGACGCGCTGCCCGAGCTACTCTTCGAGCTGCGCGGCGTGGACCAGAAGGACTTGATCGCCCGGGCCGGCAAAGGCCTCCCGCTCGCCCGGAAAGGGCCGGCGCTCGGGAGGCTCCTCGCCGAGG
>CAYTWT010000009.1:0-64740 GCA_964442185.1 uncultured Acidobacteriota bacterium
TGGTGGCGTCCGTGGGGTCAGCGAGGGCAGCCTCCCTACATCATCACATCTTGACATCATGGTGAGGTGAAGATACGCTGGCGAAATGAGGACGACCGTCGATCTGGACGCCGATGTACTTCAGGCGGCGCGCAGCCTCGCGCGATCACGCCGGCGAAGCCTTGGAAGAGTCCTGTCCGACCTCGTGCGGCGCGGCCTCGCTCCGCGCCGCGAGGGGTCCCGCCGCGGGTTTCCGGTGTTCCGGATCTCCCCTGAAGCTCCGCCACTGACCTCGGAGAGCGTGGAGCGGGCTCTGGACGACGAGCCCTGACGTTCCTTCTCGACGTCAACGTGCTCGTAGCGCTGGCTTGGCCAAACCACGTGCATCACGAGGCGGCTCATCGGTGGTTTGCCGCCCATCAGCGGGCAAAGCGAAGATGGGCAACCTGCCCCATCACTGAGAGCGGGTTCGTGCGAGTGTCCTCCAACTCCAGGATCGTCCCGGAGGCCCGCTCTCCCGTCGAAGCCATTCAGTTGCTGGAACAGATCGTCGCTCTGCCCGGGCACCAGTTCTGGTCCGACGACGTGTCGATCGTCTCCTCAACACACGTCGCGCGACGAAAGCTGATGGGGCATGGACAGGTGACCGACGCACACCTCCTCGCTCTGGCCATCGCCCGCGCGGGAGTTCTTGCCACCTTCGACGGTGGCATCGCCGAGATCGTCCCGGATTCTGCGAACGCCGCCACGACGGTTCATGTGATCTCTGTTTGATCTGAGGTCTCGGCTCGAGGTGCCCCCAACTCGCCGCTGTCCGCCAGTCAGGGTGATGCGCCCTTTGCTCAGCGCGGAGACCACAGCAATGGCATTCACGAGTTCACGGGTTCATCCTCTCAGCCCTCGGTGGCTCCAGCGGGCCCGCCCGAACGCTGCGGTCGTGGTGGGGCCACGTCACTTGACCCCGGTGGTATGTCGGGGTCATACTATGTTCATGAAGGTAGCAGTTTCCATACCCGATCCGATCTTTCGTGAAGCAGAGCGGATCTCCCGCCGCATCCGGGTGCCTCGCAGCCAGTTCTACGCCCGTGCCCTCGAGGCCTACGTGCGCGAGCGATCTGGCGAAGACGTCACGGCGCAGCTCAACGAGGTCTACGCGAGGAGCTCGGCGAAACTCGATCCCGCCGCTGAAGCGCTCTCACTCGAGATCCTGAGGCGGGAGAAGTGGTAGCCCGGCGCGGCGAGATCTGGTGGACGGATTTCGGGCAGCCATTTGGATCGGAACCGGCCTACCGCCGGCCGGCGCTCCTCATTCAGGCCGACGCGTTCAATCGGAGCTCGATTGCGACGGTTCTCCTGATCCCGCTCACGAGAACCGTCGCCCTGGCCTCAGCGCCGGGCAACGTCTTGTGCCGTCCCCGCGATACCGGGCTACCGAAGCCGTCCGTGGTGAACGTCTCACAACTCACCGTCGCGGACCGGCGGAGGCTCATCGAGAAGGCGGGAGCTTTGCCGGGACGACTCCTGAAACAAGTGGAAGACGGCCTGCGACTCGTGCTCGAGCTCTGATTCTCCCGCCCGTCGGCGGAAGAGGCGTGGCTCAGCGGCGCGCCACCCAAGACGCAGGCGCGCCATGTCTACGCCCTGACCCCCTTCACCGCGCGGACAGCCTTCACCCGAGCTGGCGCCTCTCACCGGTCGCCCCGCGACGCTTCGAGCCTTCCACGGCACGGAAATGGTGTCGGGCGTCACGGGCTCGAGTAGTATGATCGGGAGTATGAGAGTCAAGACATCGGTCACGATCGACGAACGGGTGCTGAGGGGCATCGACAAGACCACGACTCGGGCCCGAAGCCGGTCTCGGGTGATCGAGGACGCGGCCCGCGAGTTCCTCGCGCGTCGCGCGCGGGCGGCCAGGGAATCACGCGATCTGGAGATCCTCGACCGTTCAGCAGATGCCCTGAACCGGGAGATGGAAGATGTCCTCGCCTATCAGGCCGACGTTTGAGGCGAGGCGACCTCTTCCGCGTGCGTCGGCCGGGCGCAGCCGATCCGAAGCGATCGCGCGTTTTCGCCGTCGTCAGCCGGCAGGCTCTCCTCGACTCGCGATTCTCGACGGTCGTCTGCGCCCCGGTCTACACACGTCGCGATGGGCTGGCGACGCAGGTCGAGCTCGGCGGCGATGATGGCCTCAAGCACGAATCGAGCATCCACTGCGACGCCCTCGTGAGCCTGCCGAAGTCCATGCTGACCGACTTCGTGGCCAGCCTCGTGCCGGGACGGATACGTGCCCTCGATCAGGCGCTGCGAGTGGCGTTGGCATTGGCCTGACCCGCGTGCGGGGATCACGCGACCCTTGTCTGGGGAGGGCCGCTGGCTCGGCGATGAGACCAAGTGAATGGCATTCACGAGGTCATGGGTTCGATCCCCATCCAACTCCAGCATCAACCTAGCGGCGCGCTACCCTAGACGCAGGCGCGCTGTGTCTACACTGTGTCTGTTCCTGGCCTCACGGCCACGTGAGTCACTCCCGGCCCATCCGGGACGGCGAGCCGGTCCTTGTCGTGTCCGTACCATCGCTGTAGTATGTACGTACGATGCGCAAACGCCTGACGAAGACCGGAAACAGCCTCGCGCTCGTGCTGGACCGACCCGTGCTCGAAGCCACAGGTATCGGCGCCGCGACCACCGTGGAGATCTCCACCAACGGCGACGTGATCGTGATCACACCCGTGCGCCCGAAGAAGCGGGCCGCGAAGCTGGGCTTGGCACTCGATGCGATCAACGCACGCTACGCGGGGGTCTTCAAGCGGCTCGCCGAGTAGGGTGAGGAAGCCGCTTTTCCTCACGCTCGACGAAGTCCTGCTCGTCCACACCGATCAGATCCGACGCTATGGCGGGAGTCACGGCGTACGAGACCTGGGCCTTCTCAGCTCCGCGCTGGCCATGCCCCAAGCCTCGTTCGGGGGAGTGTGTCTGCACACTTCATTTGCCGAGATGGCCGCCGCCTACCTCTTCCACATCGCGCAGAACCACCCGTTTTTCGATGGCAACAAGCGCGCGGCCCTGGCCACAGCACTGGCTTTCATCTGGCTCGACGACCAGCGCCTCGAGGCCGCTGAGGACGAGTTGACGGAGTTGGTGATGGGCGTGGCCACCGGCCAGCTCAGCAAGGCCGAGGCGGCGGTGTTTATCGGCGGCCGCCTCCGCCCCGTGCGCCGAGGGCGAGCGTGAGACACGCGGCCACAGGGGCCAGGCATGGCGAGCATCACGATCCGAAGGCTCGACGAAAGGACCAAAGTGCGTAACCTGGCCGACTTCGAGGGCTGCGGCGTCACAGTCGTAGACGCCTGGAAAGCCTGACAGTCCCGCCTTCGGCCATCGCGGCTGCGCAGGCGCGGCCGACGTACCAGGCCGCGAGGGTCGCCGCCAACGCCGCCGCCGCATCCCTAAAGTGTGATAATCTGATTTTATGACGACGCATGTGTCGGCCACCGAGGCGGTCAGGACTTTCTCAGACCTCCTGAACCGGATTCGCTATCGCGGTGAAGAGTTCGTCGTCGAACGGGCCGGCCAACCGGTGTGCCGCATGACGCCAGCCGCGCCGGCGAAGACTCTGAGCTTCCGGGATCTGGCCTCCCTGCTGCGGGAGCTCCCGAAGCCGGACGCCGGCTACGCCTCCGACGTGCGACGCGCTGCCCGGAGCCAGGGGCGGCCACCACGATCGCCGTGGGGACGCTGATCGATTCGTCGGTCCTTATCGCCGCTGAACGCCAGACGCTCGTTCTCGAAGGCGCCTTGGGGGCGCACGCCGAGGACCCTGTCGGCATTGCCGCGATCACCGCTTCCGAACTCCTGCACGGCGTCCATCGGGCGGCAACTACCGCGCAACGGCAGGGCCGGGAAGCGTTTGTCGAGAGGCTCCTCGCCGTGCTTCCTGTCTTCCCTTTCGACCTCGGGACGGCGCGGATCCATGCATCACTGTGGGCGGGCCTCGCCTCGAAAGGGGCGATCGCCGGCTCCCATGATCTCCTGATCGGTGCCACGGCGATTGCCCTGGGCTATCGCGTGGCCACCCGCGACCGGCGCAGCTTCGGGAAGATCCCGGGCTTGGAAGTCGTCGTCCTCTGAACGAGCTCGGACCCCCGGCCAAGAGACCACGGCCACGCGCCTGTCCGTCTCGTCGGGAAGGCCCGCGGCCCGCGATGGGTGGTATGTTGTGGAGTACGAGGGTCAAGACATCGGTCACGATCGACGAGACGGTGTTGAGCGCCGACGTCGATGTCACCCTCCGACTGACCCCCGACTCGCCGGAACGTTTCGTCGGCGAGATGCGGGTGGCCGGCTTCGAGCTTCGGGTGGACGATCCTGAATTCGTGCGCCGCACGCGTGTGCTGCCCTTCGTCCATATCGCCAGCGGCATGCCCCTCGACGTCGTGCTCGCCGGCTCAGGGCTCGAGGACGAGTTCCTGAGCCGGGCGCGGCTACTGGACATCGCGGGACTGCGCGTGCCGACGATCGATCCCGAAGACCTGGTCATCGCCAAGGTCCTGGCCGGCCGGCCAAGGGACCTCGGGGACGCACGCGGCCTGTGGCGGGCTCGAGGTCTGGAAATGGACGCAGCGAGGATCGCAGGGCGCCCAGCCACATGCCAGTCACGGCACGCTTGTTTCCGCGGCAACACCAAGGGAAACTGAACCTTCCGGCGACACGGCGCCCGCCCGCCGAACACGTAGCCGGAGAGATCAGGGCGCAAGGAGGACGTTGAAAGCATTCTTTGGTCTGTTCGGGAGCCGCCCTCCGCCTGTGGCCGAGAAACCCCTGCGCGACGAGCTGCTGAGCATCGAACGGCTGGAAGAGAGGGCGAGAGCCCTCGCCGCGCGGTTCACCCTCGACCCGAACCCCCGCCGTGCCTCGCGGAACGTCTTGCCGCGCTTCGACGACAATGCCCGCGTTCTGCGCGAGGCCTACGTCACGATGGCCGACGACGTGCACCGGGGGGAGTTCGTCACGCCCGCAGCGGAATGGATCCTCGACAACTTCCATCTGGTGGCCGCCGAGGTCTTAGGCGTGCGCCGGAACCTCCCGCCCGGCTACTACCGCGAGCTGCCCAAGCTCGCTTTGCGGGAGCTCGCAGGCGACGCCCGCGTCTACGCGATGGCCGTGGAGCTGATCCGTCACAGCGACTCCCGCCTGGACCGGCAGCAGCTCGTGCGCTTCATGAACAGCTTCCAGGCCGTGGCGCCCCTTACGATTGGCGAGCTGTGGGCCTGGCCGAGCATGCTGAAGCTGGCCCTCATCGAAAACCTCAGGCGGCTCGCGGAAGAGACGCTCGAGGCCCGCGAGGCGGTCCGCGCTGCCGACGCCTACGTGGCAGAAATCGACGCGGCCGACCACGGGAGGCCGCCGCCGTTGCCCAGGCACCTCCACACCGGTTACGTCGTTCAGCTCCTCCAACGCTTGCGCGAGTACGGCCCCCGCCTTTCCCGCCTCCGCGCCGCGGTCGAGGCTCATCTCTCCGCCCAACAGATGACCTCCGAGGACGCGATCAGGAGCGAGCATCAGCGCCAGGCCGCGGCCCAGGTCTCGGTGGCGAATATCATCACGAGCCTGCGTCTCGTCGCCGCGCTCGACTGGAGCCAGTACTTCGAGGCGGTCAGCTTGATAGAGCGCGTGTTGCAGCGCGATCCGGCCGGGGCGTACGCGAGCATGGATTTCCTGAGCCGCGACCGCTACCGCCAGGCCGTGGAGGAGCTCTCCGAGCCCACCGGAGAGGCGCAGTTGCGGGTGGCGCTGCGAGCGGTCGAGAGCGCGCGTCAAGGGGCGGAGAGCGGACACTCGGCGGATCGCGCCGCCCACGTCGGCCACCACCTCATCGGCAAGGGCCGCCCCGACCTCGAGACGGACGTCGCCTATCGTCCCCGCCTCGAGCGGCGGGCGCGACGCTTCCTCTTCGCCCACGCGACCGCTGTCTACCTCGGTTTGATCGGGCTCGTCACGGCCCTGATCCTGAGCCTCGGGGTCAGCTACCTCCACGGGCAGGGCGCATCAGTCTGGGTCTCGGCCGGCGCCGCGCTGCTGTTGTTGCTGCCGGGGAGCGAGGTGGCGATCGCCTTCGTCCAGCGCCTGGTTGTCCGTTGGGCGCCACCGCGACGCCTCCCCCGCCTCGAGTTCCCCGCGGAAATCCCTGAGGACGCCCGGACCATGGTGGTCGTGCCCACGCTCTTGACGAGCGTGCCCGCGGTGACCGCGCTCGTCGAGCACATCGAGGTGCTGGCTCTCGGAAACCTCGACCGGCGCATCCACTTCGCGATCCTCAGCGACTTCGTCGACGCCCCCGCCTGCGAGATGCCGGAAGACGAGGCGATCCTCGAAGCTGCCCGGGCGGGCATCGAGGCCCTGAATGCTCGCTTCGGCGAGGGGCGCGCAGACCGCTTCTACCTGTTCCATCGTGTGCGGCAGTGGAACCCGAGCGAGAGCGTGTGGATGGGCTGGGAGCGCAAGCGCGGGAAGCTCGAGGAGTGGAACGCCGTCCTGCGTGGGGCCACCGACACGAGCTTCTCGCTGCAGGTCGGCGACGTGGGGATCCTCCCCAGTGTGCGCTACTGCCTGACCCTCGACTCCGACACCCGCCTGCCGCGGGACGCCGCGAAGAAGCTGCTCGGGATCATCGTTCACCCTCTGAATCGCCCCCGCTTCGACGCCCGCCTCGGCCGCGTCACCGAGGGCTACGGGATCCTGCAGCCCCGCGTCAGCGTGACCATGGCCAGCGCCGCCGGGTCGCTCTTCGCCCGCCTCTACGCCGGCCACACCGGAGTCGACCCCTACACCACGGCCGTGTCGGACACGTACCAGGACTTGTTCCAGGAAGGGATCTTCACGGGCAAGGGGCTCTACGACGTTGACGCTTTCATGGCCGCCCTCGAGGGGCGCGTGCCCGAGAACGCTCTGCTCTCGCATGATCTCTTCGAAGGGGTCTACGCCCGCGCGGGGCTCGTCACGGACGTGGAGGTGGTGGACGACTATCCCTCGAGCGTGCTCGTCCATGCGCGGCGCCAGCATCGCTGGGTTCGAGGTGATTGGCAGATCCTCCGGTGGCTGTTCCCCTGGGTTCCAAGCCGTTCGGGGCTCACGCGCAACCGCCTGCCTCTGATCGCGCGGTGGAAGATCCTCGATAACCTGAGGCGCAGCCTGGTGGCCCCCGCGACCGTCGCCCTGCTGCTTCTGGCCTGGGCGCTCTTGCCGGGAAGCCCCGCGGTCTGGACGGCCGCCATCCTGGCCGCCCTGGCTTTTCCCCTTTATCCGCTGCTCCTGGAGACGAGCGCCGGCCCCAGGCCACAACAGCCGTGGCACGTGTTCCTGCGCGCCGCGTGGGAAGACTGGAAAACCGCCCTCGCCCAGGTATCGCTGCAGCTCACGTTCCTGGCCAGTCAGGCATACGAGAGGGCCCACGCGATCGCCCTGACCCTGGTCCGGCTCACGGCGACCCAGCGCCGCCTGCTGGATTGGGAGACGGCCGCAGCCAGCGCGGCCCGAGGCTCCGGCCTGGCGAAGCGAATCGGCGCGCGGCTATTCCTGGTGGAGATGATCGCCAGCCCGGTGATCGCACTCGGCTCTCTCCTGCTGGTCGCGCTGGCGCGCCCGGGCGCCCTCCTGGTGGCCCTCCCGATCCTGGCCTTGTGGGCCGCCGCGCCACTCATTGCCTACGCGCTGAGCCAGCCCGTGGCGCCGCGACGTGTCGAGCTGGGAAAAGAGGACCGCCACTTCCTCCGTCTGGTCGCCCAGAGCACGTGGCGCTACTTCGAGACGTTCATGGGTGCGGAGGAACACGCTCTGCCCCCGGACAACTTCCAGGAAACACCCGAGCCCAGGGTGGCCCATCGGACCTCGCCCACGAACATCGGCATGGGCCTGCTCGCGACCCTGGCCGCCCACGATTTCGGCTTCATCTCTACGGATCAGCTCGCCTCGAAGATCGACGCCACCCTCACCACGATGGAAGGCCTCGAACGCTTCGAAGGTCACCTGCTCAACTGGTACGACACGCAAAGCCTGGCCCCGCTCCCGCCGGCCTACGTGTCCACGGTCGACAGCGGCAACCTGGCGGGCGCGCTCATCACCCTGGCGGAAGGGCTGCGTCAGGCGGGCCTTGCAGAGCTGGCGCGCCGCGCTGCCGCCTTCGCCGACGCGATGAGCTTCCGGTTCCTCTACGACCCGCAGCGCCGGATCCTCTCCATCGGCTATCGTCTCGCCGACGCCGAGGGGCCGGGACGCCTGGATCTTTCCTACTACGACCTGTTGGCCTCGGAAGCGCGGCTGGCGAGCTTCATCGGCATCGCCAAGGGCGACCTCCCCGAGACGCACTGGTTCCACCTGGGACGGCTCGTCACCAGCGTGGACGGGACGCCCACCCTGCTGTCGTGGAGCGCCACCCTGTTCGAATACCTGACGCCGCTGCTCTTCATGAAGAGCTATCCGGGAACGCTCCTCGACCAGACGTGCCGGATGGCCGTGCGCCGGCAAATCGAGTACGCGACGGATCGCTCCGTGCCCTGGGGGATCTCGGAGTCCGCCTACAACCTCGTGGACCGGCACGGCAATTATCAGTACAAGGCCTTCGGCGTCCCCGGCCTCGGCCTGAAGCGGGGCCTGGGCGACGAGCTGGTCGTCGCTCCCTACGCCACCGCCCTCGCCGCCATGCTCGACCCGACGCAGGCCGCCCGGAACCTGCGCCGCCTGGCCGCGGAAGGGCTCGAGGGTGCGTACGGCTACTACGAGTCCATCGACTATACGCACGGGAGGAGCGACGAGCTTCCGAGTGCTGCGAGACGAGCGGGCCTCCCCCCGGGAACGGTGGTGCGGGCGTTCATGGCCCACCACCAGGGGATGACTCTCGTCGCCCTTGCCAACGCCCTGCTCGGCGACCCGATGGTGAAGCGCTTCCATGCCGACCCGCGCGTGCAGGCCACGGAGCTGCTATTGCAGGAGCGGGTGCCCCGCCAAGCGCCCATCGCCCAACCGCGGCCGGTCGAGGCGACGCGCCTGGCAGGCCCGGTGGCTGCGTTGGCGATTCGCCGCTTCCGGTCGCCGCACACGCAGTTCCCCCATGCGCAATTCCTCTCCAACGGCAACTACACCGCCGTGGTGACGAACGCAGGCGGGGGCGCCAGCTTCTGTCGGGGCCACGCGGTCACGAGGCACCGAGAGGATCCGACCCGTGACCCGGGCAGCCAGTTCCTCTACCTGCGCGACGTGCGCAGCGGCTCCGTGTGGTCCGCCGCCTTTCAGCCCACGCTGAAGGAGCCGGAGGACTACATGGTCACGTTCCTCCCGGAGAAGGCGACCTTCCACTGCCGCGACGACGACGTCGTCAGCCAACTCGACATCGCGGTCTCGACCGAAGACGATGTCGAAGTACGCCGGCTGGCTGTGACCAACCACAGCGATCGTCCGCGCGAGATCGAGGTCACGAGCTACGCCGAGATCGTCCTCGCCCCGCCGGCCGACGACCTCGCCCACCCGGCCTTCGGCAAGCTGTTCGTCGAGACGGAGTACCTTCCCGAGAGCGCCGCCTTGCTCTGCCATCGGCGGCCGCGTGGGTCCGACGAGCCTGGGGTGTGGGCGGTTCACGTCCTGAGCCTGGAAGGCCGGACGCAGGGGCCGGTGGAATGGGAGACCGACCGCGCGCGCTTCCTGGGCCGCGGCCGCGGGCCCGAGAACCCGCAGGCCCTCGACGGACGCTCCCTCTCCGGCACGACCGGGTTCGTGCTCGACCCCGTCGTCAGCCTCCGGCAACGCATTCGCTTGGCGCCGGGCGGCTTCATGAGACTGTCCTTCGCCACGGGGATGGCGTCTTCCCTGGAAACGGCCAGGGCCCTCGCTCAGCGGTATCACGAGCCGAGCGCCGCGGCGCGAACCTTCGCCCTCGCCTTCGCGCATGCCCAGAGCGGCCTCCGCCACCTCGGCGTCTCGAGCGAACAAGCCCTGCTCTTCGAACGCCTGGCCTCACGGGTGCTGTCTGCGGACGGATCGCTCCGCGCCAGCCCGGAGCTGCTGGCGAAGAGCACCCTCGGCCAGGAAGGTCTCTGGCCGCATGGCATCTCGGGCGACCTCCCCATCCTGCTGGTGCGAGTCGTCGAGGAGGACGACCTGCCACTGGTGCGCCAGGTCCTGCAGGCGCAGGAGTATTGGCGGCTCAAGGGCCTGAGCGCGGACGTCGTGATCCTCAACGAGCACCCCGTGAGCTATCTCGACGAGATGCACGCGGCGCTCACGGCCCTCCTCGACAATGGACCCTGGCGAGCGTGGAAGCACCGGCCCGGTGGGGCGTATCTGCTGCGCGGGGACCGCATGCCGGAAACCGAGCGTACCCTCCTCACCGGCGTCGCCCGCGCGGTTCTGAGCGGAGAGCGGGGCGAACTGGCCAACCAGCTCGACCGGCCCGATCCCGAGTGGCCGGAACCGGAGGAACTAGCACCCTCCGCGGAGCCGAGTCTCGCCGCCCCGGCGCCGGCGGAGGTGGCAGTGCCTCCGCTCGCCCTGGCCAACGGAATGGGCGGCTTCGCCGACGACGGACGCGACTACGTGATCGTCCTCGAAGCGGACCAGGAGACGCCCCTGCCCTGGGCCAACGTCATCGCCAACCCGGCTTTCGGAACGGTGGTCACCGCCTCGGGATCGGCCTACACGTGGTCGGAGAACAGCCGCGAGAACCGCCTCACGCCCTTCGCGAACGACCCCGTGACCGACCCCACGGGCGAGGCGCTGTTCGTCCGCGACGATGAGACCGGCGAGACATGGTCACCCACGCCGGGTCCGATGCCCCGCACTGGTACGGACGGTCGCTTCGTGATCCGGCACTCCGCCGGGCTCACTCATTTCGCTCGCGTAGCACACGGCCTGCGGCACGAGCTGGACGTATTCGTAGACGCGATGCAGCCGGTGAAGTTCTCCCTGCTCAGGCTCACGAACGAGAGCGCAAGGGCGCGTCGTCTGAGTGTCGTCGCCTACAACGAGTGGGTGCTGGGGCCACCGCGGGCCGGCCAGAACAGGCACGTGGTGACCGAGCTCGACGGCGAAATCGGGGCAGTGCTGGCCCGCAACCCATACAACACGGAGTTCGCGGGGCGCGTGGCCTTCGCCCACGCGAGCGAACCGCTCAGCTCGGCGACCGGAGATCGCCACTCGTTCGTCGGACGCAACGGCTCTTTGGCGCAGCCGCTCGCTCTGCGCCGTCGAGCGCTGTCGGGGCGCTTCGGCGCCGGGCTCGATCCCTGCGCTGCCTTGCACGTCCGCGTTCTGCTGGCCCCCGGGGAAAAGCGCGAGCTGGTGTTTCTGATTGGGCAAGGGCGGGATCTCGACCAGGCCCGCGAGCTCGTGGGCCGGCATGGTCAGGTGGATGCCGCAAGACGCGCACTCGAAGAAGTGAGGCACAGCTGGGACCGCATCCTCGAGACTATCCAGGTCCGAACGCCAGACGACTCGCTCGACCTGCTGATGAACCGCTGGCTGCTCTACCAGGACGTGAGTTGCCGGCTGTGGGCCCGCTCCGGCTACTACCAGCCGGGCGGCGCGTTCGGGTTCCGCGACCAGCTTCAGGACGTGATGGCCCTTTCGCTGGCCCGGCCGGACCTCTTCAGAGAACACCTGTTGCGAGCCGCGAGCCGGCAGTTCCTCGAAGGCGACGTCCAGCACTGGTGGCACGAGCCGAGCGGCCGCGGCACCCGCACCCGCTGCTCCGACGACCTGCTGTGGCTTCCTTACGCGGTCGCGCACTACGTCCGGACCACCGGCGACGCAGGCGTACTCGATGAGCCGGCGCCGTACCTCGAGGCCCCGCTGCTCGCCCCGGAAGCACACGACACCTACGTTCAGCCCCGCGTCTCGGCCGAAAGGGCCTCGCTCTTCGAGCACTGCCTGCGCGCCATCGACAAGGGACTGACCGCGGGCGCCCACGGCCTTCCCCTGATGGGGAGCGGGGACTGGAACGACGGCATGAACCGCGTGGGACGGGAAGGGCGTGGGGAGAGCACGTGGCTGGGCTTCTTCCTCCACGGCGTGCTGCTCGAGTTCGCTTCGCTTTGCGAGGCCCGGGGAGACCAGGCCCGGGCCGAACGCTACGGCGGCGAGGCCAGGCGCCTCGCGAGCATGCTCGAGCAGACCTGGGACGGCGAGTGGTACCGGCGTGGCTACTACGACGACGGCTCAGCTCTGGGCTCGGCCCAGAACGACGAGTGCAGGATCGACGCGATCGCACAATCCTGGGCGGCGCTCTCGGGCGCGGTCCCGGTGCGGTTCGCAGAACGGGCCATGGACGCGGTCCGCACGCACCTGGTGCGGCGTGGGTCGCAGGTCGTGCTGCTGCTCACCCCGCCCTTCGACCGATCGTCGCAGGATCCGGGGTACATCAAGGGCTATCCGCCCGGCGTGCGTGAGAACGGCGGCCAGTACACCCACGGGGCTTTCTGGGTCGTCATGGCCATGGCACGGCTAGGCAGTGGTGACGAGGCTGTGGAGCTGTTCCATCTGCTCAATCCCGTCAACCATACGAGAACCGCGGCGGACGTCGAGCGCTACAAGGCCGAGCCGTACGTCGTCGCCGGAGACGTCTACGTGCACCCGGCACACGCCGGGCGTGGGGGCTGGACCTGGTACACCGGCTCGGCGGGCTGGATGTACCGCGCGGGCCTGGAGAGCATCCTCGGGCTCCGGCGCCGGGGCTCGAGCTTCGAGATGGACCCCTGCATCCCGTCCTCCTGGCCCGACTACGAGATCGTCTGGCGCTTCGGCCGAACCCGCTACGAGATCGCGGTCTCGAACCCGAAGCGACGCTGCCGAGGCATCGCGGAGGCCAACCTGGACGGCGCGCCAGTCGACCCGGGCGCCATTCCTATCCTGGATGACGGCGGCACGCACCAGGTACGGCTGGTACTCGGAGATCGGAAGCGGCGGGTCCCGCCCGTTGCCAAGCTGGGGACGATCGCTCCCGCTTGAGTCCAGGGCCTGCCACTGAATCGGGCTCGAGTCTAGCCCCAGCTTCAGGCCAGGACGCCGCGCACGGCGAGTTGCCCGCACGCCCCCGCGATCTCGGCGCCCCGTGGCCAGCGGACGATCGATTTCACCTCCAGCGCCCTCAGCTGTTGCTGGAAGCGCAGCGTGGCGGCGCGCGAGGGCGCCACGTAGGGGCTTTCCGAAAACGGGTTGTGCGGAATCAGGTTCAGCTGCGCGTTCAGGCCGCCTAGCCACTCACCCAGGCGCCGCGCGTCATCCCGCGTGTCGTTGACGCCGGCCAGCAGCACGTACTCGAAAAAGCATCGGCGCTTCGGATGCTGCACGCTGTCCTCCCGCAACAGGCCAAGCAGCGCCGCGATCGGCCACTGCCGGTTGTGCGGCATCAGCCGCGTGCGCAAGCGATCGGTCGTGGCGTTCAGGGAGAGCGCGAGGTTCGCCTCACTCTCCGCGAGAAAGCGCCTCATGCCCGGCAGCACGCCCGCAGTCGAGACCGTGACGTGGCGGGGCGAGAGTCCGGGGAAGACGTCGGTGAGGGCGCGGACGGCGGCAAGGACCTCGCCCAGATTGTCGAGCGGCTCCCCCATGCCCATGAAGACGACGTTGCGCGGCGGGCACGGGGGAGTCGCTGCGGCGGCGGCGAGGTACTGCGCCACGATTTCGCCAGCGCGCAGGTTGCGGCCGAATCCGAGACGCGCGGTGGCGCAGAAGTCGCAGCGCCGTGTGCAACCGGACTGGGAGGAGACACAGACGGTGCTGCGGCCACGCGCCGGAATCAGGACGGTTTCGACCGTGGCATCCCCGAACTCGAGCGCGAGCTTGAGCGTGCCGTCTACGCTCAGCACGCGCGAAACCTCCCGCCAGGCAGGGAAAAACGCGCTCGCCCGCAGAACAGCCCAGGCTCCGTGCGCAACTCCCGCGATCTGCGCGGGCAAGACACTCGGGCGCTCCTCGATCAGGAAGCGACGCAGGGCGACGGCCCGCGTGCGGCTCTCGAGTCGAGCTTCGAGGTCGCCGACCGTCGCGGCCAGCAGATCGAGCGTTCTACTTCACCTCGTCGTAGACGAGGTTGAGCTGGAGCGGCTCCTTGAGGTTCTGGTTTTCGAACAGGATCCCGTAAACGATCTGGCGGCGCGACGGCACCAGCGTGAGGACATCGATGATGCGGGTCTTGTCCTCGCCCAGCTCCTCGACGATGAGCCGCCCGGTCTCGAAGCGGCTCTTGCACTGCAGCTTGCGGCCGCGGCGGTCGTGGCGAACGTGGTCTCGGCCAAAATAGAAGATGCGCACGTTGTCCTCGCCGTGGATGATCGTGACCTGCTTCGGCGTCTGCTCGATCTTCAGGTGCTGAAGCGAGTTCACGCGATCGAGCAGGAACTCTCGGAGCCGCACGCGCTCGACCTCGCTCGCATCCGTCGAGCGGGGCACCAGCCTCTGGACTTCCCCCTGGCCGCCGCCCTTGAGCTGAGCGGAGCCCGCCGCAGCCTCGATCTTGGCAACCGCATCGTCGCTCAGCTTGGGGTTGAGCGTGAAGCTGCCCGAGAAGTCCGGCGTGTCCTGGCCAAGGGCGGGTAGAGCCGCGAGCGCGGCAACGGCGAGAGCTAGGCGCATGCCCCTAGTTTAGTATGCCTGGGCCATCCTAGCCGCCGCCCCCGACCTTCCGCGAGGCCGTGACCTTCTGGAAGCCACGCGTGTTCTGCAAGCCGCCCTTCCACGGCTGACGGGTGCTGTGACGGGGCGTGGCAGGCGTCGGCTTCGCCGCTTCCCCGGGGGCTTCGGCAGGGGCCGCGGCGGGCGCGTCCGCTAGCACCTTCGCACGCACCTCGCGCGCCTTCGCCTCGTCCGGCCCCAGGTGACAGGCCTTGTACTTCTTCCCCGAGCCGCAGTGGCAGGGGTCGTTTCGTCCCAGCGTGGATGGCATGCGATCTGACTCTACTACGACTCCGGGCGCCTTGCGCGCCGGCGCAGTGGCAGCGCGACTCCATGAGCGGGGGACACTACTAGAAGACGCTGAGCTTCAGATAGCGCTTGGGCTCTTTGCGGATGTCCTCGGTGAGCCGCTTCATCTCCAGGATCGTCTGGTTCAGGTTCACGACAGCCTCGTTGGCACTCACGTATAGCATCTCGTCCTTCGAGAGCCGGCCCAGAGTACCTTCACCCTTCTCGAGGCGAGCGAGGATCGCCTCGGTGGATTTCGCCGACCGCTCGAAGGAGTCCGCCAGCGTGTCGAGTTTCTGGGTGATGCTATCGAGGCGCTTCGTCGCGCGCTCGAGCTCCGGGCCCGCCGTTGCCTTCTCGACGCTACCCGCCGTCTTGCGCAGGCTGGAGACGAGGGCGGACAGCTCCGTCTTCTGGTCCTTGGCCAGCGAGCCGAGATCCTTCAGCAGTGCGTTCATTTCGCTGCTGCTCGACTCCACGTTCGAGATCGTCTTGTCCGAGAGCAGCGTCTGCATGCGCGTCAGCACCTTGTGCGACTCGCCGGCGAGCTTGCTCGCCTCCTCGAAGGCCCCCCCACCCATGCCGCCGGGCAAGCTGGCGCCGCCGCGCACGAAGCCGGGGGCGGCGCCCGGGACCACGTCCGCCACCATCCCGCCCAGCAGCCCGGTCGACTTGAGCTCGACGCGGGAATCGGCCGGGATCGGGTACTCGCCCTCGATCTCGAGGCGGATCGCGACGCCCTCGTTCGCGATCCGGAATCCCTGGATCCGCCCGATGTTGACGCCGCGCATCTGGACCGGGTCGCCTTTGCGAATGCCGCCGGCGTTCGGGACCACGGTGGTGACGATGTAGCGGCCACGGAACAAGGCCGCGTCGGTCAGCGTGAAGAGCGCGGTCAGCACCGCGCCGATGCCGACGATCACGAAGATGCCGACTCGAATCTCGCGGCTCATTCCGCGCGACGGCGGAAGCACTTGGCTCACGGCTCCTCCATGATCGCGAGAGCGGCGGCGGCGGCGGCCTGCCGATCCGCGAAAGCGCGCACCAGCGGATCCTGGCTGGCACGAAACTCCTCCGGCTTGCCGACGAAACGCAACCGCCCGTGGTCGAGCAGGGCGACCCGGTCGGAGATGATGAGCGCGCCCTCGATGTCGTGGGTCACCACGATCGACGTCACGCCGCGATGCTCCGCGATTTCGGTGATCAGGTGGTCGACCGTCGCCGTGTTCACCGGATCGAGCCCCGTCACGGGCTCATCGTAGAGCAGGATCTGCGGCTCGCCGACGATCGCCCGCGCCAGGCCGACGCGCTTCCTCATCCCGCCCGAGAGTTCGGCCGGCAGCTTGTTCAGGATCTGCGCGGGATCGAGGTTCACCTCCTCGAGGGCCCGGCTCACCCGCGCCAGGACCTGCTGAGGCCCCAACTCGCGGGCATCGCCCTCGCGCAGCCCCATCGACACGTTCTCGAGCACGCTCATCGAATCGAAGAGCGCCGCGTACTGGAAGACGTAGCCGACCTTCCTGCGGATCTCTTGCAGCCGGTTGCGGCCGGAACCATACACGGACTCTCCGTCGATCCGCACGTCGCCCTGGTCGGGAACGATCAGGCCAATCGTCGTCTTGAGCAGCACGCTCTTGCCCGTCCCCGAGGGACCGACGATCGCGAGCGTCTCGCCGCTCTCGACGCTGAGATCGACGCCCGCCAAGACGGGCACGTCGAAGGCCTTGTGGACGTCGATGAACTCGATCATCAGTTGAGGAAGAGCGGCGGGAAGAGCGCGTCCAGCACCAGCACCGTGATGATCATGACGACGACCGAGGTGGTCGTGGCGCGGCCGACACCTTCGGCGCCGCCCCGCGTCAGGAAGCCCATCTGCGTCGAGACGAGCGGGATCACGAAACCGAAGACGGTCGCCTTCATGAGCGAATAGAACAGGTCCCAGTTGTGCCAGAAGAGCCGGGCGCCGTAGAGGAAGGACTCGCTGCCCAGGCCCACGGCCATCCGCGCCGAGACGACGCCGGCGAACAGACCGACCGTGTTGGCGATGCCCACGAGCAACGGCATGGTGAGGGTGCCGGCGATCAGCCGGGGGGCGGCGAGGACGCTCACCGGATCGCGGCCGAGCGAGAGCAGCGCGTCGATCTGCTCCGAGACTTGCATGGTCCCGATCTCCGCCGTGATCCTGGCGCCCACCCGGCCGATGATCACGAAGGCCGTCATCACGGGTCCGAGCTCGAGAATGACGCTCGTCGCCACGACGCTGCCGAGGACGTAGAGGGGGATGGAACTCGTGAACTGGTAGCCGCCCTGCTGCGACGTGACGATGCCCGAGAGAACGGCCGTGACCATGACGAGGGGCAGGCTTCCGACCCCCATCTCCAGGGCCTGATCGAGGACGTCGCGCAACGCGACCCGGCCCGTGAGTGTCGCCCGCGCCGCACGCCACGCCAGGATCCCGAGGCTGCCGGCGAAGCGGGCGCTGCCTTCGGCGGCCCAGCCGAGCGCGGCCAGCGCCCGCTGCAAGGGCCGCGTCAGCGGCCTGCCCCGGCGAGCTCGGGTACGAATGACATGTCGAGAACGTCCACCAGCCCATGCACCGGCGGGTTCCAGCGCAGGTGGCTCGACACGACATAGAGGTCGTCGGCGACGAAAAGCGGCAGCGCGGGCAGTTCCTGGCTGGCGAGACGCAGGGCGCGCTGGAGCATCTCGAGGCGCCGGCGCGGGTCGGAGACCTTGAGGTTCTCGTCGGTGATCGCGTCGATCTCGGGGTTGCTGAAAGCACCGTAGTTGCCGGCGCCATAGCCGGCCTTGGGATCCGGCGTGTGCAACCCGAAAGTGAGCAGCTCGCTCGTGTCGGCGCTGCCGCAGGCGTAGCCCTGGATGGCCGCGGCGAAACGGCCGGTCTCGAGGGCCTCCTGAAGCGCCTCGGGATCGAGGATCTCGAGCGAAGTCCTGATCCCGGCGCGCGACCACTGACGGACGAGCGCGTCTTCGAGGCTATGCAGGCGCGTCTTCAGCGCGAGCAGCGGGATCGCGAGGCCCGGGTGGCCGGCCTCGGCGAGCAGGCGGCGGGCGGCTGCCGGGTCATGGACGGACGGCTCGATGCCCGGGTCGAAACCGAAGACCTGCGGCACGACGAGTTGCGAGGCCGCGTGGCCACCACCCCCAATCCCCTCCCGCACCACTTCCGCGGGGTCCGTGGCGAGCAAGATCCGCAGCGTCCGCGTTCCGCCGGCCGGCGCCGCGGCCACAGGCTCGGCCGGCAGCCGGCAGCCGCAGAGCAGCACCGCGGTCAGGAACAAGGCTCTAGCACCGGCCGTCATCAATCCGGACAGGCTATGCTGCGAGAGCAGCCCGGGTCAACTGCTATAATTCGATTCTGCGCCGGTCCTGCATCCCTTCTGGGCTGCGCCTGAACCATGAGCCCCGAGATCCCGAAGAGGCTGGGCCGCTACGAGATCCACGAGGAGATCGGGCGCGGGATGATGGGTGTCGTCTACCGCGCCACCGACCCGGAACTGCATCGGACGGTCGCGCTCAAGACCGTGCAGCTCGCCTGGGCGATCACGGACGAAGACCGCGAGCTGTTCGAGCAGCGCTTCGTGACCGAGGCCCGCGTGGCCGCAGGTCTCTCGCATTCCGGCATCGTGGTCGTCCACGACGTCGGCCGGGATGTCGCGAGCGGAAGCGTCTACATAGCCCTCGAGTTCCTCGAAGGCAAGACGCTCGGCGAGTTGACGGCCGGCGGGACGCCGCTTCAGTGGCGCGAGGCGCTCCGGATCGGCGCGCGCGTGGCCGAGGCGCTGCAGTACGCTCACGAGAAGGGCATCGTGCACCGCGACGTGAAGCCGGCCAACGTGATGGTGCTGCCTTCGGGCGAGCCGAAGCTGATGGACTTCGGAATCGCCAAGGTGCCGGCCTCCCAGCTCACGGCTGCGGGCGAGTTCTTCGGGACCCCGTCCTACATGTCGCCGGAGCAGGCAGCCGCCAAATGCGTCGATGGTCGCAGCGATCTGTTCTCGCTCGGCGCGATTCTTTATCTGCTGCTCACCGGCCGGCGTGCCTTTGACGCACCGGGCGTCGCTGCCATCCTCGCACGCGTCGCGAGCCAGGATCCCCCGCCACCCTCGCAGCTCGCTCCCGACCTGCCGCCGGACGTGGACTACGCCCTGCGGCGCTCGCTCGCCAAGAAGCCAGCCGACCGCTATCCCGACTGCCGCAGCCTCGCCGAGGACCTGAACGACATTCTCGAGGGGCGTCCCGCCCGACACCGCGCCGCCTGGACCGAGCCGGCGCGGACCGAGGGCACGCTGGTTTCGGAAAAGTCGGAGCTGGAGGCCGAAACGGCCGACCTTCGGACGGCGCTGCGCCCCACGCTTCAGGGGGCCGCAGCGACGCTACGCTCGGACTCGAAAAGGAGACTCTGGGCGATCAGTCTCGGGGGGCTGGCGCTCGTGGTGATCGCCTATCTCGCCGGAAGGAGCGACCTGGGCGCGCCCGCGCCGGCGAACCGGCTCGGCCTGAGCCGACCCGCGAAACCGCAACCTTCGCCGACCGCAGCCCCGCCGACGGCGCCGCCCTCGACCGAGGAATCGGTGTTCAGCTCGTTGTGGCAGCAGCCCAGGATCACTCTTCTGCCTGCGCCCGCGCGCCTCCAGTTCGAGCTGGAACACGGGCTGAAGAGCGGCACGCTCAAGGTCTTCGTCGACGACAGCGTGGCCCTCGAGCGGAACCTGGGCGCGCCGATTCGGAAGAAGATCCTGTTCTACAAGCTCCGCAAGCAGGTGTTCCGCGAGGCGCTCGACGTCAAGCCCGGAGAGCATCTGGTGCGCGTCCAGGTCACCGAGGGCGAGGATCTCTGGAGCGAGCGGATCTTCGGGCTCTTCGAGGGCGGTAAGAGCCGCCGGCTGGTCGCGAACTTCGGCGGCATCATCGGCAAGGAACTCGAGCTGGCCTGGGGCGCCTCGGCGCCGTGAGCATCGTCTCGCTGCGTGCGCTTCACAAGCGCTACGGCGACTGCGTGATCCTCGACGGCTTCGACCTCGAGGTCGGGGCGGGACAGGTCGTGGCTCTGCTCGGCTTGAGCGGTGCGGGCAAGACGACAGCCCTCAAGACCATCAACCGTCTGGTCGAGCCCGACTCCGGCGGCGTGCAAGTGCTCGGCCGCGAAGCCCGAGACTGGGAGCCGGTGGCACTGCGCCGCCGCGTCGGCTGGGTGGTCCAGGAGGCCGGGCTGCTTCCGCACATGAGCGCGCTCGACAACGCCGGCCTGGTCCTGCGCCTGCTCGGCTGGCCATCCGCACGGCGCCACGCGCGGGCTCGGGAGCTGCTCACGCTGGTCGGCCTCAGCCCCGATCGCCACGGGGCGCTGCTGCCGCGTCAGCTTTCCGGTGGAGAGCGCCAGCGAGTCGGCCTGGCTCGAGCCCTGGCGTGCGAGCCTCCGCTGTTGTTGATGGACGAGCCCTTCGGCGCCCTCGACCCGCTGACGCGCCGCCGGCTGCAGGACGAGTTTCGAGCCCTACAGCGGCGCCTGGGAACGAGCGTCGTTCTCGTCACCCACGACCTGCCGGAAGCGCTGAGGCTCGGCGACCAGGTCGTTGTCATGGACCGGGGGCGGGTGGCCCAACTCGGGACGCCTGATGAAATTCGCAGCGCGCCGAGCCCGGGCTTCGTGGCGGAGCTGGTCGCGGCAGCCCTGGGGAACGGATGATGGGCCTCGCAGCCTTCCTGGCGGCGCGGCAGGCGGAACTACTCGCGCTGCTGGGTCAGCACGTCGCGCTCGTGCTGACCGCGACCGGAATCGCCGCACTGATCGGCCTGCCCCTGGGCGTCGCCCTCACCCGACACGAGCGTCTGGCCCGCTTCGCTCTCGGCGCCACGAGCCTGCTTCAGACCATTCCCAGCCTCGCGCTCTTTGGTTTCCTCATCCCCTTGCCCGTAGTCGGGGGGATCGGGCCACGCAGTGCTGTGGTGGCGCTCGTGCTTTACGCCTTGTTGCCGATCGTGCGGAACACTTACACCGGCATCCGGCAAGTGGATCCTGTGCTGGTGGAGGCCGTCACGGGCCTCGGCATGACCCCATGGCAGCGGCTGGCGCTGCTCGAGGTCCCCCTGGCGTTGCCCGTGATATTGGCGGGGCTGCGCCTCGCGGTGGTCGTTTCCGTGGGCACGGCGACGATCGCAGCCGCGATCGGCGGCGGCGGGCTGGGCACGTACGTCTTCCGCGGCATCGCGACCGTCGACACGCGCCTGGTTCTGGCGGGGGCGATTCCGACGGCGCTCTTGGCCCTGTTCGCGGATGCCGTGCTCGGCGCGGTGGAACGCTCACGGCGCCCAGGGCGCGCCATGCTCGTCCTCGCTGCCGCCATGTTGTTGACCCTGGCGCTGCTCCAGCAGTTGGGGCGCAGCGCCCCAGGAACCGTCGTCATCGGCTCGAAGAACTTCACGGAACAGGTGCTGCTCGGCGAGATCCTGGCCGCACGCCTCGAGGAGCGTGGCTTCCCGGTCGACCGACGCTTGAACCTGGGTGGCACGACGCTGTGTCACGAGGCGGTCCGTGCCGGCGCGATCGACGCCTATGTCGAGTATTCGGGCACGGCTCTCACGGATGTGCTCAAGGAACCGGCGACCGCGGACCCGAGCACAGCGCTCAGAATCGTCCGCGACCGCTACCTGGGCCTCGGCCTGCTCGTCGGCGCGCCCCTTGGCTTCAACAACACGTTCGCCCTCGTGGTTCGCCCAGAGGACGCCGCGGCGGGCCTGCGTCGCATCTCCGATCTTGCCAGCCGGGCGGCTTTCCTGCGGGTGGCTCTCTTCGGCGAGTTCCTGGAGCGCGCGGATGGCTTGCCTGGGCTCCAGCGGGCCTATGGCTTCACGCTCGGGGTACGCCCTGTCGAGATGGACCTGGGCCTGCTCTACACGGCACTCGAGAAGCGCCAGGTGGATCTGGTCGTGGGTAGCGGCACGGACGGCCAGATCGCGGCCCGTGGCTTCGTCGTGCTCGAAGACGACCGGGCCTACTTTCCTCCCTACGACGCGCTCTGCGTCATGAACGCCCGGAGCGTCGCGCGCCACGCCGGCCTGGACGCGGCCTTGGCGTCACTCGCGGGGCGCATCGACGCGGCGACGATGCGGCGACTCAATTACGCGGTCGATGGAGAGCACCGGGCGGCTGCCGAGGTGGCCCGGGAGTTTGTGCGCGGCCTCCGGTAGCCTCAGCCCTTCCGCCGTCTGGTCTCGACGCGCGACAGCTCGTCGTAGAGGTACACGGCCGACTTCATGCACTTCATCCAATCGCCGAGGTGGAGGCTCTCGTTCTCCGAATGCGCGTTGCACTTCGGGTCTTCGACGCCCATCAGCAGGCACGGCGCCCCGCCGAGCAGCGTGGCGAAGGGCCCCACGAAGCCGATCGACCCCCCCGCGCCGATCATCGCTGTCTCCTTGCCAAAGCCCGCCTTGAGTGCGCGGCGGGCCGCTTCGAAGGCCGGACCCTCGGGATCGGTCGTCCACCACGGTGTCACGGCTTTGCGACTCGTCGTCACGGTCACCTTGGCGCCATTCGGCACCTTGCTGGTCAGCCTCTTCTTGAGCAGGGCCGACGCCTTGTTGCCGTCGATGTTCGGCACCGTGCGTAGCGACAGCCGAGCGCGCGCCGCGTCGATGATCTGGTTCGACGAGCCCTGGAACGGCCGCGCTTCGAGGGCGATGATCGTGAGCGACGGCCGCGTCCAGAGCTTCTCGTAGACCGAGTAGCCCTGCTCGCCCGCGAGCGTCATGCCTTTCATCATCGAGGCTTCCTTCTTGAACTTCGCCTCTCCAAAAGGCAGCGCGCGGATCCGGCCCAGCTGCTTCCTCGACGGCTTCGCGACCATCTTGTAGAGGCCCGGGATGTCGAGTGAACCGTCGTCCTTCGTGAGACCCGCGATCATCTTGCACAGGATCTGGACCGGGTCGGGGACAGGGCCGCCCCACATCCCACTGTGGATCGGATGCTCCAGGCACTGGACCTCGAGATCCACCTGGCAGATGCCACGAAGCTGGTAGGTCAGCGCTGGAATGCCAGTGTCGAAGTTGGCCGTGTCCGACAGCACGATGAAGTCGGCCGCCAGCATGCCCCGGTACTTCTGCAGGAAGGCGTCGAGGTTCCCGGAGCCGATCTCCTCCTCGCCCTCGATGACGAACTTCACGTTGCAGGGCAAGGTGCCCGAGGACTTGAGATAGGACGCGACCGCGGCGACATGGGCCATCACGCCGGCCTTGTCATCGGCGGTGCCGCGGCCGTAGAGCCGGCCGCCGCGTTCAGTGGGCTCGAAGGGTGGCGTGATCCATTTCTCGGGCCGCCCGGGCGGCTGCACGTCGTGGTGGCCGTAGAGCAGGATTGTCGGGGCGCCCGGCCTGTGCAGCCAGTCGCCGTAGACGTAGGGGTGCACGCCCGGGATCGAGAGCACCTGGACGTTCTCGACGCCCGCCTGCCGGAGCGCCTCTGCGGTGGCCTCGGCCGAGCGCTGCAACTCCTCGGGAGGATAGCCGTCCGCAGACACGCCGGGAATGCGCGAGAGCTCGGTAAGAGTGGCCTTGAAACGCCCGTAGTTCGCACTCAAATAGTCGAGAGCGGCCTTCACGTTCCCGTTTGCCTGGCTCATGTCTCCTCCTGGTTGGCCGGTCCCACCGCGAGACTTCGGGCCAGGCAGTCTAGAACAGGTCGGCCACCCGAGGGAATCGAGGCGAGGGTGCCTTGGCCGAGGCGCTCGCGCACGACGGGTACGAAGTCCACCTCCACACCTCGGGCTTTCGAATCGGCGCGGTCGGCGCCAGCCACGTGAAGCCCGTGAGCTACCTGTACGCGCCGTGGGCGCCGTGGATGTGGCTCTACACGAAGGTCGCCTTCCGCAAGGAGAAGAACGCGGGACGGCGCGCGCGCAACCTTCAGAGTCGCCGCGAGCTGTTTTCGAGCGCGCTGCTCTTCGGCGAGAACCTGCTGCTGGTGGCTTCCGCGATCGAGGCCCGTCCGCTATAGTGGAAGGCCCGAGGAGGACGCATGGCCGAAGTGCCTAGAATGTTGATCGACGGCGAGTGGACGGGAGCCGCGCAGAACCTCGACGTCATCGACAAGTACACCGGCGAAGTCATCGGCAGCGTTCCGGTCGCGACCCTCGAGGACGTGGCGCGAGCCACCAAGGCCGCCAAGGCGGCATTCGCGACGTGGGGCGAGACGCCGGCCTGGAAGCGCTCCCAGATCCTTAGCAAGACGGCCGAAGGCCTGCACGCACGCCAGGACGAGATCGCCGAGACCATCGCCCGCGAAGCGGGCAAGGCCTGGAAGTATGCCGTAGCCGAAGTGCAACGCTCGGTCGAGACGTTCTCGTTCGCCGCCGAGGAGGCGAAGCAGATCCACGGCGAGACGATTCCGATGGACGCCTCTGCTTTCGGCGAGAAGCGCATTGGCTTCTACCTGCGCACCCCGATGGGTGTGGTGGGCGCGATCACGCCCTTCAACTTTCCGTTGAACCTGGTCGCCCACAAAGTGGCGCCGGCGCTTGCGGCGGGCAACACGATGGTCCTGAAACCCGCCCACGAAACGGCGCTCACGGCGGTCAAGCTCGGCGAGGTGCTCGAGGCGGCCGGGCTGCCGAAGGGCGTGCTCAACATCGTCCACGGCGAAGGCCGCATCGTCGGCGAGGCGCTGGTCCGCGACCCGATCCCGGCCAAGTTGTCGTTCACCGGCAGCCCGCCGGTCGGCGCGCACATCATGGCCGTCGCCGGCTTGAAGCGCGTGACGCTGGAGCTGGGCAACAACTCCGGCACGATCATCGAGCCGGACGCCGAGCTCGACAAGGCCGTGCCGCGCTGCGTCACCTCGTCGTTCGCGAACTCCGGCCAGATCTGCATCAGCCTGCAGCGCATCTACGTGCACGAGCAGGTCGCAGAACAGTTCATTGCGCGCTTCGTGAAGGCAACGGCGGCGCTCAAGGTGGGCAACCCGCTCGACAAGGACTGCGACGTGGGGCCGATGATCACCGAGCTGGCGGCCGAGCGTGCCGAGCAGTGGATCAAGGACGCCGTCGCTGAGGGCGCACGCGCGCTGATCGGCGGACGCCGCGAGGGCCGGATGTTGTGGCCGACCGTCCTGGTGGACACGCGCCCCGAGATGAAGGTGATGTGCGAGGAAGCCTTCGCGCCGCTCGTTTCGATCGTGACGTACCGCGACTTCGACGAGGCGCTGCGGCTGCTCAACGACTCGCCCTATGGCTTGCAGGCGGGGATCTACACCCAGGACATCCGCAAGGCGTTTGCGGCCGTACTGAAGGTCGACGTGGGCGGCATGATGGTGAACGACACCTCGATCTTCCGCGTCGACCACATGCCCTACGGCGGCAACAAGCTGAGCGGGATCGGCCGCGAAGGCGTCAAGTTTGCGATCGAGGAAATGACGAACCTCCGGATGGTCTGCTTCAACCTCGGATAGACGCTCGCGTTGTCCTCGCCGCGTCGTGGCCGTGCGCTGTTCCGCCAGACGACGACACCGTTCCCAGGTACGACGCCGGACACGCGAGCAGGTCGAGCGCTGCGGGCCCTCCCCGCCGCTCAAACGCGGACGCTTCGCGTGAAAAACGCGTCCCCAACTCGTCGATGCGCTGTTTGCCTAGTGAACCCAGAGCACGTCGTAGCGCAGGATCGTGACATCCGCTCGGGCGGGCAGCAGTTCCTTCGCCTCGAAACGCACGGGATCGAAAGACGAGACGGCCTGGAGTTGCGCTTCGAGATCCGCGATCTCGGTCTTCAGCCCGTCGACGCGCGCCTCCGCGTTGTTCTCCATGCGGTTCTTCGTGAGCACCGTGGAGGCTCCGGAGACGGTGCGCTTGCGCCCCGTGAAGAGGCCGATATTGGAGAGGATCGCGGAACCGATCGCGAGCCACTTCTCGCTCTTGCGGCCCGTCAGGTTCTGTTCTTCGGTCGCGAGGTCTCGGCGCTTCTTGTCGAGCCGTTCGCTGAGCCGCTGCGCGGTGACGCCGCCACCCTCGGCGGAAAGGCGCTCGGCGAAGGCGTCGGGGCGCTCGCCCGGCCTCGACGCCTGTTTCGAGATCGGATCGAAGAAGAGGGTCACGGCAAGCTTGCCGGGCAGGCGCTCCCTCAGCGTCTTTTCCACGCCTTTCGACCCAGCTGTCGCGAACCAGTCGGGCAGCTCGGCGTATTGAAGCCCGGCCGGGGCCTTCGTGGTGATCTTGGCCTCTTCGATCGTGAGCGGCTCGGCGTCCAGTACCTCGGCCGGAGAGCCTTCGGCCAGCGGCCAGGCGCGCGTCGCGACGACTTCGCCCGTGTCCTTGTAGCGAACCGCGTGCTTCACGAGCAGATGTGGCGTGGCGCGATCGCCGCCGTACTTCGCGAAATAGCTGTGGCGGAGGGGCGCTGGGAGAACCGGAGCGGTGCTCGCCGCCGCGGCGCTCGCCGGAACGGCCGCTTCCGGCGCGGCCTTGCCCTTCATCAGCCGGGCGATTTCCTCGCGTGTCAGGGGCCCCCGCAGATACGACATCGCCCAGCGCGATTCGAGCAGGCACGGCGCCGACCGGTGCACGTCGTGGAGCAGGAACACGCGCTTCCTCGTCCCGTCCAGCAGCCTGTCGATGGCAGCAGGCTCGAGGCCCGAACCCTGCAGGCCTTCGCGCAGCCGCGTACGATCCTGGGCGGTCTGCAGCGTGCCCACGAGCCAGGTGCCCATGTTGGCGAGGCCCTTGTAGTCGAGATCCACCGGGTTCTGCGTGGCCAGCACGACGCCGACGCCCTGGGCTCTCCCCTGTTTCAGAAGCGTGAGCAGCGGTCGCTTGGTCGGCGGGTTGGCCGGGTGCGGCGGAAAATAGCCGAAGATCTCGTCCATGTAGACGACCGCTCGCAGCTCGCTCGTGCCGCCCTGCCGGCGCATCCAGGTCTTCACCTTGTCCAGCACGAGCGCCGTGACGAAGAGCCGCTCGGCGTCGGAGAGATGGGCCGTATACAGGACCGAGAGACGCGGCTTGCCGTCCGGGGTTCGCAGCATCCGCTCGATGTCGAGCGGCTCGCCGCGGCGCCAGACCTCGAAGGACGGCGACGCGAGCAGGTTGTTGAGTGCCAGCATCAGGCCCTGGCGCTCCTTGTGCGGGTAGACGCTCTCGAGCGGCAGGGCGCCGAGTCGCTCGAAGGGCGGATCCGCGATCCCGCTGATCAGCGACTCGAGTGCTAGACCCTTGCCCGAGCGCCAGGTGGTTTCGATCAGGGTCGAGAGCAGGATGAACTCGCGCGAGTGCAGCGGATCGGCCTCGATGCCGATCAGCCCCAGCAATCCAGTCACGATCCCGACGATCTCGTCGCGCAGCTCCTCGGCCGCCTCCTCGAAGGAGGCGCCCGGGGCCTCGAGCGACTGGAGCACGTTGAGCGGGACGCCCGACGTCGAGCCGGGCGTGTAGATCACGGCATCGCGAGCGGCCTTGAGTGCTTCGATGTCGGCGCCGCCGAGACCCCAACCCTGAAGGCCCTTCTTCCAGTTCCCGGCAACGTCGGCGGCCGTCCTGCCTTCGCGTTTCTCAGCCTCGGCGTCGATCCAGGGCGCGAAGGACTCGGCGTCCAGCTTCTCGAAGAGCAGCAGCAGGTTGCCGAGGTCGCCCTTGGGATCGACGGCCAGCACGGGGATACCCTTGCGCAGGAGCTCCTCGATGAGGTCCACCGCGAGGCCTGTCTTGCCGGAGCCCGTCATGCCCACGATGAAAGCGTGAGTCAGCAGGTCCCGCGACTCGAGCTCCAGGCGCTCCCCGGGCTTGCCGGAAGGATCCACACCGCGTCCCAGATAGAGGCCGCTTGCCATTGCCGGGCTAGCCGCGCTGGTCTAGCGGGACGTAGGCGCGCCTTGGCGGGCCCAGGTACACCTGGCGCGGCCGGGCGATCTTCTGCTCGTTGTCGAGGAGCATCTCTTCCCACTGCGCCAGCCAGCCGACTGTGCGCGGGATCGCGAACAGCACCGGGAACATGTCGACCGGGAAGCCCATCGCCTGGTAGATGAGACCCGAGTAGAAATCGACGTTCGGATAGAGCTTGCGCTTCGCGAAGTACTCGTCCTGGAGTGCGATGCGTTCGAGCTCCAGGGCGATGTCGAGGAGTGGATTGCGGCCGGTCACCTCGAAGACCTGGTCGGCGCAGTGCTTGATGTATTTCGCGCGCGGGTCGTAGTTCTTGTAGACGCGGTGGCCGAACCCCATCAGACGCACCTCGCCGCCGCTCTCCTTCACTTCCTTGATGAACCTCGGCACGTTGTCCTTCGAGCCGATCTCCTTCAGCATCCGGAGCACCTGTTCGTTGGCGCCCCCGTGGAGCGGCCCATACAGGGCGGCGATCGCCGCGGCCGTGGACGAGTACGGGTCCGACTCCGACGAGCCGACACCCCGCATCGCCGAGGTCGAGCAGTTCTGTTCGTGGTCGGCATGCAGGATGAACAGGATCTCGAGGGCCCGCTCCAGGGTCGGGTTCACCTTGAACTTCACCTCTGTCATCTTGAACATCATCTGCAGGAAATTCCCGCAGTAGCCGAAGTCGTTGTCAGGATAGGCGAGCGGCATGCCGACGGTGTGGCGATGCGCAAAGGCGGCGAGCGTCGGCATCTTGGCGATCATCCGCACGATCTGCTTGCGCCGGTTGGCCGGGTCCTGGATCTGCTTGGCCTCGGGATAGAAGGTCGAAAGCCCCGCAACCATCGACATCAGCATGCCCATCGGGTGCGCGTCGTAGCGGAACGCGCCCATCAGTTCCTTGATGTTTTCGTGGATGATCGTGTGGTGCGTGATGTCGTCGGCCCACGCCTGGTACTGCGCCTTCGACGGCAGCTCCCCGTTCAGCAGCAGGTACGCCGTCTCCAGGTAATTGCTGGACTGGGCGAGTTCCTCGATCGGATACCCGCGGTAGTTCAGGATCCCCTTGTCGCCGTCGATGAAGGTGATCCGGCTCTTGCACGAAGCGGTGTTGGTGAAGGCGGGGTCGTACGTCATGAGACCGAAGTCGTCGTCGCCGGCCTTGATCTTGCGCAGGTCGAGGGCCTTGATCGTCCCGTGCTCGATCGGCAGCTCGTAGCTCTTACCGGTGCGGTTGTCGGTGATGGTCAGCGAGTTATTGCTCATCGACGCCTCGGGCCTCCAAGAGTCCCTCGAGGGACACTAGCACCAGGCTCGACGACGGGTCAAGAAGCGGTGGCCCTCCCCGGCCCGAACAAGATCGCGCTCGTCAGCGCCGCATCAGGTCGAGCACGACGCGGCGTTCGCGGGGGCTCGGCGACGGGGATCCCGTCGAGCGACGGTGACGGAGGCGCAGGGTGAGAGGCTGGCCGACCCAACCACCTCTCCAACACCCGTCCGAGAACCTTGGGTGCGGATACTACGTGGCTCCCGGCGCGCCTTTCAAGTGGGACCCGGCTTGTCACGATCGGCTCGGGATCGGCATGGAAGGCGTGGCGACGGGGGCTGGACGCAGGCCGCGGTAGAGGCCGATCATCTCCGCGGGCCGGCCTGCCCCGACGACCTTGCCCTGGTCCATGACGATGAGGCGATCACAGAGCGCTTCGAGCAGCACGGGCTCGTGGCTGACGAACAGGGCCGTGTCGCCGCGCTCACGCCTTCGCCGCAGCTCCGCAAGGCAGCGCTCACGAAAGGTTTCGTCGCCGACTGCCAGCGCCTCGTCGATCAGCAGGATGGGCGCCTCAGCGCGCAGGGCCACGGTGAACGCGAGGCGCATCTTCATGCCCGTGGAGAGGTTCTCGAGCCGAACGTCCGTGAAGCGCTCGAGGCCGGCAGCCGCGACGATCTCGTCAGCCTCCGTCACGAGCCTCCGGCGCGGGATGCCGAGCACGACCCCGTACAACAGCACGTTGTCCAGAACGCTCAGTGCCCCGTGAAAGCCAACCCCCAGCTCCAGGATCGGCGCCACCCGTCCACTGACGACCACCGACCCGGCGCTGGGCGGGTAGATGCCCGCCACGATCCGAATCAGCGTGGACTTGCCCGAGCCGTTCTTGCCGAGCACCCCGACGAACTCGCCGTCCGCGACGCGCAGCGAGACGTCGCTGAGGGCGTGGAGTGTCTCGTAAGTGAAACGGCCCTGCACCAGCCAGCGGCCGAAGCTGCGTCGCCTCTGGTGCGGGACACGGAAGATCTTCGAGAGCCCCGTGACCTCGATCACAGCGATTCCGGGATCATGCGCTGACGTCGCACAAAGGCGTAGAGGCCCAGGGCGAACACAGCCACGCAGAACGCGGCCGTGAGCACGATGAAGCGCGTGGCCGGGAAGAAGCTGGAGGTCAGGAACCAGCGGATCAGGTAGAGACAGCGCGCGATCGGGTTCAAGTACAGCACTTCAGCCAGGGCCTCTGACTGAACCGGATAGACGACCGGCGTCAACCAGAACAACGCCTGCAGGGCGGTGTGCCAGAGCAGGCCGGTGTCGCGGAAGTCGACGTAGGCGAGCGCCACGAAGAAACCGATCCCGGCCGCCAGCAGGCCGAGGCAGACGATCGGCAGAATCGCGAACGGCGCCAGCGGCGACAGCACACCCCTGACGGCGAGTACGAACACGAGCAGCACACTGTTGATGGCGAGCGTGATGAAGGTCGAGAGCATGCCCGAGGCCACCACTACGACGACCGGCAGCGGCACCGCCCTCAGGATCCCCATCTTGCGCGTGAGCGCATCGAGACCCGAGAAGGTGCAGTCCTGGAAGAACGTCCAGAAAACCACCCCCACGAGAACGTAGATCTCGAAGCCCCGACCCCCGATACCCAGGATCTTGCGGAAGACAGCCAGATAGATGCCCAGCATCACCAGCGGGCTCAAGAGGCCCCAGGCATAGCCGAGCACCGAATCGTTGTACTTGAGGCGGAAATCGCTCACCGCCACCTCGCGCACGATGTCGAGAAGGCGGGCGCGATCACGCCAAAGATGCATACAGGGACTCCATGGTGCGTGCGTAGTGGGCGCGCGCGTATCGTACCGCGACGCGGGTCCGGCCGGCCGCGGCCAACTGCTCGCGCAGCCCCCGTTCGCCAAGCAGCCGCAAGACGGCCTGCGCCAGCGACACGGGGTCGCCGGTGCGGAAGTGCAGGCCACTGCGCTCGTCTTCCACGATCTCGGCAGGCCCCCCGGAATCAGACACGACGACCGCGACGCCCGCGGCCATGGCCTCGACGACCACGAGCCCGAACGGCTCCCGGACCGAGGGGCAGACCACCACGCTGCAAGCGGCCATGACCGCGGCGACGTCCGGAACGAAGCCGGTGATGCGCACGGCAGCGTCGAGACCAAGCTCCTGGCGCATCCTCATGACCCTGCCCCTGACCCGCCTCACGTGCGGCAGCAGGTCGGCGTTGAGCGCCCCCCCCACGATCGCGAAGGCGACTTCTGGGCGCTTCGCCCGGATCGCGCGCGCTGCCAGCAGGAACGTCTCGTGCCCCTTCATCGCGTCGAAGCGGGCGAACATCGCAACGAGCGGCGCGGCATCTGGGATGCCCAGCCGCATGCGCACCGCGCGCGGGCTCTCGCTGGGAGCGGCGGGATCGATTCCGACGGGGACGACGTCCGTGCGGGCGGCGAGCTCCGGCGCAAACCCCGTGATCTCGGCGCGCTGCGCCTCCGAGAAGGCGAGGATCCGGGCCACCCACCGGCCCGCCGCCATCCGCCAGAGAAGGCGCCTGGGCGCGGCGCCGAGGTAGTTCACCTGGTAGACGAGCCTGGCTCCCTGCCGAGCAGCCGGAACGGCGAGCAACAGCCCGAGGACGTCGGACACGTGGAGGAGACGGACCCCTCTCTCCTGCACCAGCGTGCGCAGCCGCAGAGCGGCCCGCGCGTGCCGAAACAGCACCCAGGGAATCGCAAGATGCCAGAGCGAGCGAGCCGAAAACGGGATCACGAGGGCCTCGACACCCGCCTCCCGAAGCCTGGTCGCGAGCGCTCCGTCGCTCGCGAGGACCACCAGCGGTCGAAACCGCAAGGGGTCGAGATCGGAAAGCAGATGCAGGAGCGCGTTCTCGGCTCCACCCAGTTCCGCGTAGAGGTTCAGGTAGAGGACCGGCGTCCTTTCGAGGAAGCTCGCGCGCTGGTTCATCGAGGTAGGGAGTCCCTGTCTCGCCAGTCTATGGAGCCCCGGACCAGGGTAGCCATGGGCGGCGGACGACGTGCTCGCAGTCGCGAGTCACCGCGACCGCTGCCACGTAGCCTGGGGCCACGGCCAGATCCGCCAGGGCAAGGCCCCCGATCCGTCGAAAGCCGGGCGGCCGCTCTTCGACGCCGACGTCGATCCTGTCGAGCCCGTGCCCGATCCCCTCGCCCAGCGCCTTCAGGCAGGCTTCCTTGCGAACCCAGCAGCGGAAGAAGGCCACGGGGCGAGCTGCTTGAGGAAAGGCGCGAAGCGCTTCTGCCTCCGGCCTCGCGAAGAAGCGGCCGGCGATCGCCGTGTTGTCGCGGGTTGCCGAAAGCCGCTCGATGTCCACTCCCGGCTCGTCGCGGCAGGTGAATGCGAGCAGGGCCCGGTCACCCGAGTGAGAGACGTTGAAGCGAAGCTCGGCGCCGCCCGTCTCGGCCAGGGCGAGCTTCCCGTGCGGCCCGCGCGCAAACGAGATGGACTGAGCCGGAGCGTCGAGATAGCGAGCGAGAAGTGCGCGCAACGCGCCACGCGCGACCACGAAGCGTCGGCGCGGTTCGTCGGCCCGAAAGCTCGCGGCGCGCTCCAGCTCGTCCGCCGAAAGAGGGGCCATGGCATATCCGATCGCATCGCCCAGGACCACATCCCAGACGTGTACCTCACCTGCATTGGGAAGGGCGAGGTCGCTCACGCCGGATCCACGCCGGCCAGGAGAGCTCGGATCCGGGCGGCCACGGCGTCGACCGCCGGCTCCTGAAACAGCTCCGCGTGGCCCGCGCTGATGCGTTCGACGCGGACGTCCCCTCCCGTAAGCCGGCGCAGGGCGTGCTCGGCCTCCTGGGCCGGCTCCGGCGGGCCTTGCTCGGCAAAGAACAGCGCCAGAGGCGCCTCGACCGGACGGGGCCGGTAGCGGCGCAGCGCGCGCCGATTCGCCTGCACCAGGGGCGCTTCCGCTGGCGAAATGGGCGGCCCCGGCCCGTGGCCGCGCAGCCGATTCGCGAGCGCGCTGAGGGCGACTCCGAGACGATCTTGCAGCCGGCAGCGGGCGCCCAGCGGTAGCGGCGGTGGATCGAGCAGGATCAGCAGGCTGACCGCCTGCTGCTGCTGTTCGAGCTGGTAGGCCATCTCGAGGGCCACGGCCACCCCCATGCAGAATCCCCCCAGCAAGTAAGGTCCCAGGGGCTGGCTTCGCTGCACCGCACGGACGTAGTGAGCGGCGAGACACGGCACTTCACCGAGGGGCGGCTCGCGACCGTCGAAGCCAGGGGCCTGCAGGCCGAAGAATGGCCGGCCTTCGAGTCGGCCCGCGAGCTTGGAAAGAAACATCACGCCGCCGCCGATCCCGTGGACGAAGAAGAAGGGCAGGCCGGAGCCCCGCGCGCGCAGGGGCACGAGGGGGCCCCACGCGGCAACCTCAGTGCTGCGGACATGTTCGGCGAGCGCCCCAGCGCTGGGTGCGTCGAAGAGCACGCTGACCGGGAGGCTCACGCCGAGTCGTTCGTGGAGCCTCGCCATCAGCTCTGCCGCCCCGACCGAGTCTCCTCCAAGGTCGAAGAAGTCGTCGGCGACCGAGATGCCGGGCACGTCGAGGACCCGCGCGAGTTCCTCGGCGATCGAGCGTTCCAACAGCGACGCGATCGGAGCCGCCGCGGACCGGGGACCCGGCTGCACAGCAGGTCGGCCGTGGCCGCCCGGGCCCAGCATCGCCGCGAGTCCGTTGCGCGGCACCTTGCCCGCGGCGTTGCGCGGAATGGCGTCCCGGAAGACGATCCTCGACGGCACCTTGAACGGCGCGAGGCGTGCTGCCACAAAGGCCCGCAGGCTGGCTGGCGCGACGGCCGCGTCCGGCTGCAGCACCACGACGGCTGCGAGATCCTCGCCCAGGCGAGGATGGGCGACTCCGAAGGCAGCGGCTTCGGCCACGGCGGGATGCGCGAGGAGCGCTTCATCCACCTCGCGCGGCGAGATCTTCTCGCCGCCGCGATTGATCTGTTCCTTGAGCCGGCCAGTGATCCTCAGGTCGCCGTCTGCATCCAGCCACCCAAGGTCCCCCGTCCGCAGCCAGTGGCCGAAAAAGGCTGCGCTCGTGGCTTCTGGGTCCCCGTCGTAGCCCGCCATCACGCCCGGTCCCTCGACCAGGATCTCGCCGACCGAGCCCGTCGGCAGCGGCCGGCCGGAGGCGTCGACGATCGCTAGCGACGGTCCGACGGATCGGCCTACGCTACCGGGCTTGCGGCGCGCCTGCTTTTCAGTCACGGCGCTGACGAGCCCGGCCTCCGTGAGGGCGTAAGCCTCCAGGACGGGCACGCCGAAGAGAGCCTCGACGCGTTCCCTTGACGAGCTCGGCAGAGCGGCGGCTGCGGAGCGCACGAAACGCAGCGGCGCCCGATGACGCAGCTCCTCGGGGCCGCCGGCACGATCCAGGATCGCCTGGTAGACGGCCGGTGAGGCGCCGAAATGCGTGGGCATCGCCTCCTGAAACCAGCCGCGGAAACGCTCGGCGTCGAAACCCGGCGACACGAAGACGCTGCTTCCCGAAACCAGTGGGAACGCGAGAGTGTGGTAGAGAGCGGCCAGATGGAAGAGCGGCGAGACCGTGAAACCCCTGTCGCCAGCCGTCAGCCCCCACACCCGGCAGGCGTCCCTGCCGGCTCCGCAGAACTGAGCATGCGTGATCCGCACGCGCCGCGGCTCACCGGCCGTGCCCGACGTGCGCAACACGAAGGCGGCGTCGGCCGGCGACGCCGCCGACACCGCGGCGAGCCTACCTCGATCACCTCGCCCATTCAGGTCGAAGAGACCCGCAGGCCCGCTCGGGCGCGATTCGAACTCGAGCACTTCAATCCCCAGCTCGCGCGCCGCCGCAGCCGCCGGCACGGCGCGGCGCTGGGGCACGGCGATGGCACGGGCGCCCAGGCCGCTCAGGACCCGGCGGGCTTCGTGGAGCGGCAGCCCGATGGGAAGGGGGGCCGCGATGGCCACAGCGGTGACCGACAGAAGAGCTGTGACGGTCGCTGCCTCGTCCGGAAGCGCCAGCGCAATCCGGTCTTCTCGACCAAAGCCCCGCCCAGCGAGCAGGCCGGACACCCTCTCGACGTGACCTGCCAGCTCGCCGTAGGTGAGAGGCGGTTGGCTCGGGGCCCTCAGGGCCTCGGCACGCGGCCGCTCGCGCGCGTGCTGCTCCAGAAGCCGAACCAGGGTGTTCCCGTACATCCGCGTTCAGTCTACGCGGGCGGCGAGCGGCGGCGCAACGACCATGTGGCTGGCAACGACCGCTACTAGAATGACAGCGCGTGAGCCCGCTCCTTCGGCCCGAGCAACGCCAGCACTTCGTCGCGCGCAGCTACCGCGCGCTTTCGGGGGCGGTCGGGGAAGGGCACGCCCGGCGCATTGCCCGCCTGCACCCGGCCCTCGACAAGGAAGCGGCCTATCAAGGCTGGCTCCGGGCGCGGCAGCAGCTCGCGAGCGGCTTCCCAGCCATGGCCTCGCTTCGGAGCAGACCCCTGATCAGCGTGCTGATGCCCGTCTTCGACGCGCCGGAGAGATTTCTGCGTGAGGCGATCGGGTCGCTGATCGAGCAGTCGTATCCGGAATGGGAGCTGTGTGCGGCCGACGGCGGCCCGGACGGATCCGCTGGGAGCCGTGTCCTGCAGGAGTGGGCCCGCACCGATCGTCGCCTCCGTGTCGTTTCGGTCGGCCGGAACCGTGGCATCGCCGGCAACTCGAACGAAGCCCTCCGAATGGCACGCGGCGAGTTCGTCGCTCTGCTGGATCAGGACGACCTGCTCGAGCCCGAAGCGCTCCTCGCCATGGTGGCCCGGCTCGATCGGGAGCCGGGTCTCGACCTCGTCTACTCCGACACGGACAACGTGACCTGCTGGGGCGACCTCTATGCTCCCTTCTTCAAACCAGACTGGTCCCCGGAACTGTTCCTCTCCGCGAACTACCTCGCGCACCTGACGCTGGTGCGGCGCTCCACGGTCGAGGCTGCCTCCGGCTTCGACGAGAGCCTGGACGGCGCCCAGGACTGGGATCTGCTACTGCGCGTCACCGAGAAGACCTCTCGGATCGCCCACGTGCCTCGGGTCCTCTACCATTGGCGGTCGCTCCCGACCTCGTGCGCCTCGAGCCTGGACGCCAAGCCCTATGCGCGTGAGGCCCAGCGGCGGGCGGTGCAGGCGCATCTTGAGAGGCGCGGCCTCGCGGCGAAAGTCGAAGTCGCCGCGACCGGCAGGGTGCGGATCGAGTTGCGGCCGAAGCAACTTCCGAGCGTCACGCTGGTTCTCGCCAAGGGCGTTGCGCGCGCCCACAGCATGGGCTTCGCGGCCAGCGGCCTTCTCGGCCTCGACGTCGCCGCGGACGCGCGAGACGCGCGCGGTGAAGTGCTGATGATCTGGGATCCTGGGTTCGATCCCGGCGACGGGGGCTGGGCCTGTGACCTCGCTGCCTGGGCGCTCGATCCCGAGATCGGCGCCGCAGGAGGGCTGGCCGTCAACAAGGATGGCCGAGTGGATTCCGTCGGCTTCGTGGCGAACGAAGGTATCGCCACGCCCGTTTTTGCCGGTGCTCAGGCCGATGCGTGGACACCGCTTGGCAAGGCGGAGTGGTACCGCAACCTGCTGGCGCCGTCGCCGCGCGCGTTTGCCACGCGGCGCGAGGTCTGCGAGCGGCTGGGCGGCCTCGAGGCGTCGCCGCAGGGGATCTTGGACTATGGAATGAGATTGCGACGCGCCGGGTTGCGCAGCATGGTCGTGCCTACAGCTCGGCTGGTTCGACGCTGGCCGACGAGTGCGTTGTCCGCAGTACCGGCGGACTCCTGTGTCGGAAACGACCCCTGCTTCAACCCGAACCTGGCGCCGGAGTCGACAGTGCCCCGCCCTCGCGAAGGCTAGCCGGTGACGTGAGGCAGATCGCCCGTCGGCAGGCCGGCCAGTTCGCGCAGGGCGCGGGCCACCTCGATACGGACCATGCGCTTGCGCCAGGCGTAGGCCAGGTCCGCGTTGTCGAGAGGCTTCGCTCCCTTGTAGGCGATGCCCGAGGCCATCTCGATCGCCTCGGCATCGAGCACGCGGCCTTGCAGGAACTCCTGCGCCTCCGTGGCCTCGACCGGGTGGGTGTGCACGGCGCCGAGGACGATGCGGCAGGCCTCGACCACGTTGCCGCCCCCGAACTTGACAGCGGCCGCAACACCGACGATCGGGAAATCGATCGAGCCCCGGCGCCGCAGCTTGCGATAGGTCGTCTTCCACCCGGTCCGATCCGGCACGTGAATCTGCGTCAGGATTTCCTCGGGGCGCTTGGTGAGGTAATGAATCCCGTCCGGACCGTAGAGCGCGCTCACCGGAATGCGGCGCTCGCCGCCTGCTCCGACGAGCGTCACCTCGGCGCCGAGCGTCATCATCACCGGCGCGGTGTCGGACGACGAGAGCGCCCAACAGATCGAAGAACCCGGGGCGACCAGGCAGATGTCGCCGTCCTTCTTCAGGCAATAGCCGATCGAGGCGCGCCAGAACTCCGACTGGTTGTAGTAGTTGCAGCGCGTGTCGACGCACAGGTTGCCGCCGATGGTGCCGGCGTTGCGCAGCGGCGGCGAGGAAACCAGGCCGGCGGAGCGCGCGATCGACGGCCACCGGCTTCGAACCGCAGCGTGCTCCGCAACGGCCGTGAGCGTCGCCAGCGCGCCGATCTGCAAGCCGCCATTCGCGTGGATGACGCCCGCGCCCTCGAGCTTGCGAACGCTGACGAGAAGCTTCGGCGTGAACTGCTTCCGCTTCATGTTCGGGTAGAGATCGGTGCCGCCGGCCACGGCCATGGCCCCGGGCCCGTGGTCGGCCAGGATGCGTGCCGCCTCGCGCGCCGTGTTCGGCGCGATGAACCGGAACTCCGGCAATCTCATCATGGACGCACCCCCTCTCCGGCGAATTCGGATGCGACCGACTTCGCTCCGCGATGGCCCTCGGGGACAGGCGCCGTTGCCGGATCGAGAGGCTCGACCGCCATGCTCACCGGGTACTCGAAGCGCGGCATTTGCGGGGCGCGATAGCGACCCGCGAGCGCCGCGACGATCTTCTCGGGCGTGATCGGTACTTCGTCGATGCGGATGCCGAGAGCCTCGTGGATCGCATTCGCGACCGCCGGGATCACCGGCAGCAGCGGACCCTGGCCGCACTCCTTCGCGCCGTACGGACCTTCCGGATCCAGGGTCTCGACCAGGATCGAGTCGACGGGCGGCATCTCCAGTGTCGTCGGACTCTTGTAGTCGAGCATCGACGGGATCTTGTGCAGGCCCTTGCGAAAGACCTGCTCCTCCATCAAGGCCTCGCCCAGGGCCATGTACACGGAGCCTTCGACCTGGCCGAGCACCAGCATCGGGTTCAAGGACCGGCCGATGTCATGAGCAATCCAGACCTTGTCCACGCGCACGATGCCGGTCTCCTTGTCCGCTGAGAGCTCCACGGCGGCAACGGAGTAGGAATACGTCGGCGTCGGGCCCACACCCGAGCCCTTCCACTTTGCGACACTCCTGGGTGGTTTGTACGAGCCCACCGAGCCGAGCGTGCCGTTCGCAGACTCGGCAAGCACCACGGCCTCCGCGAAGGAGAGCGAGCGGCCTGGGTCGGCGGCGTCGAAGATGCGGCGTCCGCTCGCCCGCAGGCGGCCGACGGAAAGCTCGAGCTTGCTCGCTGCGGCCTCGAAGATCAGCTTGCGCAGCTTGCGCGCCGCCTGGATCGCCGCGTTGCCGGTCATCAGCGTGACACGCGACGAATACGAGCCGAGGTCGACGGGAGTCAGGTCGGTATCCGCGGTCACGACGCGAATGTCTTCGAAGCGGATGCCCAGCTCCTCGGCCACGATGTAGGCGAGGATCGAATCGGAACCCTGGCCGATGTCCGTCGAGCCGCAGAACACCGTCACGCCGCCACCGCGATCCAGCTTGATCTGGACGCCCGATTGAGGCATCGCATTCCAGTAGATCGGCAAGCCCGCCCCCGTCAGGTACGCCGACGCCGCGATCGCGATGCCACGGCCGGGCCCGAGCTTGCCGTGCTTCTCCCGATAGCCGCTTCTCTCGATCACGCGCTCGAGGCAGGCCTTGAGGCCGATCGTGCGGACGTACATGTGATTGGCGGTGACCGTGTACGGCTCGAGGCAGTGGTCGATCCGCCACTGCGCCGGGTCGAAGCCGAGCTCCTCGCAGAATTTGTCGATGTGGCACTCGAGAGCGAAGCGCGGCTGCGGCGTTCCGTGCCCGCGCTTGGGTCCACACGGCGGCTTGTTCGTGAAGACGCGCACGGCCTCGAAGCGATAGCGTGGGATCCTGTATGTCACCGTCTGCAGCGCGCCGGTGTAGTAGAGGCTCGCGACCCCGTAGCTGCCGTACGCGCCGCCGTCGAGCGCCGTCTTGAAGTGCATCGCCGTGATCGTGCCGTCCTTCTTGAGGCCGGTCTTCACCCACATCTTCACGGGATGGCGTCCTCGATGGCAGTAGAAGACTTCCTCGCGCGTGAGCGTCAGCTTCACCGGCCGGCCGGTCTTCATCGAGAGTTTGCAGGCGACGATCTCGTGGCCGAACGGGTCGCTCTTGCCGCCGAAGCCGCCGCCGTTCGGGCAGGCGATCACGCGCAGATGCGAGGGCGGCATCTCGAGCACCTTCGCCGCGGCCCGATGGACGTAATGCGGCGTCTGGGTCGAGGACCACAGCGTCAGCTTCCCGTCCGCGCCCGCCGCCGCGACACAGGCGTGCTGCTCCATCGGCAGGTGCGTGTTGCCCTCGAAGTAGAAGGTGTCCTCGCGAATGTGCTCGGCCTCGGCGAAGCCGGCTTCGACGTTTCCGAAGTCGAACGACACCTCCTTGTGGACGTTGCCGCGTGGACCGTAGTCGTGGATCCGCGCGGCCCCCCCAGCCCCCCCACCGGCGAGCGCGTCGTCGATCGACATGAACGCGGGCAGCGGCTCGTAGTCGACCTCGATCATGGCGCAAGCGGCCTCTGCGCTCTCCTCGTCGACCGCCGCGATGGCCGCCACTGGATCCCCGACGAAGCGGACCTTGTCGATGCAAAGCGCGTGTTCGTCCTGGCTGACGGGCAGGATCCCGAATGGAATGGGCAGCTCGCCGCCCACGAGCGTCGCAAGCACCCCGGGCTGCGCCGCGGCCTTCGAGACGTCGATGCGCTTGATCCTGGCGTGAGGATGCGGGGATCGCAGCAGTTTGGCGAAAGCCATGCGTGGCAGCACGAGGTCGTCGGCGAAGACCGTCTGGCCCGTCACCTTGGCCGCGGCGTCGACTTTCAGCAGCGATTGGCCGATGACACGCAGCGGCTCGCCCGCCTCGCCGGGCGTGGGAATCCGGGGATCAGCCACGGCCGCCGCCGGTTTCGACTCTCAGCGTCTCCAGCGCGACGGGGAGCGGCGGATCCTCGCCACGCATCCGCGCCCCGGCCAGCTCGACCGCCTCGAAGATCTTGAGGTACCCGGTGCAGCGGCAGAGGTTTCCCGCCAGCGCTTCGGCGATCTCGGCGCGACTCGCTTCTGGCTTCTCCCGGAGCAGCGCCTCTGACGTGAGCAGAAAGCCCGGCGTGCAATAGCCGCACTGCGCTGCGCCCAGGTCGGCGAACGCCTGCTGCAGGGGATGTAGACGCGCGCCCTCGGCCATCGCTTCGACCGTGCGAATCTCGCGGCCCTCGCATTCCACGGGCAGGCTCAGGCACGAGAGGATCGGCTGGCCGTCGACGAGCACCGTGCAAGTGCCACACTCCCCGAGCTCGCAGCCGTGCTTCGTGCCCATCAGGCCCAGCTCCTCGCGAAGCACCTCGAGCAGCGTATGGTGCACCGGCGCGAGGCACTCCCGCTCTTCGCCGTTGACCTTCAGCCGAATCCGTTCCTTGACCATCAGGACGCCCTCTCGCCTCCCTGAACGCGCGTTCAAACGAGCACTATAGCTGGTCAGGACGGCACAGTCCAAGGCGCCTTTCGGCTGTCTCCCGCGAGATCCGACGACGCCCCAGAGGGCGGGAGCCACAACCCTCCGTCGATAGTGCAAAGACCCGGCGCCGGCTTCGGAACTGCGGATCGAAGGGGAATGGTCCTACAGGTGAATCGACTTCCACCTCGCCCGGCGCGGGCCACGCTCCTGAGGGCGAAGGGTCACGGGCAGACGGGGCGCCTCAGCACCCCAAGGCTCAGTCGCCGACCTGCTGAGCCAGGTAGTTCTCGATGCCGATCTCCTCGATCTGGTGGAGTTGAGCCTCGAGCCAGTCGATGTGCCCTTCCTCGCTCTTCAGGATCTCTTCGAGGAGCGAGCGCGTGCCGTTGTCGCCTTTTTCAGCACTGAGCGCGATGCCGGCGTTCAGCCGCTTCACGGCGTCGTACTCGAGCTGCAGGTCGAACTCGTGCTGCTGCTTCACGTCCTTGCCGACCTGCACCTTCATGTATTTCTGCATGTTCGGCTGGCCATCGAAGTAGAGGATGCGATCGATCACGAGCTGGGCGTGCTTCATCTCGCCGATGGATTCCTTGTGGGTGTACTCGGCCAGGCGCTTGTAGCGCCAGTTCTCCCGCATGCGGGCGTGGATGAAGTACTGGTTGATCGCCGTCAGCTCCGCGCACAGCACGTCGCCCAACACCGCGATGACGTCGGCATTTCCCTTCAACGCTCACCTCCGCCCCTAATCCCAGGCGAAGATTCTAATGCAAAGACCGACTCTTCGTAGAAAAGTCAGCGTCGGGAGGCGAGGTAGGCTTTGAGATCCGGGAGGCAAACGGTGCAGGTTTGAGCGCAGCCGGTGTGCTTGCCGAGATCCTCGAGACTGAGGCGCCATAGACCAAAATCTTAACTGAAACTGAATGTCAGGTTCACGTTGTCTGCAAAGCGAGCGGCCTGCGGGTGCTAGAATCGCAGCATCGTGCCCGAGGCCCTCGACGTCACCTGCCCGTGCTGCTCGGCCCTGCTCAAGCTGGATCCCGAGACCGGGGCGATCATCTGGGTCGAGCAAAAGAAGGCCCCGGCCAAAGACTTCGACGATCTGGTGAACCGGGTGCATTCGCAGAAGAGCCAGCTCGATGAGAAGTTCGCGCGCTCGGTCGAACAGACGAAGCATGCGAAGCAAATCCTCGAGAAGAAGTTCGAGGAGGCTCGGCGGCGTGCCGAGGCCGATCCGACCGGGCGGCCACCCAGTCCCTTCGACAACGAATAGGCGGAGAGTGCCGGCTGGCAGGGCCGTTTCGCTCTGGCTCGCTGGCTTGTGGCTGGGTCTGCTTCTGGCTTCCTGGGTTTCGGCCACAGCGAGCTTCCGGGGCGTCGATCGCGTTCTGGGGCCCGGACTGCGGCCCGAGTTGGACGCGAGGCTGACAGCGGTCGCTCCTGGCGATCGCCGCCTGGTCCTGCGCCACCTGGCCGCTGAGATCAACCGCTGGATGTTCCAGCGCTGGGCCTTGGCTCAGCTGGCACTGAGCCTCGCCCTGCTCGTCGCCGCGTGGCGTGGCGGAGCGCCGCTGCGAGCAATCGGGGTGCTGGCGCTCGCGATCGTCGTCGTGCAGTCGTTTGCGCTCGCACCGTCTATCGAGGCCCTGGGCCGCTCGATCGATTTCCTGCCCCGCCCGCTGCCTCCCGAAATCGGCCGCCACTTTGGCCTGTTGCATGCGGGGTTCGTCGGCCTCGACCTCGCCAAGGCAGTGGTGCTCCTGGCCGCGGGATACCTGCTCGCGCGCCGTCCGTTCCCTTGACCTCGTGACGCCCGTCTCGGTGATCGTTCCCGTCAAGGACGGGGCCGCGTTCCTGGAGCGGACCCTGCCGCCGCTCGTCGCCAGCTTGCCACTGGGCGTGGAGCTGATCGTGAGCGACGATGGGTCGAGCGACGCCTCGGCAGCGGTGGCCCGGACGAACGGCGCGCGCTTGGTGAACCACGCGGCGACCACGGGTCCCGCCGGCGCGCGCAACCGTGGCGCGAGCTCCGCCCACGGCGCGATTCTCGTTTTCCTCGACGCGGACGTCCGCGTTCACGCCGATACCCTCACGCGACTCCTCGGCGCCTTCGAGGATTCGGCTGTCGCGGCTGCGTTTGGCTCCTACGACGAAGCGCCACAGGCCCGTTCCTGGATCAGTCTCTACAAGAACCTGGCCCACCACTTCGTCCACCAGCGCTCGAGCGGAGAGGCCGCGACGTTCTGGGCGGGCTGCGGGGCGATCCGGGCCTCGGTTTTCCACGAACTGGGCGGCTTCGATGAGACGTATCGACGGCCGTCGCTCGAGGACGTGGAACTGGGCTACCGGCTTCGCGCAGGCGGCCACCCTATCCGGCTACTACCCGAGGCGCAGGTCACGCATCTCAAGGAATGGTCGCTGGCGAGCTGGCTGCGCGCCGATTTCGCCGACCGTGCGGTGCCGTGGGCCCGCCTGCTGCGCGAGGGGCGCGGCCTCCCCCGCGATCTCAACTTCACCTGGATGGATCGAGCGGCATCGCTGCTGGTCGGCCTCGGTTGTGTCGGCCTCGTTGGCGGGGCCCTCGTGCCCCTGGCGGCGCTGTTCGGCGGTGCCGCGCTCGCACTCGCGATCACGCTCGATGCGCCCTTCCTCGGCTTCTGCGCGCGTCGGGTCGGCGTTGCCTTTGCCATCGCGGCCGCGGGCCTGCATCTCCTGCACCGCATCGCGGGCCTCACGGGTCTCCTGCTCGGCTTCGCAACGGCCGGGCGGCGGCTTGCCTCGACCCCGTCCTCAACCTAAGATCGGCTGGGGCTTGTTCCTCAGGAGGTCAGCGAAGCATGAAGCGTCGAGTGTTCCTTTCGTCATCCCTCTTTGTCCTGGTCGTTCTACCCATCTTCGCGCATGCTGTGCCGCGTGGCGAGGCGAAGGCGACGCTGGCAGGCAAGGCCGTCTCGATCGAGTACGGCCGCCCCAGCCTGCAGGGCCGCGATGCGCTGAGCCTCGCGACGGTGGGCGAGCCGTGGCGCATGGGCGCTGACGCTGCGACGACGCTCACCACCGCAGCGGATCTCGACTTTAGCGGCGTTGCCGTTCCCAAGGGCGGCTACATCTTGACTGCCACGAAGGACGACAAGGGCGCCTGGACGCTCAACGTCCGCGACAAAGCCGACCGCAAGAACGTGATCGCCAACGTCCCACTCGTTTCTGCCGCCCTGACGGAGAGCGTCGAGCTGTTGACGATCGATCTCAAGGGCGAGAAGGACAAGGGCAGCTTCACGATGAGCTGGGGGACCGGGGCCTTCTCGGCAAGCTTCACCGGCAAGTAGCCGCACCTGGACTCGGGGGGTAAGGACCCGCGCCCCCCTTCGGGCTCGCCCCCAGCCGCCACGCTAGCGGCCGGCCTTCCGTTCCTTGAAGACCGTCCACGCGATCGGGAGAACGGAGAGGAGCACCACCACCAGCGCAATCTTGTCGATGTTCGCGGCGAGGTCGAAGCCAGGCACGAACCGCTGCAGCAGCGGCGGCAGGACGTACCCGGCGATCACCATGCTCCACACCCAGGTGAAGGCGCCCAGCACGTTCCAGGCCACGAAGGTTCGGAACCGCATCCGGGTTACGCCCGCCACTATGGGAGCAAACGTCCGCACGATCGGAACCCAGCGCCCGGCCACGATGAAGAACGTCCCCCAGCGCTCGTAGAAGCGCTCGGTCCTCTGAAGATAGGCCTGCTTGAAGATGGGAATGCCCAGGAAGGCCACGTCCCTCCAGGTGTAGAGCGCCCGCCCAAACCAGGTCCCGAGCCAATAGCCCACCTGGTCGCCCAGCACACCGAAGACAGGAACGACCGTGAGCAGGAGCGGCAGCGACAGGAGCGGCCGGCCATCGGCCCCTGGAGTGGCCGCGAAGATGCCGCACAGCACGAGCATCGAGTCGCCCGGGAGCAGAGCGAAAAAGCCCGTCTCCGCGAAGATCACCAGGCAGATGGCCGGCAGGCCGCCGGTCTGGATGAGCCACTGAATGCCCTCCGGCTTCAGCAACCAGAGGAGCTTCTCAACGAACTCCAGGGCAGTCTCCTCCTGCGTGCCGGTTGGCACAATCCAGTTCGAGCCTCGAAGTCCAGGCGCGAAGCGGAGTCGCCCGCATCCCGTCTAGCGAATGAACAACGGTGCGAGCACCAGCGTGATCGTCGAGAGCAGCTTGATCAAGACGTGAAGCGACGGGCCGGCGGTGTCCTTGAAGGGATCGCCGACCGTATCGCCCACCACGGCCGCCTTGTGCGGCTCGGACTTCTTGCCGACGACGACGCCGTCCACCTTGAACTCACCGGACTCGATGTACTTCTTGGCGTTGTCCCAGGCGCCACCGCCGTTGTTCATGAACATCGCCATCAGAATGCCGGTGATCGTCCCGACCATCAGCAGCGCCGCCACCGCTTCGGCGCCCAGCTGACCGCCGTCCGAGAGGAACTTGAAGCCAAAGCCCACCGCCACCGGGGTGAGGACGGCGAGCAGCCCCGGCAGCACCATCTCGCGCAAGGCGGCGACAGTCACGATGTCGACGCAGCGGGCATAGTCGGGCTTGGACGTCCCGGCCATGATTCCCGGGTTCTCCTTGAACTGCCGGCGTACCTCGCCGATCACGACCTGGGCGGCCTTGCCGACCGCTTTGATCGCAAGAGCGCTGAAGACGAAGACCAGGGTCGCGCCGAGCAGGCCGCCGACGAAGACGGGAACGCGGGTCAGGTCCACGGCTATGTGCTGGCCGGTGATCTTCCGAACCTCGTCCAGGTAGGCGCTGAAGAGCAGGAACGCCGCGAGCGCGGCCGAGCCGATCGCGTAGCCCTTGGTCAGGGCCTTGGTCGTGTTGCCCACGGCATCGAGGCGGTCGGTCTTGCGGCGGATCGCCTCCGGTTGACTCGACATCTCGATGATGCCGCCAGCGTTGTCCGTGATCGGTCCGAAGGTATCCATGGCCAGGATGTACGCGCAGGGCGCGAGCATCCCCATGGTCGCGATGGCCGTGCCGTAGAGACCCGATCCGGCCACTCCATCGAGGGCGAGCTGGCCGCATTTGTAAGCCGCCATCAGGGCCACGGAGATGACGGCGACGGGAGCGGCGGTGCACTCGAGACCGACGGCGAGGCCACTGATGATGTTCGTGGCCGGGCCTGTCCGGCTGGCCTCGGCGATCTCGCGCACCGGGCGGTACTTGTACTCCGTGTAGTACTGCGTGATCCAGACGAAGGCGTAGGCCGTCAAGATGCCGATTACGCCCGCGGCCAGCAAGTAGGGCCGGTGGACGATGGCGTGGGACCCCTCGGTCGGCCGGAGCAGGGTGAAGACCGCGACCGCGAAGCCCCCCATGGCCAGAACGGTCGTCACCAGATAGCCCCGGTTCAGCGCGTTCATCGGGTCCTCGTCCTCGCGGCACTTGACGATCATCACGCCCACGATGGTAGCGAGCAGGCCGAAGGCGCGGGCCAGCAGCGGGAACAGAATGCCGCCCATGCCGAAGACCGGGAACAGCGCGATACCGAGGATCATGGCGCCGACGTTCTCGGCCGCCGTGGACTCGAACAGGTCGGCGCCGCGGCCCGCGCAGTCGCCCACGTTGTCGCCCACCAGGTCCGCGATGACGGCCGGGTTGCGCGGATCGTCCTCGGGGATGCCGGCCTCGACCTTGCCGACGAGATCGGCGCCCACGTCGGCGGCCTTCGTGTAGATTCCGCCGCCGAGCTGGGCAAACAGGGCCACGAACGAAGCGCCGAAGCCGAAGCCGACGATCTGGAGCGGGACGTGCTCGTAGTCCTGCATGCCCCCGAAGAAGTAGAACAGACCGCCGACACCCAGCAGGCTCATCGACACGACCGAGAGGCCCGAAACGGCGCCGGCGCGCAGGGCGGTCTGCAGCGCCTTGTTGAGGCTGGTCATGGCCGCCGCCGCCGTCCGAATGTTGGCCCGGATCGAGACGAACATCCCGATGTAGCCCGCGATGGCCGAGCACAATGCGCCGGTCAAGAAGGAGATCGTCACCTTCCAGGCCGTCCCCTGGCCCATCTCCGCGATGTTCTTGACGTCGCGGTTCACGAAGTAGAAGCCGAAGATGGCCGCAGCCGCTACGATGGAAAGCAGGCCGATCGTCTTGTATTGGCGGGAGAGGAAGGCCTCGGCGCCCTCGCGGATCGCGTCGGAGATGAGGCACATCTCCGGCTTGCCCGTGTCCTGCGCCAGAACGTGCTTCGCCAGCAGGGCGGCGACGATGAGCGACAGGACGCTGATGCCCAGAACGATGGGCAGGACGCTCTCAACCATGCGGTCTCCTAGCCGGGTGATCTCCCCTTAAACACGAGGACCGGGGAGGTTAAGCCGATCGGCCCGCTCTCGTCAAGGCGGTCAGTGAGCCGCCGACAGTTCCTTCACCAACCCCGTGACGAAGGCCTTCGCGTCCCCGAACAGCATCAGCGTCTTGTCGAGGTAGAACAGCTCGTTCTCAATGCCCGCAAAGCCGGGGCTCATCCCGCGCTTGATGACCATCACCGTGCGGGCCTTGTCGACGTCGAGGATCGGCATGCCGTAGACGGGGCTCCCCTTGTCGTGGCGCGCGGCCGGATTCACCACGTCGTTGGCGCCGATCACCAGCGCGACGTCGGCCTGGCCCATCTCCGGGTTCGCGTCTTCCATCTCGAGCAGCTTGTCGTAGGGCACGTCCGCCTCGGCGAGCAGCACGTTCATGTGGCCGGGCATCCGCCCGGCCACCGGATGGATCGCGTAGCGCACCTCGACGCCCTTTTTCGTGAGCACGTCGGCCAGCTCGCGGACCTTGTGCTGCGCCTGGGCCACGGCCATGCCGTAGCCGGGCACGATCATCACCGAGTTCGCCGCCTCGAGGATTCCCGCCGCTTCTTCGGGGGACGCGCTGCGCACCGTCTTCTGCTCGCCCGTCGCGGCCGAGGCCTGAACCTGGCCAAAGGCGCCAAACAGCACGTTGCTGAACGAGCGGTTCATGGCCTTGCACATGATGATCGACAGGATCAGGCCCGAGGAGCCGTCCAGCGAACCCGCGATGATCAGCAGCTTGTTGTTCAGCACGAAGCCCATCGCCGCGGCGGCCAGGCCCGCGTAGGAATTGAGTAGCGAGATCACGGTCGGCATGTCCGCGCCGCCGATCGGGATGATGAACAGCACGCCGAAGACGAGCGCGAGTCCCGCCATGGCCGGGAACAAGGCGCTTTTCGTCGGATCCAGGATCAGCAACACGGCCACGACGCCGGCGACGGCGAAGATCCCGAGATTGACGATGTTTTGCCCGCGGTAGGTGATCGGCCGCGTCGGCAGAATCTCCTGCAGCTTGCCAAACGCCATCAGGCTCGCGGTGAAGGTCAGGAAGCCGAGCAGCACCTCGATGGCGAGTGCCGCCATCGTAAAACGGGTGAGCTCGTGGGAGCGCAGATAGTACTCGGCCGTCCCGACCAGGGCCGCGGCCAGGGCGCCAAAGGCGTGCGAGAGGGCCGTCCGCTGCGGCACGGCCGTCATCGGCATCATGGCCATCGGCACGCCGATCACGGTGCCCAGCACGAAAGCGACCGCGATCCATTGGTAGCTGACGATCTCCGGCGAGACGAGCGTCCCGCCGATGGCGAGCGCCATGCCCAGGGCGCCGACGAGCACGCCGCGGCGGGCGGTCGCAACCGACGAAAGCCACTTGAGGGCCAGGATGAAGGCGGCGGCGGCGGCGAGGTAGACGATCTCGATGAGGTTGTGCGTCACTTCTTTCCGCCGCCGCGCTTCTTGAACATGCCGACCATGCGCCAGGTGATTAGATACCCGCCCACGACGTTGATCATCGAGGCCGTCACCGCCGCGGTGCCGAGGATCGTCGAGAGCGGTGTCTCCTGCTTCCCGGCGATCACGAGGGACCCGACCACGGCGATGGCCGAGATCGCGTTCGTGAGGGACATGAGGGGCGTGTGCAGCAACGGCGAGACGCGCTTGATGATCTCGAGGCCGATGAACGTCGCGAGCAGCAGGATGTAGAGCAGCGGAAGCAGGTCTTGCAGCGGCGCGTCTCCTTGAGTAAGTGGCCTTTTGGCCTATTTTTTGGCGTCCGGGCTTCGCAGCTTTGCGAGCACGCTGTGGTGACGTCCGTAGCCGAAGTAGATCGCGAAGCCGAGCGCGAGCCAGCCAAAGAGCCGGTACCAGTTCTCGACGCCCAGGGAGAACATGAGCATCAGACAAGTCAGGATGCCCGCGATCGGCACGAAGGGCACGAGTGGAGCGCGGAAGGGTCGCTCGGCTTCGGGATGCTTGGCCCGCATGATCAGCACGGCAATGCAGACGACAACGAAGGCGAACAGCGTGCCGATGTTCGTCAGCTCCGCCAGCACTCGAATCGGAAGCAGGGCTCCCCCCACGCTGACGAAGGCTCCGGTCAACAGGGTTGCCTTCCAGGGCGTGCGGTACTTGTCGTGAATCGCGCCGAAGAAGCTCGCGGGGACGAGGCCGTCCCGCGCCATCGCGAGCCAGACGCGAGGCTGGCTCAGCATCATCACGAGCAGGACCGAGGTGATCCCGGCGATTGCGCCCAGCGAGACGAGGAACTGGGCCCATGGCAGGCCCGCCTGGGCGAAAGCGTTCGAGACCGGCGCCTTCAAGTCGATCTTGTCGTAGGGAACCATGCCGGTCAGCACCGCGGCCACTGCGATGTAGAGAACGGTGCACAACACCAGCGAAACGATGATCGCGATCGGCACGTCGCGATTCGGCCGACGCGCTTCCTCGGCATGCGTGGAAATGGAGTCGAACCCGATGTAAGCGAAGAAGATGATCGCCGCGCCGGCGAGAACTCCCACCGGCGCGCCGGTCGGCGAGGTCTGTCCGAGCACCGGCTGGCCGAAGAAGCTCAAGCCAGAATAGCCGTAGGGCGCGAAGGGGTGCCAGTTCTCCGGGTTGACATAGAAAGCGCCCACGCCGATCACGAAGAACACCACGACGAGCTTGATGACCACCATCGCGGTGTTGAAGCGTGCGCTTTCCTTGATTCCGATCACCAGCACGTAAGTCACCGCCAGCGCGATCAGAACGGCCGGCAGGTTGAAGAGCGTGCCCGTCATCGTGAAGCCCGTGGCGGGATCGAAGTCGAACGGCGCGCTCCCGAGCAGCTTGGGCCAGTGCAGCCCGAAGACGGTCAGGAAGTCCTGAAAGTAGCCGGACCATCCCTGGGAGACGGCGGCGGACGCCACCGCGTACTCGAGGATCAGGTCCCAGCCGATGATCCAGGCGGCCAGCTCGCCGAGCGTCGCGTAGGCGTACGTGTAGGCCGAGCCGGCCACCGGCGTCATCGAGGCAAACTCCGCGTAGCACAGCGCCGCAAAGATGCACGCGATGCCCGACACTACGAACGAGAGCATCAAGGCGGGACCGGCCTTGTCGTGGGCGGCGACGCCGGTCAGCACGAAGATGCCGGTGCCGATGATGGCGCCGACGCCGAGGCTGGTGAGCTGGACCGGGCCGAGAACGCGGCGCAGCCGGTTCTCCCCCTTGGCTTCTTCGAGCAGCATGCTGAGCGGTTTGCGTGCAAACAGTGGACTGGACAAGGAGGCCCCCCTTTCGGGCGCCCATACGATGCTTCCGGTTGCGCGCCGCGTCAAGCGCCCCCTGGCCGCGGTGCGTGAAAAAGGCCCCGCTTTCGCGGGGCCTCGTTCATGCAGCTGTGGCTGTGGGCTCAGATCTCGATGGCGGGGCCCTCGATCAGCGCCGGCCTCGCGTCCTCGGGTTTCTCCCCATCGACGTGCAGCTTGCTGACCACGTCGAAGGCCAGCGTCTGGCGAGCGATGCTCTCGATCTGGACACGCTCGACCGAGCTCTGGACGAACCCGGTGAGCGTCACACGGCCGCGGTCGACGATGATGCGGATCGGTGGGTTCACGCGGTTGCGGTACTGCGCAAAGTCGATGCTGCCGTAGATCTGCGCGTAGATCTGGCGCCGCAACTGGTCGTCGAAGGGCGAGAGCGACTGCACGCTAATCTGGTTCTCGATCGCGCGCACGCCGGCGACCCGCGCCACCGCCGCGTCGAGATCGCTCTTCCGGTTGGGGCGGTACACGGAGCCCGCCAGCGTCACGACGCCCTTGTCTACGCCCAGCTCGACGCTGTCGAAGACGCCGTAGTTCGGGTAGCGCAGGATGGCGCTGCGCACGTCCTTGGTGATCTGCGCGTCGGTGCGCTCCTCCGGGATCACGCGCACGCGGTTCTCGACGACCTTCGACTCCTTGCGCGCGGCCCGCTCGGCCTCGCGGCGCGCGGCAACCGTCGTGACCGCCCCTTCGAGGATCACGGCGCCCTGGTCGGCGCTCACCTCGACAGCACCTTCGCTCAGGAGCTTCGACTTCGCGAGGCGATCGAGGACGCGCTGCTTGACGTCTCTCTCGTCGGCCGCGGAGGGGAGGGCAGCCAGAATGAAGATGGCGGCCGCCGCTCCCGTCACGCGATGAAAGGTTCGGTTCATGATTCCCTCTGCTCCGAGGCCAAGCCCCCTCGGCGGCCTCTAGCCATCCCTTGGTAGCAAGTCCCTTGCCAGTTCCCAAATGGCGTCAAGTGAGTGAACTGAAACAGCTTCACATCCCTTGACGTGCACGGCTTGTCCGCGGGCGCGGACGACGAAGGACTACAAATCCGCGAGTATCTCTTCGGGGTGGGTAGTGGCGTTGACCTTGGGGTAGACCTTCTTCACCTTGCCGTCGGGTCCGATCAGATAGCTGATGCGCTTCGCATGCTGGGCGGTGACGTCGGCGGCGGCGCCGTACGCAAGCCCCACGGCGCGGTTCGCGTCGGAGAGTAGCGGGAAGTTGAAGCCAAACTTCTGCGCGAAGACGGCCTGATCAGGGACCGTGTCGAAGCTGACACCCAGCACCTGGACACCCTTGTCCTCGTACTGCCGAATTCGGTCGCGGAACCCGCAACCCTCGCCCGTTCAACCCGGCGTGTCGGCCTTCGGGTAGAACCACAGCACGACGCTCTTACCCCGATACTGAGACAGCCGGATCAGCTTGCCCGTGTGGTCGCGCACCTCAAAATCCGGCGCCTCGGCTCCAGCCTCCAGCATGGCGAACCTCCAAGCGCAGGATTATACGGCGCGGGGGTCGCCGCGGGCCGACCAGGGCAACGACCACACGCAGCCCAGGTCGCCCTTCTTCTAGCAGGGCCGCTTGTGGGCCTTGGGAGTTCTCCTCCGATCCTTTACACTTAAACGACATGATATGAGCCTCGCGGGGTGTCGGGCGCTGGTGACGGGAGGCGGTCGCGGCATCGGCCGAGCGGTGGCTCGGGAGCTCTCGCGCGCCGGTGTTTCGGTCGCGGTCGCGTCGCGCACGCGCGCCGAGGTCGACGCCGTTACCGCGGAGCTACGCGCCGCGGGCGCCCACGCGGTGGGCCTCACTGCCGATGTTTCCAGGGCGGAGGATGTCGCCAGCATGGTTCGCGCCACCAATGCTGCGTTGGGCGGTATCGAGATCCTGGTGAATGCAGCGGGGGTCGCGCCCTCGGCGCCGCTCGTGAAGACCTCCGACGAGCTGTGGCGGGCGGCCATCGAGACCAACCTCAGCGGAGCCTTCTACGCGATGCGCGCCGCGCTGCCTGGAATGCTGGCGGCGGGTTGGGGGCGCATCGTGAACCTGGCCTCGATCGCGGGCAAGACCGGCTACCCCTACATCTCGGCCTACGCCGCGAGCAAGCATGGCCTGCTCGGGCTCACGAAGTGCGCGGCGCTCGAAGTCGCGGCGAAGGGTGTCACGGTCAATGCCGTTTGCCCCGGCTACGTGGATACGCCGATGACCGACGTCTCGATCGCCCGCATCGTGGAGAAGACCGGCCTGCCGGCCGCCGAAATCCGCCGACGCCTCGAGGAGGCGAGCCCGCAAAAACGGCTCTACACGGCCGAAGAGGTGGCGGCGCTGGTCGTGTTCCTGTGCGGCAGAGCTGCGGGTGGCATCAACGGCCAGGCGTTCAGCGTCGATGGTGGGACGGTGGTGTGACAGCGCGACCCGTGAATCCCGCGACCCTCGCGCCGGCGCGCGGCTACAGCCACGGCATGCGGGGCTCTGGCGAGCTGCTCTTCGTCGCCGGCCAGGTCGGCTGGGATGCAGCGGGCCGGCTCGTGTCGGACGACTTCGCACGCCAGTTCGGCCAGGCGCTCGACAATGTCCTTGCGGTGGTGCGAGAGGCGGGCGGCAGACCCGAATCGATCGGCCGCTTGACGATCTACGTCGTGGACAAGGGCGAATACCTGGCGCGGGCCAGGGACGTCGGGGTGGTCTACCGGGAACGCATGGGGCGCCACTTCCCGGCGATGGCTCTCGTGGAGGTGAAGTCGCTGCTCGAAGCGGGGGCGAAGGTAGAGATCGAGGCCACGGCGGTCTTGTGAAGAGCCCCGATGCGCGCCTGGCGCTCTCGGTCTGGGTCCGGCTGCTCAAGGCCCACGGCCTGCTGTTGCGCGAGCTGCGGCGCCGCGTGCCCGACGCGCTGACGCTGCCGCAGTTCGACGTGCTCGCCCAGCTCTACCGCAGCGAGGAAGGCATGACGCCGGGCGGGCTCACCCGCGAGCTGCTCGTGACCGCGGGCAACGTCACGGGGATCGTCGAGCGGCTCTCGAGCCTCGAGCTCGTCGAGCGCCATCCCGTACCCGGGGATCGCCGGGCGGTGCGGCTCCGCTTGACGGTCAAGGGCCGGAAGCTGATGCGCCGCGCCATCCCGCGCCATCGGCGCGATGTCGGCACGCTGTTCGCCCCGTTGGCCGAAGCCGAGCTCGCCCGCCTGCGCGACCTGCTGGGTACGCTGAACCAGCGCCTGGAGGAGCGCGCGTGACGGCGAAGAGCTTTCGTTACGAGGAGGCGGATGGCGTCGCGACGCTGACGCTCGAGCGTCCGGGCAAGCTCAACTCGCTCACCTTCGAAACGTACCGCGAGCTGACGGGAGCCTTCCGCGCGCTGCACGCCCGCCCCGAGGTCCGGGCGGTGGTGCTCACCGGAACCGGGCGCGCTTTCTGCGCTGGCGGCGACGTCGAGGAGATCATCGGCGAGCTGCTCCACTACGACCACGCGCAGTTGCTGGCGTTCACGCGGCTCACCTGCGAGCTGGTGCGCGCCATGCGCGAAGCGCCGCAGCCGATCGTCGCCTCCCTGAACGGCACGGTGGCGGGCGCGGGGGCCGCCATCGCACTCGCCGCCGACTTCCGCGTCGCGGTGGACACGGCCAGGATCGCCTTCCTGTTCGTCAAGGTGGGACTCGCCGGAGCGGATATGGGCGCTGCCTGCCTGCTGCCGCGGGTGGTGGGCCTGGGTCGCGCCACCGAGCTGCTAATGACCGGCGACTTCATCGAAGCCGTCGAAGCGGAGCGCATTGGCCTGTATCACCGCGTGGTGCACCGCGACGGCCTCGAAGCGGCGACCCGCGAACTGGTCGCCAGCCTGGTGCGTGCCCCGCGCGAAGCCATCGCCGCGACCAAGGCCGCCCTCAGCCGCGAGCTCACGCTCGAGCTCGGAGCCGCGCTCGACCACGAGGCCGCGGTGCAGGCCGAGCTGATGACGCGCCCCGATTTCCGCGAAGGCTTCGCGGCCTTCATGGAAAAGCGGCCGCCCCGTTTCGAAGGAGCCCCCGAGTGAGCGGCGATCCCTTCCTCGAAAAGAAGCACCTCGCTCTCGCCGAACGGGTCCGCGAGTTCGGCGACAAATGGCTCCGCGCTTCGGCCCAGGACGAGTCGGACCCCGCTGGTCGCACGCGCCGAGTCGTGACGGCGATGGCGGAGGCGTCGTTCCTGCGCTTCGCGGTGCTGCCCCCGCACGGAGCCATGGACCTGCGCTCGCTCGTCGTGGTGCGCGAAAGCCTGGCGTACTTCTCGTCGCTCGCCGACACGGGCTTCGTGATGCAGGGTCTCGGTTCGTATCCGATCGCCCGGGCCGGCACGGAGATCCAGCGCAACACCTGGCTGCCGCCGATCGCCGGTGGCCACGTGCTCGCCGCGTTCGCGGTGACCGAGCCCGAGGCCGGTTCGGACCTGGGCGGCGTGCGCACGCGGGCGGATCGCGACGGCGCCCTGTGGCGGCTCACGGGCCTCAAGACCTACATCTCGAATGCCGGCATCGCTGGTGTTTACAGCGTGCTGGCGCGCACCGGCGAGGGCTCCGCGCATTCCGGCCTCTCGATGTTTCTGGTCGACGCCGAGGCCCCGGGCCTGTCGGTGAAGATGCTGGAGCCGATGGCGCCACATCCGCTCGGGGAAGTGCGCTTCAGCGACACGCCGGCCCTGCTGCTGGGTGAGGAGGGTGGCGGTTTCGCGCTCGCCGCCGCGACGCTCGAGCTGTTTCGCCCCACGGTCGGCGCCGCCGCCTGTGGTCTGGCGAGTCGCGCGTTCGACGAAGCGCTGCGCCACTCGCAGGCGCGGCGGCAGTTCGGCCGGACCATCGCCGACTTCCAGGCCACGAAGATGAGTCTCGCCGACATGCACGTCGAGATCGAAGCGGCGCGGCTGCTCGTCCGCAAGGCCGCCTGGCTCAAGGACGGCGGCGCCGAGTCGATCGCCCGCGAGGGCGCCGTGGCGAAACTAGCGGCGACCGAAATGGCCCAGCGCGTGGTGGATCGCGCGGTGCAGATCCACGGCGGCCAGGGCGTGATGCGCGGCGCGACCGTGGAGCGGCTGTACCGCGAGGTGCGGGCGCTGCGCATCTACGAGGGCACCAGCGAGATCCAGAAGCTCGTGATCGCCCGCGAGCTGTTGAAGGAGAGCAGATGAGCACGGAAGTCGTTCACGCAGAGGAGATGTCGGCCGAGTACCGACAGATGATCGTGCAGCTGATGCAGAGCCAGGCCTACCGCGAGCTGGCGGCCGCGCACATGTTCGGGCACGGGCTGCGCTTCGTCCCGGACAAGTGGCTGCGCTTCATGGTCTGGCACATCCGCGAGGAGGCCGAGCACTACGAGGCGGTGGCGAAGATGTACGAGCAGTTCACCGGCGAAAGCGTCGAGCCGGTAGTCCGCCAGCGCCTCGCCGGTAAGCCGATTCCGATGGCCGAGAGCTGGATGGAGCTGGCGATGGCCCAGTTCCTGTACGACCGCGGCGGCTTCTGGCAGCTGAAGGAATACGAAGAGTGCTCGTTCGTCGCGTACCGCGGCGTCATCCAGAAGATCGTCAAGGAGGAGGCCGGCCACCAGAGCCTGGGGGAAAAGATCGTCGTCGAGCAGTGTCAGTCGGGCGCATTCGACGACGTCAAGCAGGCTCTGTTCGAGAAGTGGCTCCGGATCGGGCTGCTCTCGTTCGGGCGACCGGGCACGCCGGGCAACCGCTACGCGATCGAGCAGGGCATCAAGAAGCGCGATTCGGGCGAATGCATGAAGGACTTCGTAGCCGACATCCGCCCAGCCGTCAAGGCCGCCGGGTTGCGCTTCCCCGAGCCCGCAGCGCTGCGCATGGAGCTGCCAGCCGACATCGACTGGAGCGTGTGAAATGGGGCGCATCCTGGATCTGTGCGCCGAGATCACGACCGAGGCCGAAGAGGGAGAGGACGGTCTCCACCTCTCACCCGACGCCTGGGACCGCTTCCGCCAGGATTGGAACGACGAGGACATCGAGGACGCGATGGCCATCGTCAAGGACAGCCTGCTCCAGAGCGAGCTGGCCGAGGCGGCCGACAGCCTCTCGGCCCGGCTCGTCGACGTTCTCGGAGACCATGGAACGGCCCCGGCCTTCCAGGCGGCCGTGGCTGGCGACGCGCGCATCAGCGTCGAGACGCTCGGCCAGCTGGCGCGGCGGGTCAACCGGCTCGAAGAGGTCCTGGAGGTCTTCCGCGACGGCAAGCCTCCCGACCGCACCGGCTTCGATGGCCTGCGCCGCCGGCTGGTCGATCAGGGCGTCGAAGCGGAGATGGGCGGCGACGACGAAGACGCGGACGACTGACGCCGCCGTGACCGAGGCCGACCGGACCGAAGCGTTGCTGTTCCAACCGCTCCCCCTCGGCGGCGGCGGGCGCACACTTCCCAACCGCATCTGGCTTCCGGCCATGGTGACGTGGCGCGGGACCGAAGATGGCTTCGTGACGCCCTCGGTCCGCGAGATCTACCTACGCTACGCCCTGGGCGGCGCCGGCATGATCGTGATCGAGGCCACCGGGATTCGCGACGTCGCGAGCGGACCGCTGCTACGGCTCTCCCACGACCGCTACGTGCCCGGCTTGCGGGCGCTGCGCGAGGAGATGCGGGCCGCCTCCGACTCCCTCGTCGTTCCGCAGCTCATCGACTTTCTCAAGATCGCGACACGCAAGCCGACACGGGAGTACATCGCCGGCATGGTCAGGCGCGGACGCTTGCCGGAGGCGACGCTCGCCGTCACTGATGCAGACTTCGAGGCCAACCTCGAGGCGTACCTTCCCGACCCGCGCGACCGGCGCGACTTCCGCTTCGGTTACCGGCAGACGATCGAAGACCTGGCACTCTCCGAGCTTCGGCAGATCCCCGGCTACTTCGCGGCGGCGGCGCGGCGCGCCCGGCACGCAGGCTTCGACGGTGTCGAGTTGCATTTTGCGCACGCGTACACGATGGCGTCCTTCCTCTCGATCACGAACAGGCGCAGCGATGCCTACGGCGGCAGCTTCGAGAACCGGATGCGCCTTCCCCTCGAGGTGATCGCCGCGGTGCGCGAGGAGATCGGCCGTGATTGCCTCGTGGGCTGCCGGTATCTCGGCAGCGAGGACATCCTGGGCGAGGATGGCCGCATTCACGGCAACACGCCCTTAGACGCGCAGGCGATCGGCGTCGAACTCGCGCGCGCTGGACTCGACTTTCTCTCGATCTCGCGCGGCGGCAAGTTCGACGATGCCAAGCAGCCGCCCATGGGCGAGGCCGCTTACCCTTACACCGGCTGGAGCGGCGCCCGTTGCATCCCGCGCGAGAGGAAGGATCCGTTCGGCATCAACGTGCCCCTCGCGGCCGGCATCCGCGACGCAGTGCGAGCGGCAGGCTTTGCCGTGCCCGTCGTGGCGGCCGGCAAGATCCACAGCTTCGAGCAGGCCGAGGGCATCCTCCGCGAGGGCAGGGCCGACCTGATCGGCATGGCCCGCGCCCTGCTGGCCGACCCCGACCTGCCGCGCAAATGGAAAGCCGGCGCCGACGCGGCTGGCCGTGCCTGCGTGTTCTGCCCCTACTGCGAGCAGGAGGATCAGCAGCATCGCGTGGTGACGTGCACGCTGTGGCCCAAGTCGAAAGCGAACCATCGGCTGCGCTTGACACCCGCGGTGTGGGAGCCGGGAACCAGCTTCGATCGGCAGGCGGTCTTCGAGGCGAGCCCCGGGCGAGGGAAGACGCGGTAGAATCGCTGCCCGAAGCGATGCGGCAGCGAATCAGCGGCGCCGGGGCGGTCTTGGTCGCGGGCCTGCTAGGAGCGATGCTCTCCGCCGCCGGCGGCCGCACGGAGGAACCGGCTCGCAAGCCGCGACTGCCCGAGATCGACACGCGGGAGCCGCTCCCGCCGCTGCCCACTACCTCGCCGCGCAACGCCAACTACACGATCGAGGCGCGCCTCGACCCGAAGACCCAGACGATCGACGGTAGCCTCGTGCTCGAATGGCGCAACCTCGGCGAGATTCCGATGGACACGTTCCCCTTCCATCTCTACTGGAACGCCTTCCGCAACAACCTCTCGACCTCCGCACGGGGCGAGGGGGGCCGGGCGGCGCGCTTCAAGGCGGATCGCGACTACGGCTTCATCCACGTGAAGCGGGTCGTGCTCCTGGGTGAGACCGAGCAGGACCTCACGGAGCGCGTCCGCTACGTCGCGCCCGACGATGGCAACGGCGACGACCGCACGGTTCTCGGGGTCAAGACCTTTGCCGCCGTCGCCCCGGGCGCCACGGCTCGTTTCAAGATCGACTGGACGTCGCGGGTCCCGCATGGCAGCGGTGGGCGCTCAGGCTGGGTCAACGACTACTACTTCATCGCGCAGTGGTTCCCGAAGCTCGGCGTATTTCGCAAGGAGAACTGGAACGCGCACCAGTTCCATGCCACGACCGAGTTCTTCTCGGACTATGGCAACTACGACGTCAAGCTCACGCTGCCGCAGGGCTTCGTGGTCGGAGCGACGGGAAGCGCGGACGGCCCCGTGAGCAACGCCGACGGCACGCAGAGCGTGCGTTTCCGGCAGGACGACGTCCACGATTTCGCCTGGACGGCGAGCCGCCGCTTCCTCGAGCGGCAGGCACGCTTCGAGGATCCCGGCTACCCGCCGGTAGCGATGCGCCTCCTGCTCCAGCCTGAGCACGCGCACCTGGCCGATCGCTATCTCGAGGCGACCAGGGTGGCGCTTCGCAGCTACGGCGCCTGGGCCGCTCCCTACCCTTACGCTCACGTCACCGTGGTCGATCCCGCCTGGTTCTCCGCGTCGGGCGGAATGGAGTACCCGACGCTCTTCACTGGCGGGACCCACGTGCAGGCGAAGCTCGAATTGCAGAGCCCGGAATCGGTGACGGTCCACGAGGCCGGCCATCAATTCTGGTACGGGCTCGTCGGCACCAACGAGTTCGAGGAAGCCTGGCTCGACGAAGGGCTGAACGACTACCACGAGGCCAAGGCCCTCGAACTGTTCTACGGCCCCGCCGGCTGGGGCCGACGCTACTTCGGCGGCAAGGACGCCCGCGGACGCCCGCGCGGCTTCCCGGTGCTGGCGCCCGGCGTCTCCATCGGTCGCGGCGAGGGGGGGCTCGGCGAGCTGCGGGAGTTCGGCCGGCGCGACCCGATGGCGCGAGCCTCGTGGCAGTTCGACGCCTCGGACGTGTACTACCTCAACGCCTACCGCAAGCCGGCGCTCGTGTACAAGACGCTCGAGGCGCTCGTGGGCGACGAGACGATGACCCGCATCCTGCGCACCTGGGCGCGGCGCTACCGCTTCGAGCATCCGACCACGGCGGATTTCATCGCCACCGTGAACGAAGTCACGGGCCAGGACTGGCGCTGGTTCTTCGACGAAACCTTCTTCTCGAGCGGCCTGTGCGACTACGCGATCTCGGTCAAGGAGGAGCCGCGACGCCGCGTCACGGGCTTCGCCGAGGGCCCGGCTCCCGCTCGCGCGCCTGTGTCGGCGACGACGCTTCCCAAGGGCGCGCCCAGCGACGGAGCCCTCGACAGCGTCGTGACCGTGCGGCGGCTGGGCGAAGTACGCATCAGTGTCGAGATCGTCATCGAGTTTGCCGACGGCCGCATCGCCCGCGAGAGCTGGGACGGCCGCGAGCGCTGGAAGCGCTTCGCTTACGGCGGCGCCCCGAAGATCCGCCGTGCGGTCGTCGACCCGGACCACAAGCTCGCGCTCGACGTGGATCCGAGCAACAACGCGTGGCGGGCTGAAACGGGGCTCAGCCGGCAGGCTGCTTTCAAATGGTCGGCCCGCTTCCTGTTCTGGCTCCAGAACCTGCTCGAACTGCATACGGTTCTTGGATGAGAGCCGCGCTCGTGGCCGGCCTGCAAGCCGCCTGGCGTTGCCGCGCGCTCGTGGCCCTGTTGCTCGCCGTCAATCTCGGCGCTGCGGGCATCCTCGCCGTTCCCTTCGCCGCCGAACTCGAGCGGGAACTCTACGAAACCGAGTCCGCAGCGCAGATGGCGCGCGGCTTCGACTTCCCCTGGTGGAGCCACTGGTCCGATCAGCAGCAGGGCTATGCAGCCGCCTTCAAGCCCGACATCTTCGGCCTGGGCTTCGCGTTCCGGAACACGGACCTGCTGCTCAAGGGCGAGCTGCCGGCTCGGCTCTTCGCTCCGCCGGCTGAGGAGCCGGCCGCGAGTCGCCCGAAGCCCGAGCTGGACGGTACCATTCTCGCCCTGGGCGCCGCTTACCTGCTGCTGCAGGTCTTCTTCAGCGGCGGGATCCTGGCGGCACTCCGCAGCCCTCGCGGCGGCTTCACTGTGCGCGGCTTTGCTCACAGCTGTGGCTTCTATTTCGGCCGGATGCTGCGCCTCTCGCTGCTGGCGCTCCTCGCCGACGCGCTGCTCTTCCGGCTGAGCGTGCCAGCGTCGGCGTGGGTCGCCGCCAGGGCCGCTGAGTCTGTCTCGGAGACGACGGCGCTCAGCTGGTGGTACGGGCGCAGTGCCGCGCTGCTTTTCGGCATCCTCCTGATCCACATGCTCGCGGGCTACGCGCGGGCGATCACCGTGCTCGAAGAGCGCAAGAGCGCGAGCCTCGCGTTCGTCTCGGCGATCGGGTTCTGCCTCGGTCGCCTCCCCGCCGTCTTCGGGCACTATCTCTCGGTCGCACTTCTGGCGGCTGCGACGCTCGCGGCCTGGGTGGCTTTCGACGGCGCCTTCACGGTGGCCGGCTGGGGCACCCAGGCGCTCGCTTTCATGCTCATGCAGGGCTTCGTGCTCGGGCGCCTGGGCCTGCGACTGGCTCTCGCCGGCGGCCAGCTGCAGCTCTACCGAGGCGTCGGACCGTCGCAGTGAACGTGCCTGTCGGGGAAGGGGACTTTCGGCAGGCGCTGGGCCAGTTCGCGACCGGGGTCACGATTGTCACCACGCGCGACGCCTTGGGCCAGCCGATGGGGCTCACCGTCAACGCGTTCTCGTCGGTCAGCCTGGATCCGCCCCTGGTGCTGGTCTGCATCGACAACCGCTCGGACACCCACGACGGCTTCGAGGCCTCGGGCGTCTTCGGCATCAGCGTGCTGTCGGAGGCGCAGGAGGGCTGGTCGCGGCGCTTCGGAGCGCCGGGCAGGGAGAAGTTCCAGCCGGCCGATCTGATCGTCGGCGAGACCGGTGTGGCGCTCGTGCCCGAGGCGCTGGCCCACATCGAGTGTCGCATCAGCGCGCGGCTCCCCGGCGGCGACCACACGATCTACGTCGGCGAGGTGCTGCGGCTGCACGTGAGGCCCGGACGACCGCTTCTGTATCACGCGAGCGGCTACGCCAGACTGGGCGCTTCGGGGTCGTGAGCGAGCTTCAGTTTCCCGAACGCTTCAACATGGCCTGGTACTTCCTCGACCGCAACCTCGAGGCAGGCCGCGGCGGCAAGACCTGCCTCTACTTCCGCGAAGAGGCCTACACGTATCGCGAGGTGCAGGCGCGCTCGAACCAGGTTGCGAATGCCCTGCGCTCGCTCGGGATAGCGCTCGAAGATCGGGTGCTGCTGATCCTGCCCGATCGGCCCGAGTTCGCGTTCGCCTGGTTCGGGGCGGCGAAGGCCGGGGCGGTGATCGCGATGCTGAACCCGCTGCTGCCCGCAGCCGACTACGCCCACTACTTCGAGTACACGCGAGCCAAGGTGGCGATCGTGGACGCGTCGACCCTGGACCTCTTGGATCCGCTGCGCGACTCGTTTCGTCACTTGAAGCACCTGATCGTCGTGGGCGAATCTGGCCGGCACGTCGGCTTCGACGAGGTGACCCGGAAGGCCTCCGACTCGTTCACGAATGCCGACACGCATCGCGACGATCCGGCCATCTGGCTCTTCACCAGCGGTTCAACCGGCAAGCCCAAGGCCGCGGTCCATCTCCAGCAGGACTTGCCCTGGAACACGGAGCGCTATGCCCGGCAGGTGCTCGGGATCGGCGAAGCTGACTTGACGGTCTCGGTGCCGAAGCTGTTCTTCGGCTACGCGACCGGGACCAACCTGCTGTTTCCGTTCGCGGTGGGCGGCGCCACGGCGCTGTTCAGCGAGCGCAGCGAGCCGGCCACGCTGTTCGACGTGATCGAGCGCTACAGGCCGACGGTCCTGACGTCCGTGCCGACGATGATCGGCGGGATGCTGAACCACCCGGCCGGGGCTGGGCGCGATCTGTCGTCTCTGCGCCTCGTCCTCTCCGCCGGAGAGGCGCTGCCTCCAGAGCTCTACCGGCGCTGGAAAGAGACCTTCGGTGTCGAGATTCTGGACGGGATCGGTTCCGCCGAGATGTTCCACATCTACATCTCGAACTACCCGGGCGAGGTAGTGCCGGGGAGTCTCGGCCGGCTCGTGCCCGGCTACGACGCGCGCATCGTCGGCCCAGAAGGCAGCGATGTAAACGAGGGCCAGGCGGGGACGCTGTGGATCAAGGGCGAGTCGGCCGCCATCCTGTACTGGCAGGCCCACGAGACGTCCAAGCAGGTGCTGCGCGGCGACTGGGTCGTGACGGGCGACCTGATGCGGCGCGACGCCCGGGGCTTTTTCTGGTACGAGGGCCGGTCGGACGACATGCTCAAAGTCGGCGGCATCTTCGTCTCCCCCCTCGAACTGGAGAATTGCCTGTTGCAGCACGAGGCGGTAGCGGAATGCGCTGTGATCGGCTATAAAGACGTCGACGGACTCGTGAAACCCAAGGCCTTCGTGGTGCTCCGGCAGCGGCAGGGCGACGACGCACTCGCCCGTGAGTTGCAGGATTTCGTGAAGCGGCGCCTGGCGCCCTTCAAGTACCCGCGGGCCGTGGCCTTCGTTCCGTCGCTCCCAAAAAACGACCGTGGGAAGATCGATCGGCGCCGGCTCGAAGCCGAAGCTTCCCCGGCATGAGGACGCTGCCCGCCTGACGCTCTAAGGACCCCTGAAGGATTAACCGAAAGGAGAGAAGGGGCACTTCCCTTCGCTGGCCATGGCCGAGAACATCGTGATGTCGGAGCTGACGTGGACGGAGATCGACGAGGCGCTCAAGGAACGGCCCGTGGGGCTGCTCCCGGTGGGTGCTGTGGAAGCGCACGGCCCGCACCTGCCCGTGTCGGCGGACACCGTGATCGCCATAGAGATGGCGCGGCGCGGCGCGGAAAAGCTGAAGGACCGCGGCATCCCGTCGTTGATCCTGCCGCCGGTGTTCTTCACCGTCGCCGATTTCGGCGCCTCCTTCGCCGGCACGCTGAGCATTTCAGCCGAGACGGCGACCGCTCTGCTGCGCGATGTCTGCATCGCGGCCTCGAAGCGCTTCCGCTGCGTGGGTCTCGCCAACATCCACCTCGAGCCGACGCATCTCGAGTGCGTGAAAAAGGCGCTCGAGGAAGCGAACAAGGCGGGCGCCTCGGCCTGCTATGCAGACCTGACGCGCAAGCGCTGGGCCGAGCTGATGGGGCCGGTCTTCCAGCTCGGCGATCACGCCGGGGCCTGGGAGACGTCGCTGATGATGGCCGCCGCTCCGACGATGGTGCGCGAGCGCGAGCGGATCGGCCTGCCGCCGCTCGACGGTCTGCTGCCCGCCCTCAAGAAGGGCGCCAAGACGTTCGTCGAGGCCGGCGGCGAGGACGCCTACTTCGGAAACCCGATCGCCGCCTCCGCCGAAGACGGCGAGGGCTACTTCGAGTCGCTGGGCGAGGTGTTGTGCGTTTCGGTCATGGAGCACCTGGGGAGCAAGGCATAGCTTTCACGACGCAGATCCTGGTTCGCTTCTGCGATCTCGACCCCGCCGGGATCGCCTACTACCCAAACCTCGTCAACTTCCTGCACGTGGCCTTCGAGGACTTCTTCGCGGGCCACGTGGGGCGGCCCTATCCCGACGTCTTCCGCGAGGGCCTCGGCTTCCCCACCGTGAAAGTCGAGATGGAGTACTTGACGCCCATCCACTACGGCGAACGTGTCGATGTGCGCGTCAGTGTCGAAAAGGTGGGCCGCTCTTCGGTCCGCTTCCGATACGAGGGCAGCGTCCTCGGCAAGCCGGTGTTTCGCGCCCGGAACACCGCGGTCGTGGTGGACATGAAGACCTTCAAGCCAGTCACCGTTCCGGACTACCTGCGGGGAAAGTTCCTGGAAGCGGCCGATCCCGCTCCAGCCTGAATCCTCGCCGA
>CAYTWT010000010.1:0-15945 GCA_964442185.1 uncultured Acidobacteriota bacterium
CGGCGCCGTGCGCGACTACCTCCAGTGGCTCGTCGGCGTCGATGCGATCCGCATGCTCAAGAAGCGCTACGTCTACGTGGACGGCGTCCTGCGGCAGTGGGTGCGGCTCCACGCGCGCGGCAGCGTGCCGACGCACACCGAGCTCGCGGCTGCGGCTCGCGAGATGCTGACGGCTGACACATCCCCAGCGCGTCCCAGCTTTGCCCCGGTCGCGGCCGCTGAGCCTGTCCCCGAGTCGGAGCCGCAGTCCCCCACTTCGACCTCGCGCCGCGACAGCCTGATCGAAATCGACTGATTGATTCGCACCTCGTGAATCCGGACTCTGGACAGGCGTGGATCCGGGCATCACCCGCTCGCACGGACACGCGCTCGGGCGTCAAGAGGAGCAAGGCTTCGCTCTCCCCTTCACAGGCCCTTTGGCCTTTGGCACAGATGAAGTCGCGATGACTACCTTAGGCTGGACTGGCGCGCAAGAACGCCTTGACGCTGCCGAGCAACTCTTCTGTCGTCCTTGAGTAGGGCGCGCACTTCTCGGCCCAGGCTCTGCCGGGGTGGATCACATCCCAAGCCGAGCGCTGACCCGTGTACCGACCCTTGCCCGGGTCGTGATTGCCGAATCCATCAAGCACGCGATTCCAGACGGGCGAGAAGCGCTCGATGAGCAGGGATTCGCCGAGCGGAATCCAGATGTCGTCAACGGCCAAGTAGCGGCAAGAGAAGTCCTCAAGCCGCAGAGTAGAAGACGCCTGGCGAATCGAGTCCGCGTGTTCGACGAGTCTCTTGTAGAGCACGGTTCCGGGCGAAGCCTCTGCGTCAAATCCTCCCTTCCTGGCTCCGGCGGGCACTGCCTTGCCAACGTAGATCGGCACACTCAATTGGCCACCCCGGCTGAGGGCAGCCAGGGGCTTGTACGCGGAGAAGGAGCCGAAGTAGTAGATCGCGTAGACACCCGCGCCAACGAACGGCTCGCCCGGCGGAAGAGGGCTGGGTGGCCGCACAAGCAGGGCGTCGGCGACGCTGACGCCCAGGTTTTTCTTGGCCAGCGGGTTATACGGCTGCTCGACCTTGATTTCGGGCATTCAGGGCTCGTTGCGCCGAGGATTGTAGATGCTTTCGAGCCTCGGTGGCGACAGCCTGGGCCAGCCGGACGGGCACAGCGTTACCCAGCTGCCGCATGCTTTCGGTCCATGAGCCGTGGAAAACGTAGTCGTCGGGAAACGTCTGGAGGCGAGCGCTCTCGCGGACGGTGAGGTATCGGACGCCGCCGTCGGCCATGGCGACCATGTTTTCCCCGCCGGGCACGCCGTGAACACCGGCCTTGAGCGTCTTGCCGGGCTCATCCAGGGGACTTCCCGTATGCCCGGGATAGGTCCGAGCGCCAGGATTGAAGCGGTGGTTCGGGACTTCGACAGCGCGTGGATCGCGCTCCGGATCGGGGAGATCCGCGATCGCGTCGCGCACGGTCGTCCACGGCTCGTCCGCTGGGCTGAACAACATTTGCTTGAGACGAACGACCCGGCCCCTCAGGCCACCCGGGACCGATGGCCTGACCTTCTTGGAAACGCGATGCCTTTCCCAGTATTCGCCGGTTATCCACTGGTCCCAGAGTAGTGAGTCGAGCGAATGGGATGGCTTCGGGAAGGACCAGGCGACGTCGATGTCGCTACGGAAGCCGACGATAAAGACGCGTTCTCGACGCTGCGGGACCCCGTAGTCGGTCGCGTTGAGGATCTCTACCGCGACCCTATACCACAGACCGCCGTGCCGTCTTGCCCGGTGCTCGCGCTCCAACCTCGCGAAATGCTCGCTCCATGCCTCCGCTGGCCTCTGGACAATCTCGGGATACCCGATCTGGAGTTTGATGTACTCGAAATAGTGGGAGAAGGACTCGCGCGTCAGCCCCTTCACGTTCTCAACAATGATGGCCTTAGGCTTCAGGTCGCGCACAGCGCGGATCACTTCGGGAAAAAGATTTCGGCGATCGCGATGCGCGCGATGCTTTCCGCCTAGGGACCAAGGCTGGCAGGGTGGGCCACCCGAGAGAAGATCGATGTCATCAGGGATGGTCGTGAAGTCGAACTTGGAGATGTCGACCCCCTCGACCCGAGGCCAGTCCGCTACGGGCGCCACGTTGCGATCCTGATTTGCGCGGATGGTGTCGCAGGCGTGTTTGTCCCACTCAAGAACGGCTTCATGTCGGAATCCGGCGAGAGAAATACCGATTCCAAGGCCACCCGCCCCCGCGAAGAGCTCAATCGATCTCAGCACCCGCTAACCTCCTAGAAACCGGTCGAGACGCTTCACAAGGATCGCGCGGTCTCGAGCCTCACATTCCCATATCACGAGAACCCGCCAGCCCAGGTCCCGTAGGCGGCGCTGATCTCGGAGGTCCCGGCGTCTGTTTCCGAAGAGCTTCGGGCGCCAGAAGGCGAGCTTGGACTTGGGCATCCTTGTATTTCGGCAGCCTGAATGCCGATGCCAGAAGCAACCGTGGACAAAGATTGCCTTCCGGGTGCCCCGGAAAACGAGGTCTGGGCGACCTGGCAAGTCGGCACCATGGAGACGATGCCTGAAGCCTAGGCCGTGGACTAAACGGCGGACGAGCATCTCCGGTTTGGTGTCCTTGTTGCGGACGCGGCTCATGCGCTCGCTGCGCTCGGCTCTTGTCAACGTGTCGGTCATGGGTTCGGCAAACGGAATTATGCCGTGAGACGCGGGGGGGTGGCCTGGAGCGCTGTGGGCCGGGCGGGCGGCGCACTAAAATGCTGGCCGAGGCTGCGCCCCGCATGACGGCCGCTGGTCAAGCGCGGCGGGCAGGTGGGCGAGCGCGGCCCATGCAGCAGCTGCTGCGACTACGGTAGCTACTGGAGCGTGGAGCCGATACTCACATGACTAACTGTAACGAGCGCCTGATGAAAAGAGCTGGTTGACCTCTTCCCTAGGCGGCAGGAGCCTGAAGTCACGCTCGGGGGGGCACTTGCGGGACCTCGATGTCGCGCTGCGACAGCCTGATTGAGGATCGACTGACCCTGGCAGAGGTCCCTTGGGCGGGGATCGCTGTAGACTTTTGAGCAAGGAGACGCACATGGTAACCAACCTGGTTCTGGATCCCCGACTCATCAAGCGTGCGGTCCAGCTCAGCGGCGAAAGAACCAAGAAAGCGACCGTCACTCGTGCGCTCCAGGAATTCATCGCTCGCCGCAGCCAGAAGAGACTGACCGCGCTCATGGGCAAGCTCAGATGGGACACCTCGTTCGACTACAAGGCCGAACGATCCCGTCGTTGAATTTGTTCGTCCACACCAGCGTCTGGCCCCTGGCCTGCGCCCTGACCTGTCTTGCCCTTTGACTGATTCACGTCAGGCCTGCTTGCCGCGCCCGCGACGCGGACGGCGAGACCTCGCGTCGGGGTCCTGCCCGCGAAGCCGCGCGCGCACGCGCGAGGCACCGAAGGCCGTGAACATGAATCCCGGAACCATGGCGAAGAAGCCGGGCAGCCAGACCCACACGCTCGCCTCCGCAATGCCTGGCTCCGAGTAACGCAGCAGGCCTTGCAGGTCGCTCGCGGCCGCATCGATCGAGCCACCGGACTACTACAACAGCGGTTCGAGCAACTGGATCAGCTTGTCCTTGGAGATCAGGCCGATGCGCTGCTCGGCGACCATGCCGTTCTTCAAGACCAGCAGCGTCGGCAGCGTGGTGACGCTGTACTTGAAAGGCACGTCGGGGTTGTCCTCGACGTTCATCTTGCCGACCTTGAGCCGGCCCGCGAACTGCGCCGCCATGGCTTCGATCGTGGGCAGGAGCGTCTTGCACGGCACGCACCAGTCGGCCCAGAAGTCGACCAGCACCGGCAAGGGAGACTTCACCACCTCCGCTTCCCAGGTAGCGTCGCTCAGCGTCTCAACGTTGTTTGCCACTGCTCTCCTCGGTCAAGTCTCACGCCCTCGCCATTGCGCGACGGTACACGTCCACGTAGGCGCGCGCCGAGCGCTCCCACGAGAAATCGCGCGCCATTCCATTCTGCTGCAGCTTCCGCCAGGCCGGCTTGTCCTTGTAGGTCGCGAGCGCCTGGTCGATCGCCCACAGCATGCCCGTGCCATCCGCGTGCTCGAAGCGGAAGCCCGTGCCTGTCCCGGCCGCGGCATCCCAGGGCTCGACCGTGTCGACGAGCCCGCCGGTGCTCCGCACGATCGGCACGGTGCCGTAGCGCAGGCTGTACATCTGCGTCAGGCCGCACGGCTCGTAGCGCGAGGGCATCAGGAACATGTCCGCGCCCGCCTTGATCTTGTGAGCCAGGGCCGAGTCGTAGCCGATGCGCACCGCAAAGCGATCCGGCGCCCGGGCCGCCAGCGCGCGCAGGCCGTCCTCCACGCCGGGCTCGCCCGAGCCGAGCGCCACCAGCCGCATCGGCCGCTGCAACAGATCCCACCAGGCGCCGGCCACCACGTCGAAGCCCTTCTGCGACACGAGCCGGGACGTGATCCCGACGATCGGCAGGTCCGGGAACTCGCCCAGCCCCAGGCTGCGCAGCAGGTCCGCCTTGCAGGCCGCTTTCCCGGCAAGCTCCGTCGCCGAGTAGCGCTTCGCGATGTGAGTGTCGACGCGCGGGTCCCACTCGTCGTAGTCGACGCCGTTCAGGATCCCGCTGAGATCGGCGGCGCGAGCGCGCAACGGGCCGTCCATCGAGTAGCCCAGCTCCGGGGTCTGGATCTCGCGAGCATATTGTGGAGACACCGTGGTGAGCAGCTCGGAGAACATCACGCCGCCCTTCATGTAGCTCACGTTACCGTGAAACTCGAGGGCGTCGGAGGTGCCGAGATTCCACGGCAGGCCGATGACGCCGACCGTATCGCGGCCGAAGACGCCCTGGTAGGCGACGTTGTGGATCGTGAAGACCGAGGCGGAGCGATGCAGCGTCGGGTCGTCCCAGTAGAAGGACTTCAGATAGACGGGGATCAGGCCGGTCTGCCAGTCGTGGGCATGGAACAGGCTTGGCCGCTCGCCGCGGCTCCGGAAGTATTCGCACACCGCGCGCGAGAAGAACGCGAAGCGCAGCCGGTTGTCGGGATAGTCCTCGTTGCCGACGCCGTACGGAAACTGCCGGTCGTAGAAATCGGGCTGCTCGATGAAGACGATCTCGACGCCGTCCGCGTCCTTCGCTCGGTAGAATCCGGCGCTGCGCGGGACCGCGTCCACCGGAACGTGAACCGAGCCCACGAACTCGCCCGGCGGAAACGCGATCGGGCCGTAGCGCGGCAGGAACAGCGTCACGCGATGGCCCAGCTTCACGAGCGCCTTGGGCAGCGCGGCGGAGACGTCGGCCAGGCCGCCGGTCTTGATGTACGGGGTCAGCTCCGAGGTCGCAAACGCGATGTGAAGCCGATCCGCCATGCAGCTTCGAGACTAACATAGTCGGCGTTCCATGCCTCGCAAGCTCGGTCAGCATTTCCTGCGCGCCGCCGCGGTCGAACGACTCGTGCGCACGATCGACCCGCGCCCGGACGAGACGTTTCTCGAGATCGGCCCCGGCAAGGGCGCGCTCACGCTGCCGCTGGCCGCACGCTGTCGCGAGGTCGTGAGTGTCGAGCTCGATTCCGGTCTGGCCCGCGAGCTCGCCGCGCGGGCGCCGGGCAATCTGCGCGTCGTGCAAGGCGATGCGCTCGAGATCGAGCTTGCCTCCCTGGTCCCGCGCGGCAGCCGCTTCGCCGCCAACCTCCCGTACTACGTCTCGAGCCCGCTGCTGCGTCGCCTGCTCGACATGCGCGGCCATCTGAGCGATGTCCACGCCATGGTTCAGGCCGAGGTCGCGGAACGCATCGCTTCAGCTCCGGGATCGAAGCAGTACGGCATCCTGGCGGTGCTGTTCACGCTCTTCGCCGATGTCGAAATCGTGCTGCGATTCCCGCCCGAAGCCTTCACTCCGCCACCGAAAGTCTCGTCAGCCGTCCTGCGCGTGCGATTTCTCCCCGCACCCAGGGTGGAAGTGGCTGATCTGGAAGCGTTTGAGCGCCTGATCCGGAGGTCCTTCGCCCGCCGGCGCCGAACCCTTGAAAATAACCTACAAGATAGCTATGCTAACCTCAAGGAGAACTTGAGGTTACTCAAGATCGCGGGCTCGAGGCGAGCCGAGACACTATCCGTGGTGGAGTTCGCCGCGCTGTCGGCCAAGCTGACTGAAGCGCAGACGCCCCCGACCCGGGTGCCAAAGAACCTGTGACCGGCGACCCCTCCGTGCGTCTCATTCCGCTCGGCGGATTGGGCGAATTTGGCCTGAACGCGCTCGTCCTCGAGTGGTCCGGGCATCGCCTGCTCGTCGATGCCGGAGCGCTCTTCGCCGGAGCCGAGATGCCCGGCGTCGACAAGGTCGTCCCCGACTTCGCGTATCTCGCCGAAAGACCAGGGTCGCTTCACGGCATCCTGCTCACCCATGGCCATGAGGATCACATCGGCGCGCTGGCGTTCGCGCTGCTGGCGGCGCCCGCCCCGGTCTACGGCAGCGCGCTCACGCTGGGCTTCGTGCGCCAGCGCCTTCGCGAGCGCGGCGTCAGCGCCGAGCTGCGGACGCTGCGAGCCGGCCAGCCGCAGGAGATCGGGCCCTTCCGTGTGCACCCGATCCGCGTCGCGCACAGCGTCTGCGACTCCCTGGCGCTGGCGATCGAGACCCCGGCCGGCGTCGTGCTCGCGAGCGGCGACTTCAAGATCGATCCTGGTGCCAAGCCTGAAGAGCGCACCGATGTCGCAGCACTGGCGGAATGGGGCAAGCGCGGCGTGCTCGCGCTGCTCTCCGACAGCACGGGCGTCGAGCAGCGTGGCAGCACGGGGTGCGAAGACGATCTCGTCCCCAGCTTCGAGCAGATCTTCGAACGCACCCGCGGGCGGGTGCTGGTCTCCTGCTTCGCGACCTCGATCCCGCGCATGCAGCGCGTCGCCGACGTGGCCCGCGCGGGCGGGCGGCGCGTCAGCTTCGTGGGCCGGCGCATGATCGACAACAGCGAGGTCGCTCGCGACCTGGGCCTGCTGCGCATCCCCGAGTCCGACGTGGTGCCCGCGGCCTCTGCGGGCGAGCGCTCGCCCGACAAGATGTGCCTGTTCGTTTCCGGAAGCCAGGGCGAGCCGCTCTCCGCGCTCTCGATGCTCAGCATCGCCGAGCACAAGGACCTGGCCGTCGGGCCTGGCGATACCGTCGTGCTCTCGGCGCGCGTCATCCCCGGCAACGAGCGCGTGGTGTCGCGGCTCATCGGCAACCTGTTCCGCCGCGGCTGCGACGTCGTACATCCGGGCATCGCCCGCGTTCACGTCTCCGGCCATGGCAGCCGCGAGGACCTGCTGGAGCTGCTGCGCCTGGTGCGGCCACAGTACCTCGTGCCCGTCCATGGCGAGTACCGCATGCTGGCACAACACGCGAGGCTCGCGGGCGAGGCCGGGCTTGCCGCGGATCGCGTGCTGCTGGCGGAGGATGGCGACGTGCTGGCCTTCAGTGACGCAGGTGCTGGCAAGCAGTCGCGCATCGCGGCCGGCCGCGTGCTGCTCGACCGCTCCGGCGGCGACGGCCTCGAGGACGTGGTGTTGCGCGACCGCCGCCACCTGTCGGCGGACGGCATCGTCGTGCCGGTCCTGCTTCTCGACAAGCAGACCGGTCGCGCCACGCAAGCGCCCGAGTTCGTGACGCGCGGCTTCGTCGACGAAGCCGAGAGCGCCGAGTTGTTCGAGGCGGCCGGCCGCTGCCTCGTCGAGAGCGTCGAATTGCGTTCCTCCCAGGAGCGCTTCGACCCCACCCTCACGCGCGAGCGCCTGCGTCAGGAGCTGCGCCATTTCTTCCGCAAGCGGACGCAGCGGCGTCCCATGGTCATCCCCGTGGTGATGGAGATCTGATGGCGAACGACACAAGCTCCTCGACACGTCTCGCCGAATTCCTCGGACTCGTGGCCTTCGCCCTGGCGCTGATGCTGCTCATCAGCCTGGCCACCTACACGCCCCGCGACCCCGTGCCGTTCTTCAAGGCCGGAGCCGCGGGCACTACCGGCAACTTCATCGGCCCCGCGGGCGCTTTCCTGGCCGAGCTCCTGATCCCACAGCTGTTCGGCATGGCGGCGCTGCTGATCCCGATGATCCTGGGCATCGCCGGCTGGAAGCTGTTCTGGTGCAAGCCGATCGAGGCGCCGTACACCAAGGCCACCGGCCTGACGCTGTTGCTGCTCTCGCTCGCGTCGCTGCTCTCACTCACGTTCGGGGCGGTCAGCATCGAGACCGAGAGGATCCGCGCGGGCGGCGCGATCGGCGAGGCGCTGGCCGCACTTCTCACGGCCAGCTTCAACCGCACCGGCACCTACATCGTGGTCGCCACGCTGCTGTTCGTGTCGCTGATCCTGGCGACGCAGTTCTCGTTCGCGGCGTTTCTGGCCGGCGTCGCTGGCATCGTGGGCGCGCGCGCCCAGGCGATCCGCACGGCCTGGGCCCACTTCGTCGAGACCCGGCGCAAGGAAAGGATGCGGCGTGAAGTGATCCGCAAACACGCCCAGCTGCAGAACGGGGATCCGGGAGTGCCGCGCGTTCGCAAGCTGAAGGGGCCAGTCGACGACGAGGACGAGGCGGACCCGGGCGAAGCGGACGAAGCAGCCGCGGACTGGCCCCTGGCGCCAAGCCCGGCGGCTTCCCCGCGGCAGCAGCCGCTCCCCTTCGTGGCCATGCTCGCGGGAGCGGACGAAGCGGAAGCGGAAGAGCACGCCCCGCCCAAGGCCGCGAAGAAAACCTCGAAGAGCGTTCCGCCTGCCGTGCGCGGAAACTTCACGCTCCCGGCGACCTCGATTCTCGACGAGATCAAGGCCGGCGCTGGCGAAGCCCAGGAAGCCCTCTACGAGCGGGCCAGGACACTGCAGGCGAAGTGCATCGAGTTCGGCGTGCTTGGGAAGGTCGCTGACATCAACCCGGGGCCGGTCGTCACCACCTACGAGTTCAAGCCGGACGCAGGCATCAAGTACTCGAAGGTGGTTGGCCTCGCCGACGACCTGGCGCTGGGCCTGCAGGCCGAGTCGATCCGCATCGACCGCATGAGCGGCCGCGGCACCGTCGGGATCGAGATCCCCAACCTCGTCCGCGAGACCATTTCGCTGCGCCAGATCCTGGAGTCGGAGGCGTTCCAGAAGGCGCCGTCGCGGCTCACGATAGCGCTCGGGAAGACGGTCGAGGGCGACACCTACATCACCGATCTGGCGCAGATGCCGCACCTGCTGATCGCCGGCGCCACGGGGCAGGGCAAGAGCGTCGGACTCAACTGCATGATCGCGAGCCTGCTGTTCAAGTCGACCCCTGACGAGGTGCGCCTGATCCTGATCGACCCGAAGCGGCTCGAGCTCGGCGTCTACGAGGACATCCCTCACCTGCTCACCCCCGTCGTCACCGACCCGAAGATCGCGGCGAACGTGCTCAGGTGGGCAGTCGGCGAGATGGAGAAGCGGATCCGCAAGCTCGCCTCCGAGGGCGTGCGCAACATCGAGCAGTTCAACAACATCATCCGCGCCGAGAAGGCTCAGGCGAGCGGACCCGACGGCGAAGAGCTGCGGCCGCTCCACTACATCTTGATCATCATCGACGAGCTGGCGGACCTGATGATGGTCAGCTCCCGAGAGGTCGAGGAATCGATCACGCGCCTGGCCCAGATGGCGCGTGCCGTCGGCATCCACCTGATCCTCGCGACCCAGCGCCCGTCCGTCGACGTGCTGACGGGCTTGATCAAGGCCAACTTCCCCTCGCGCATCTCGTTCAAGGTCTCGGCCCGCGTCGACAGCCGCACGATCCTCGACTCGATCGGCGCGGAGCGCTTGCTCGGCAAGGGCGACATGCTGTTCCTGCCGCCTGGCAGCGCCCGCCTGACGCGCATCCACGGCGCGTACGTGACCGAGAAGGAGATTGCGCGGCTCACCTCGTGCCTGCGCAAGCTGGACAAGCCCGCTTACGACGAGATGGTCGGCAAGGAGGAGCGCAAGAGCGAGGCGGTCGAGGCGGACGACCGCGACGAGCTGTTCGACGAGGCGGTCCGCTTCGTGGTCCAGAGCGGACAGGCTTCGACCAGCATGCTGCAGCGGCGCTTTCGGATCGGCTTCTCCCGCGCCGGGCGGCTCGTGGACATGATGGAGCGCGACGGCATCATCGGCGGGGCGGATGGCAGCAAGCCGCGCGAGATCCTGGTGGCGCCCGACTATTACGAGACGGTCGACACCTGGCAGAAGTGAGGCGAGCACTCAGCTCCAACGCACGCTACCTCCTCTGCGCCGGCCTGTTCGTCTGGAGCGCCCTGCCGGCGGACGCCGCCAGCGGCCGTCCGGATCGCACGCTCTTCAGCGAGGCGAAGGCGGCGCAGACCAGGCTCGCCGCAGGGGCGACGCTTAGGGCCCGGCGCAGCGAGTGGGACAAGGTCGTCTCCAGGTACCGGAGCCTCGTCGCCAAGTATCCGCAGAGCCCGTACTGCGACGACGCGCTGCTCGCCGCCGGCGATCTCTACCGGGAGATGGCCGTGCGCTTCAAGACGCCTCGCTTCAGCGACGACGCCGTCAAGTCCTACCGGATGCTGGTCGAGGAGTATCCCTCGAGCAGCCTGGGCGAGAAGGCCCTGCACGCGGTCTTCGAGATCGCGACGCAGAGCCAGGACAAGAGGCGCATCAACGACGCGGCAAAGCTGTACCTGGGCGCCTTCCCGGATTCGAGTCGCGCCGCGGAGGTCAAGGCTGCGCTGAAGAAGAACTCGCCCGAGAAGGCGGCGGCGCTTCCGCCGGCCCCGCCGCGCGGCCTCGTGCCGGTCTTCAGCCTTCGCTCCTGGAGCGGCGCTTCGTCGACCCGCGTGGTGGTCGATCTGGAGAAGGAAGTACCCGTGCTTCAAGACCGCGTCCATGGCCCCGAGCGGCTATGGGTCGACCTGGTCGGCGCCCGGCTTCACCCCAACCTCACCGACCGCGTGTTTCCGGTGGGCAACGGCCTGCTCGAGCAGGTCCGCGTGGGCCAGAACAAGGACAACGTGGTCCGCGTCGTGCTCGACTTCAAGGACGTCAAGGACCACCAGGTCTTCTATCTCCAGAGCCCGACGCGGCTCGTGATCGATGTGCGCGGCAACCCGCCTTCTGTGGCAGCGGCCGAAAAACCAACCGGGACCGCCGACGCCGGGACGGCTGCCGCTGCTCCGGGAGCGCCGGCGAAGTCGCCGGTGATTTCCGAGATCGAGGACGTGGACTCGGCCGAAGCTATCGAGCGCTCGGTCGAGGAACAGATTGCCGGTGAGCGGAGAACGGCGCAGAGCGCTGCCGCGGCCACAGCGTCTCCCACGCCGGCAGCGACTCCAGCCGCGGCTCCGCCACTTGCTCCAACGCCGAGCCCGATGCCCACAGCGCCGACGCTGGTCGCGAGCGCCAGGCCCTCGGCCTCGCCTTCACCGACGGCGCCGCCGCAGCCGCCGCAGATGAACCGCACGGGCTCGTATAGCCTCGCGCGCCAACTCGGACTCACGGCCCGGCGGATCGTGATCGACGCGGGTCATGGCGGCCACGATCCCGGAACCATCGGCCGCAACGGCCTCCAGGAGAAAGACCTCGTCCTCGACATAGCGCTTCGGCTCGCGCGCCTGGTGAAGTCGGAACTGGGCGCCGAGGTCATCATGACCCGCGACCGCGACGTCTTCATCCGACTCGACGAACGAACGGCCATCGCCAACTCCAAGGACGCCGATTTGTTCCTCTCCGTGCACGCCAACAGCAGCCGCAGCCCGAAGGCCCGCGGCATCGAGACCTACTTCCTGAACTTTGCCGCCGACCCCCACGCGGAAGAGGTGGCCGCCCGCGAGAACTCGATCTCCGCCGCCACCATGAAAGACCTCCAGGGACTCGTGAAGGCGATCGCTCTCAACAGCAAGATCGACGAGAGCCGCGACTTCGCGAGCTCGGTCCACGAGTCCCTGGTCGGCCAGCTGCGGCCCGGCTACCCGGAGGTGCAGGATCGCGGCGTCCGCACGGCGCCTTTCTACGTCTTGATCGGCGCGAACATGCCGAGCATCCTGGCCGAGATCGCTTTCATCTCGAACCCGGAGGAAGAGAAGCTGCTCAAGTCCCCCGCCCGGCGGGAGCAGATCGCGAAGAGTCTGCTCGAGGGTGTTGGCCGGTATCTCGAGGGTCTCAATCGGAACCCCTCGCGGCAGTTGACCCGCAATGCGGCTGCTTCTAAAGTCGTGAAGAGGAGAACCAAGCCGTGAGCGGGGTCGTGACCGAAACCATCACCTGGGTGAAGGTCGAGAAGCCCGTCTTCGACCTGGCCGGCGTGCTGATCAACTCGCTGAGCCTCGCGCTGCTGTGTGCCACCACCGCATTCCTGTGCGGCGGGATGCTCGGCGGGATTCTGATTGCCCGGGCGCTGCGGCGCCGGCGTCTGGGCGTGGACGCGCCACTGGCACTGGACCTGAGCGCTCCCGTCCCTTAACGCCTCGCGTTATGGACCCTTGACAATCCTGACGCATTGCGTTATCTTGAGTACGTGGCGAAGGGACCGGTCGGCGCTGCCCGGGTCATCAAGCGCTATTCGAACCGCAAGCTCTACGACCCGGCAGGCAAGCGTCATGTGAGGATCGAGGACCTCGCCCCCCGCGTCGCGGCTGGGGAGGAGATCCTGGTCCAGGACCAGGAGACGGGCGAAGACATCACGAACCTGGTGCTCGCCCAGGTCCTGCTCGAGGGCGTCAGGGAGCGCGCCGCAAGCATCCCTCGGCAGGTGCTGGTCCGGCTCGTGCGCTTCACCGCCGCGCCGAGCCCGGGGCAAGCAGCAGCTCCGCCGCCGAGCCTCGCGGTGCGGGCCCGCGACGAGGCCGAGCGCATCGTCGGGGGCCTGCTGTCCCGCCAGCTTCTGTCTCTGGAAGAGGCGCTCGGTCTGCGACAGGAGATCGCCCAGTCCGTGCAAAGCGTCGTGGCCGATGCGCAACGGGGCCTGGAACTGGCGCTCCACGGCTTGCTGGAGCGCAGCGAGCGCGAGGGCGGAGTCGCGCTCTCGCTGCAGTCGCTCAAGGAACGACTGCTGACACTCGAGACGTACCTGGCCGCGCCGGGCCCTGCGCCCGCCGCGCCGCGGAGGAAGCAGCCGGTTCGCCGAGGCGGGAAACGAACAAGGAGGAAGTAATGGCGAAGAAGAACACGCAGACGAAGCCGAAGGCCAAGGGCACGACGACGGGCCGCACTGCCGCCGAGGTGGCACGCGGCGCCTGGCAACAAGCGGTCGAGGCCGTGGTCTCGGTCGAGCAGCAAGCCGAGAAGCAGGTGCGGCAGTTGCTGAAGAAGAACAAGCTCAGCGGCAAGCAGGCGGCGCAAATCGTCGCCGATCTCAAGGGGCGCTTCGAACGCGAGCGGAAGAAGGCGACGAGGGGCCTCGACGCCCAACTGAAGGCGCTCCAGGCCCGCATCCAGAAGGAGCGCGCGTCCGCGGGAAAGCGCGTCGGCCAGGCCGTGCAGCACACCCTGGCGTCGCTCAACATCCCGAGCCGCCGCGAGATTTCGGATCTCACGCGCAAGGTCGAGGAGCTGTCCCGCAAGATCGACGCGCTCAAGCGCCGCAAGTAGGTCGCCTCGCGTAAACGGAAGGCCGCGACAACGGAGGTGGGCTTGGCCGGACGCAAGCTGCAGGCGAGACGCTCACGCGGGAAGCACAGCAAGGTCGCACTCGTCTGCGCCGGCGGCGGCGTCACCGGAGCGGTCTACGAGATCGGCTGCCTGCGAGCTCTGGAAGAGATCCTGGGCCGTAGCGTCCTCGACCTCGATCTGTACGTTGGGGTCAGCGGAGGCGCGTTCGTCACGTCGCTGCTCGCCAACGGCATCGCGCCGCGGGAGATGTACGACGAGGTGGCGACCCGCTCCCCTTTCGGGGCCTCCTCGGCGCCGCTGTTCAGGCTCGGGCTCCCCGATCTCGCACGGCGCGCGGTCCGGGCGCCGCGGGTCGTACGCGAGGCCCTGGCCACCGCCTGGCCCGGTGAGGGCCGCAATCTCTCGGACTTTGCGTTCTCGCTGCTCGAACTCCTGCCCGCGGGGTTGCTCGACAATTCCGGCATCCAGGAGTTCCTGCAGGGCGTCTTCACGTCGCGCGGCCAGAGCGACCGTTTCGACGAGCTCGCGCGACGGCTCTTCGTCGTCGCGGTCGATCTCGATTCGGGCGAGGCGGTGCCGTTCGGAGCCGAGGGCCACCGCGACGTGCCGATCTCGCGAGCGGTCCAGGCCTCGACGGCGCTGCCGGGGCTGTACCGGCCCGTGCGCATCGGAGGCCGCGACTACGTGGACGGCGGCGTCAAGAAGACCGCCCACATCAACCTGGCGATCCGCCACGGCGCGGACCTCGTGATCTGCATCAATCCGATCGTTCCGATCCTCAATGTGGGACCGAACAGCCCGCTACACGGGCACCTCAGCAACAAAGGCCTCAACTACGTGCTCGACCAGGCGCTGCGTATCATGCTGCACGGCCGCATGCAGTACGGTCTCGAACGCTACCAGGCCGAGCATCCGGAAGTGGACATCCTGCTGATCGAGCCCACCCGCGACGACATGCGCATGTTCGCGTACAACATCATGCGGCTGGGCGCGCGCAAGGTCGTGGCCGAGGATGGGTACCGTTCGGTGCTAAGCGGCTTCCAGAAGAACCGGGCGGCCTACGCGCGCGTCCTCAAGCGCCACGGCATGCGCCTGGGCGATCCCGCCGCGGTGCCCCCCATCCCTGTCCGCCGCCCGCAACGGTCGCTCGTCGGCCGCGCCCTCGCCGGCTCGCTCGACCTGCTGGACGACAAGCTTCGGTAGTTCCCGTCGCGCCACGTCGTTCCCACGCCGCGCACCACGATGGTCTCGCGAACGGTGCGATCCGCCCAGGCCCGCGAGCACCGCAAGCGGCGTCACGATTGACCAGAATTATGGTCATCGGTAGAATGACGCCATGTCCAGGACGCTGCCGATCTCTGAAGTCAAAGCCCGCCTTCCCGAACTCGTCACCGGCGTGGCCGAGCTGGAGGAAGAGATCATCGTGACCAAGAACGGTCGGCCAGCGGCCATGCTCGTGAACTACGATGAGTATCGGCGCCAGCGGGACACCCTCGACATCCTCACCGACCCCGACATCATGAAGCAGATTCGCCAGAGTCACCGGTTCTACGCGAAGAAGAGGAAGGGTCTATCGTTCGAGGCTGTCTTCGGTGAACCGCGTGTGCCCGCGAAGCAGCGCGCGCGCTAGATGGCGCCTTTCGAACTCGACATCCCGCCTCATGTGGCGGGCGTGCTTCGCCACCTCCCTCCGGACATCAAACGGCCGGTCAAGGCCGCGCTCCGCGCCATCGGCGCCGACTCTTCAATCGGTGCGCCACTCGAGCGCGAGCTGAAAGGGCTCTGGCGATTCCGCGTCAGGCGCTTCCGGATTGTGTATGCCGTCGATCGATCACGGCGGACCGTTCGGATGATGGCGGTCGCCCATCGCCGCCATATCTACGACGACCTGGCGCAGATCGTTCGAAGGACGTAGCGGGGCGAGCCAACGTGCCGGGGTGCGATCCGGGGGGGCCGAAGGAGGGGTTGGCCGCCCGCGGCGGCACGCATTCAAGACCTGACCTCAAGTCCCGGCTCCGGGACGTTGGCGTGCCAGGAGCGGACTGACGGCTGCCGTCATGAAGAGCCCAGGCTTGGGCATAAAGCCTTGCCCTGCAGCGATGTGGCGCAGCGGCGGAGCCTGGCGCGTTGCCTGCATGCAGGTGGGCAGAGCTGAAATGCCATGAACATCGCCTTGCTTCGTGACCTCTGCCACGCCGGCCAGTCGCTGCGTCGCGCTCCCGGCTTCGCCCTCATAGCCATCGTCACGCTCGGGCTCGGCATCGGCGCCAACACGTCGATGTTCAGCATCCTCAACGGATATATGCTGCGCCCGGCGCCCTATCCCGACGCGGACCTCT
>CAYTWT010000011.1:0-24440 GCA_964442185.1 uncultured Acidobacteriota bacterium
GAGAGCGGAGCCAGACACTGGGCGGTCGGCCCCAACAAGCTCGTGATCATGACCGAGAAGGACGCGCGGATCGTGTACCCCTACTTCTTCAGTCCCGACGTGGGTCGGTTCTCCTCGCTGGTGGAGCTCCCGTCGAAGCGCCTCGAGCGCGACCACAAGATCCGTGGCTACCTGCCGCCGGGGTACGACGAGAACACGCTCAGCCGCTTTCCCGTCGTCTACATGCAAGACGGCCAGAACCTGTTCTTCCCCGACGAGGCCTTCCAGGGACAGGACTGGAAGGTCGACGAGACCGGCGACGTCCTGCGCGCCATGAACGCCGTCGAGGACGTTCTCATCCTGGGGATCTACTCGGGCGACCGGATGATGGAGTACACCAAGCCGGGCTACGAGCGGTACGCGCGCTCGCTGGTCGAGGAGGTCGTGCCGGAACTCGAGCGCCGCGGAGTTCGCGCGGAGCACCACCGCCGTTACCGGTCGGTCTGGGGTTCGTCCCTCGGCGGTGTCGTCTCCTTCTACACGGTCTGGCAGCACCCCGAGGTCTTCGGCAGCGCCGTGTGCATGTCGAGCACCTTCTCCCACCGGGACGACCTCATCGACCGGGTGTTCGCCGAGCCGTTCCGGGACGTCGGCTTCTACCTCGACAGCGGCTGGCCGGGCGACAACTACGAGGTCACCGTCGGGATGGCCATGGCGCTCATCTCGCGCGGCTGGGAGTACGGGCGCAACCTGCTGCACCTGTGCTTCCCCAAGGCCGGTCACAGCGAGTCGGCCTGGGGAACGCGGTTGCACCTGCCCTTGCAGTTTCTGAACGGCGCTGTGGCCCGGGCCTATCGGATCACCCGGCCAGTCCTCGGAGATCTTCCGTTCGAGCTCTCCTCCCCGGATCGACCTTGACCGCAAGGTCCTCCGCGTCGCCGTCAAGCTCGCGGACGCGAACATCTCCGACTACCACGGCTACTTCGCCCGTCGTCGCGTGGCACTCGGCGCCGGCATCGGAGGTACGATCGACGGCGGCGAGGCGCCCCCGTGGGGCGCCGATGTCTGCGCGGTGGCCGGGGGCATCGGCCGCGGCTCGGCCGCTGGCCGTCGACACCGTCGTGCAGGGAGCACGACTGCAGCAGGGTTTCGTTTCATAAGGAGACAGAGATGAAGTTGGTGAAGACGTTGGTGCTTGCGGGCGTCGCCCTGGCTGTGGCCAGCGGGGCGTGGGCCCAGGACGTCAAGGTGGACTACGACAAGGCCGCGAACTTCGGCGCGATCAAGACCTTCAGCCTGAAGCTCGGCACGGCCTGGGGCAACCAGATCGGCGAGAAGCGGGTGATGGACGAGTTCACGGAAGCCCTGACCGCGAAGGGCTGGAAGGTGGCGCCGGAGGGCCAGGCCGATTCCCAGGTCGTGCTGCACGGCGCGACCCAGACGAAGAGGAGCCTCAACACCTTCTATTCCGGAGGGATGGGCGGGTACGGCTACAGGGGCTGGGGCGGCATGGGGGGCACGGGCACGGCCACCACGACCGAGTCCGAGTACACCGTGGGCACGCTGGTGGTGGACATCTTCGACGCGAAGGGAAAGAGCCTGCTCTGGCGCGGCGTCGCCCAGGACGAGCTCTCGGACAAGACCGACAAGAACATCAAGAAGCTCGGGAAGGCGAGCGAGAAGCTGTTCAAGGACTTCCCCCCGGGCAGCGCCAAGAAGTAGTGCCAGACCTCCCGCGTCGGGCGCGGCCGGGCGTGGGAGGAGACGTGGGCCTCGCTGTACTGCTCGAGGAGCTGAATGGACGCTGTAGAGCCGTTCATGGCGCTCGTCATCTATCCGACGACGCCGGACGCGCAGGCCAGGCAGGCCGACAACCTCGTCAAAATCGCGCGCGAGAAGATCCGCTTGCTGCCCGGCTTCCTGCGGGCGCGGGTCCTGCTGAGCGAGGATGGCCAGAGCCTCGTGACCCTCACCGAGTGGAGCGATCGGCGCTGCTTCGAGGCGTTCCGCGAGAGCGAGTTCGGGCGCGCCGCCACGCTTCTCGTCGCCAGCCTGCACCCGCAGGCGTTCTGGCTGCGGGAGCACACTCTCATCGCCGCGCCCTGACGCCCTTGCGCGTTGCAAGGGTGCAGGGGCTGCTTCTGGCGGTGTGGCTCGCCGGCGGCGGCGGGGCGGCCTTCGCCGACGTGGACCTGAGCACCCTGGCGCCCTGGGAGGGCCGCACCGTCACCGCCATCGAGCTGGCGGGACACAAGGTCACGCGGGAGCACGTGATCACCCGCGAGCTGCAGACCCGCGTCGGCGAGCCGTGCCGTGCGGCGACTCTGGTCGCGGACGTCCAACGCCTGGAAAACCTCTCCCTGTTTGCCGACATCGGTGTCGAGGCCGAGCCCGACGGTGAGGCGGTGCGCCTGCGCTTCCGCTTCAAGGAGATGCCCTCCTGGATCCCGCTCGCGGGTTTCTCCTACACGGAGGAGGATGGCTTCTCGGCGGGACCGAAGCTCTCCGCGCTGAACGTCGCCGGCCGCGACATCTCGCTCTCCGCGCGCGCCTACTTCGGCGGCGCCGAGCAGTACTCCGCGAGTCTTTCCTGGCCGTGGATCAGCGGCAACCACCGCTCGTTCAACTTCTATGGGGCGCGCCTGAGCCGCACCGACACGCTGAACGAGTTCAAGGAAACGAGCTACGAGTTCACGCCCAGGTTCGGCGCCTATCTGGGCGAGCACGGCCGACTCGAGGGCAGGCTCTCCCTGTTCCGGTTGAAGAGCGACGTCGACGGCAAGACGCTGTCGCCCGACAACGAGGACATCTTGCCGCGCCTCGGCGTCTCCCTGGGTTGGGACACCCGGGACTCCTGGAACAACCCTCGCCACGGGTGGCAGAACGAGCTGGAAGTCTGGCGCACCGGCCTCGGCGGCGACGGCGACTTCTGGTCCATGAACCTCGACCTGCGCGGCTGGATTCCGGCGGCGAAGCGCCAGAGGCTCTTGCTGAGCAGCCTGCTGTCGCTTCAAAGCGGGACCGTGGACGAGGACCTTCCCGTTTACCTCACCTATCGCATGGGAGGCGCGAACAGCATCCGTGGTTACGAGATCGCCGATCTGGGACGGCGCTTGTACGGCAAGAACCAGCTGCTCGGGACGGCCGAGTATTCCTTCAACCTGCTGCCGCTCAAGCGCTGGGATCTCTGGAAGATCGCCCTGCGCCTGGGCCTCGACTTCGCCCTGTTCGCCGACGCCGGGATTGCGTGGACCGAAGCTGGCGAGTTCGCGATCAATCGCGCGCGCGGAGGAGTCGGGGGCGGCTTGCGACTGCTGGTACCCGGCTCGGAGATGGTCCGCTTCGACGTGGGCTGGAGTCCCGAGGGCGGCTTCCAGTTTCATTTCGCGAGCGGCTCGAAACCGGCGGCGCAGCGCTTGCGCCTGCGCTGAGGCGTAGCGAGAAGTGCACTACCATCACATGCAGCGGAGCTACGGAGGCGCTCGCGAAGCAGGTGTCGCGCGGTCGCGCTTAGCGGCGCGGCTCCTCCCGTTGCGTTAGAAAGGGGAAAAGGACGAGATGAGCGCTTTGCCCAAAGGGGAACCGAACGGTACGAAGCCGGGCCCGTTCGACCGGCTGCTCGGGCTGATCAGCGACGTGCATCCGGGGGAGGGCGGGCCGGCGCTGCTGATGTTGGCAAACATCTTTCTGATCCTCGTCTCCTACTACATCATCAAGACCGTCCGCGAGCCGCTGATCCTCGCGAGTGCCGTGCCCGAGGCCCTCCAGGGGTTCGGCATCCGCGGCCCCGCCGAGGTGAAGACCTACGCGGCCGCCGCCCAGGCCCTCGTCCTGATGGGCTTCGTGCCGGCCTACTCCTGGTTCGCCTCGCGCGTCGACCGGATCAAGCTGGTCCTGGGCGTAACGGCCTTCTTTGTCGCCAACATCGTCGCCTTCGCGCTGGCGGTGGGGACAGGAGTCGAGAACATCGGCGTCTTCTTCTACGTGTGGGTAGGCCTCTTCAGCCTGTCGATCATCGCGCAGTTCTGGTCGTACGCGAACGACATCTACACGAAAGAGGCCGGGAACCGGCTGTTCCCGGTGATCGGTCTCGGGATGACGGCGGGCAGCCCGCTCGGCGCCTGGATCGCCGGGCAGATGTTCGAGTCCCACCTCGCTCCCCAGATGATGCTCTACGTAGCGGGAGCCCTGCTCTTGGCGAGCGCCTTGCTCTACACCTTGAGCAACCGTGGGCCGGGCGGGGGGCAAGCCGCCTCCGAAGCGCCGCTCGCAGGACCGAGCGGCTTCACTCTCGTGTTCAGCAGCCGCTACATCGGCCTGATCGCGCTGCTCCTGGTGCTGCTGAACGTCGTCAATACGACGGGCGAGTACATCCTGAGCAATCTGGTCGTGACGCGAGCGGCGCAGGCCGCCGCCGCCGACCCAGGTTTCGACAAGAACGCCTACATCGGCGCTTTCTACGGGAGCTACTTCCTCTGGGTGAACGTCGCGGCGGTGCTGCTGCAGGCCCTGGTGGCCGCGCGTCTGGTCAAGCGCTTTGGCCTCGCAGGCGTGCTCTTCGCCCTGCCCTTCATTGCCCTCGGCGCGTATGGGATGGTGGCCCTGGGCGCTACGATCGGCGTCGTGCGCTGGGCGAAGACGGCCGAGAACGCGACGGACTACTCGGTGATGAACACGGCCAAGCAATTGCTCTGGCTGCCGACGAGCCGCGAGGAGAAATACAAGGCCAAGCAGGCGGTGGACAGCTTCTTCGTGCGTTTCGGCGACCTGGCGGCGGCGCTGGTGGTATTCATGGGGACGACCTGGCTGGGGCTGGCGGCACGAGGCTTCGCCGCCGTCAACATGGCCTTCGTGATGGCGTGGCTGCTGGTCGCGGCCGTGCTGGTACGCGAGAATCGGCGGCTCTCCGCGGGCGCTATGGCTCGGCCGCCGGCGCAATAGGCCTGGGGCTGAGGCTCTGCCTGCTCGTGCGCTCGACGAGGCGGCCGCTCAACTTCGTGGCTCCACCAGGAATGCGGGGACCTGGCCTCCGCCCGAAGTGACGTTCGCGAGCGAGCTGCCCGAGAGCCGCGTCAGGAAGCCCTCGACCTCGCCGCCGAACACGAACGGGTCGAGATCGACCACGAGATCGCGGAAGTGCAGCTCGGGCGAAAGCTCGGGGAAGCTCTGCCGCAGCAGCTCCACCTTCTCCTGCACGACGTAGGACGCCGAGAGCGCCGTCGCGAACGCGGTGTCCCACTCGCTTGCCGACATCTCCCAGCCGATGAAGACGCCCTTGCCGCCGTACTCGTCGTTGGGCTTCATCACCAGGCGCTCGCGGTTCTCGCGAACGAAGGCGGGCAGCTCGATGCTCTGGCCGTAGCGGGTCGTCTTGCCTTCGCGCACGCGCCTGGTCCAGGGCACGTGCGCGGCGATCGCCTCGCGCTCCTCGGCTGTGAACAAGCCTTGCAGCTCGTCGTCCGTCAACACCTCGAAGATCGCTTTCTTGTGGATCGGCTTGCAGCGGAACGGGTTCACCATCACGAAGGCGCGCGCGCGCGCGGCGGCCAGCAATGGTTGGAGCTGATCGATGCGCTCCAGGAACTCGTTCACGAGCAGCCGCTTGTACACGATGTCGATGGTCCGCCCTTCGTGACGCAGCTTGCCGCCCTCGAAACTCAGGTGTCGCGGGTCGCACACGACCGACGGATAGCCCTCGGCTTCGAAGAACTCGCGGAACATGTGGTGTTCGGTGCGGGTCGGGACTTCCTCGTAGTCGACGATGGCGATGGTCGGATGTGCCTCTTGCCCGCCGGCCTCTCGGTAGCAGTCGATCAGCGTCTCGAGCAGCCGGTCGCGAGCCCTGAAGCGGCGCAACCTGTAGCGCTTCTGGAACTGCTTCACGATCGGCAGGTCGAGGAAGATGTCCGTCAGGATCTCGGCGTAGCCGATGCCCGCGGGCGTCTCGGCGTTCAGCTCGACGAACTGGAACTTCGACGTGGTGAGGAACGAGTCGAGGCGCGCACTCGGGGACGAGCGCCGGTAGCCGGGATCGATCGCGACCAGCTCCCGCTCCTCGGGCGTGAGATCCACGCGGTCCCATAGATCACGTCCGAGCTTGGTCTCCGCTTTTTCGATCGCCCGGAAGATACCGCGGCACACGCCGCGGATCTGCGCGTAGGCCTCGGGTGAGACCAGGTTCGGGCGCGGGAACGGGCACAGCACGCGGCCGCCGAAGGTGAGGTTGGCCTCGCGCATAAGGTCCAGGAAGCGGCTCTCGATCTCTTCGCGCAGGCCCTTCTCGTCGCGTAGCAGCGCGTGGTAGTGCTCGATGGCTCGCGCGACCTCTTCGTCCATGGCGGCGGCTATTGTACGTCTCAGCTCCGCTGGTATCATCCGGCCATGGTTGAACTGCGTGAGCCCCTGGACACGCTAATCCGCTTCCCGAAGACATTCACGGCCGGGACTAGCTTCCCGCGCGCGAAGGAAATCCGCCTCTACGACACGACGCTGCGCGACGGCGAGCAGACGCCGGGGGTCGCCTTCACGCCGGCGCAGAAGTACGAGCTGGCCTGCTTGCTCTCGGATGCCGGGGTCCACATCATCGACATGGGCTTTCCTTCGGCGGCGCCTTCCGAGCGCCGCGCGCTTGAGCTGATCCTGGAGGGCAAGCGGAAGGGCCGGCTGCGAGGCGATCTCGAGGTCCTGGTGATGTGCCGCTCCAACACCAAGGACATCGACATCACGCTCGAGACGCTCGCGCACATGGGGGCGAAGCCCTCGGACTGCACCTTCTTCATCTTCACCTCCGGCTCCGACCTTCATCTCAAATACAAGATCGGCAAGACACTGCTCACGCTCGAAGGGCGCAACAGCCAGGAGTGGCTCGAGTTGCCGGTGAGCTTCTACCGCGAGGCCAACATCCGGATGGCCTGCGCGGCGATCGCCCACGCGCGAAACCGCGGCGTGCAGGAGATCGAATTCGGCGGCGAGGATGGCTCGCGCGCCGACGTCGACTACCTGATCGAGCTGGCGCGAGCCTGTTACGCAGCCGGCGGCACCCGTTACTCGTTCCCTGATACCGTCGGCTTCTTCGCGCCGGAGGGCGTCGATTTCTACATCCCGAAACTGGTGGCCGCGTTTCCGGACAAGCCGCTCGTGGTCCATTTCCACAACGACTTCGGCCTGGGCGCGTACAACACGGTGCGCGCGCTGCATCACGGCGCGACGGTGCCGACCTGCACGGTGAACGGCGTCGGCGAACGGGCGGGGAATGCGCCTCTGCACACCACCGTGATGATCCTGAAAGAGCTCTACGGCATCACGATCCCCGGCTTCCGCTACGACATGCTCTGGACGCTGCGCCGCAAGGTCGAGGAGCTGAGCGGGCTGCCGGTCGGAGCAACCGAGCCGATCATCGGCTACAACGTCTTCACGCACGAGACCGGGATCCACACCGCGGGCATCACGATCCACCCGGCGATCTATCAGGTCATCGAGCCCGAGTCCGTCGGCGGGCATCTGCGCTTTCTCTTCGGCAAGCATTCGGGGGCGATGGCGATCGAGGCCGTGCTCCAGCGCCATCGCGAGGAGCTCGCCGCCGAGGGCGTCGACGTGACGCCGAAACTGGTGCAGGTCCTGCTTCAACTCGTGAAGGGCGTCCGCGAGAAGAAGGCGATGGTCTCGCAGCACATGGACGGCGTGCGCAACTACTACGCCCATCTCGACCGCCTGGGCCTGACGGAAGAGGACCTCCTCGCCTACGCCCTGGTCCTCGGCCGCGAGCCGAAGTAACCGGGGCGGCGCGCCTTGCAAAGTCCCGGAGGGGCCGGCCCCATCCTCGAGATCACGAGTCGCTGGAGGGCGGGGAAGTGGCTGCTGGGCGCCGCGGGTTTCTTCGCGACCCTGGCGCTGACCAGGCCGCTGTCGCGGTCGCTGCTGCCGGCCTGGGCGAGCTTCGCCTACAGCGTCGGTCTCGGCCTGGGCGTGGTGGCGAGCGCGCTTCTTGCCAGCCTTCGCAACCGCGGCCAGGCGGAGCAGTTGGCGTTCTACGCCTTTCTCACGCTCTCGATCGATGCGCTGGGGCAGACGCTGGCGCCGTTCGGCTGGCCCGCGTGGCCGCTCTTCGCGCTGCTGCTGGCGGCTCTCGCGGTCGCGGAGAAACTGCCGCTCGCCCTCGCCGCCGCAGCGCTCAGCTCGTTGCTCGCGGTGGCCGACGCCGCCCACGCGGACTTCGGTCCGTGGCAGGCGGCCCTCGCCGCGACGCTCGGCTACGGGGCCATCGTCCTCGCGGTGCACTTTGCCGTCCTCGGCGAAAAACGGCGCGTGGGCCGCGCCGAGGAACAACTCGCGCGGCTGCGCTACGGGATCGGCCAGCTCGACGGCGAGGCCGATGCGGAGCCGCCGCCGCCGGCGGTGCTGGCACTGCGTCACGTCTCGCCGGACCAACGCCAGGCGCGGCAAGCCGATCGGGCCGCGGACCTGGACGGCGTCCTCACGCAACTCGTCGGATTCACCCAACTGGCGCTGCGCGCTCACGCCGTGATCCACCTCGAGGTGGACCGGGCCCGGGGTGTCGCCTTCGTCCGCGCCGCTGCGGGGCCCGAGAGCCTGCTGCGGGAGGCGACCGTTCCGCTGGATGCCGACCCGCTCGCTTTCGTCCTGGAGCGCCGCGCCAGCTTCTACGCGACGGAGTACCCACGGCTGCTCCATGGCCTGCCCTGGTACCGAGGCGAGGTGAAGATTGGATCGCTGCTCGCGACACCCGTGAAGTCGGGCGACATCGTTCTGGGCGTCCTGCTGGCCGATCAGCTCGAGGCGCAGTCGCTGTCCGGAACGCAGACGCAACTGCTCGAGTCCGCCGCGGCGCTCGCTGCCGACGCGCTCAGCCGTGCGCGCATCTCTCAGAGCCTGGAGGACGACGGGGCCGTGTTCCGCGCGGTCGAGCGGATCACCAAGCAGCTCGCAGACCAGAAGAGCGCCCGCGACGTGTACCGGCAGCTGTTCAGCTGCGCGCGCGAGCTGACGCCCTTCGACGCTGCGGCGATCGTCTCGGTCGATGCCGCCCAGACCCGCTACACCGTGGAGGACGGTGTGGGCTGGCCCGAGGAGTACCGCAAACGCGAGGTCGCACTGGTGGAGCGCACCTGGACGGCCGCGGTGATCCGGAGCCTCGAGACGCGCATCGTCAACAACATCGCCGCCGAGGGCATGCCCCTGCTCGTTCTCGACGAAGGGGGCGGCCGCGCGGCCGCCATCGTGGGCGTCCCGTTTTGGGCGACGCAGCGCGACGAGGAAAAGCGCGCGATCGGGGCGCTCTTGCTGATGGGAGCGCAGGGAACCTTCACCTCGACCCTGGGCCGGGTGCTCGATCTGGTGGCGAACCAGGCCGCCGCGATCCTCGGCACGATGCGCGCGCTCAAGCAGAACATCGAGCTGGCCGCGAAAGACGCGCTCACCGGCCTCTACAATCGCCGTGCCTTCGACGATCGCCTCCGGCACACTCGGGAGCTCCACGGCCGCACGGGCCGCAGTTTCGCTCTGATCATGCTCGATCTGGACCACTTCAAGAAACTCAACGACGAGCGCGGTCACCCGGCAGGCGATGCGGCGCTGCGCATGGTGGCAGACGCCGTGCGCCGCGTGCCGCGCCTGGCCGACGAGGCGGCCCGTTTCGGCGGCGAGGAATTCGTCGTGGTGCTCTCGGACACCGAGCTGGCGGGGGCCCTGCACCTGGCCGAACGTCTTCGCGAGGCCATCGAGAAGGCGCAGACCATCTACGACGGCGGAAGGATCCGGGTCACGGCCAGCGTGGGGCTGGCGGTCTGGCCGAGCGATGGCAAGACCTCCGAAGAGCTGCTGGCCGCCGCCGACCGGGCGCTCTACGCCGCGAAGGCCGCAGGCCGCAACCGCGTGGTGACCGCCGCGAGTCTGGCTACGCCTTCCGCTTGAGACCGATGGCCGTGGCGAGCAGCACGAACAGCCCCGCGTTCAGGTAGTAGATGCCGCGCAGGTTCCAGTGGGCGATCAGCCCGGCGACCGACGGCGACACGGCGCCGCCGAACAGCGCCGCGGCCGAGAAGAAGCCGAAGGCCGTGGTGCGGCTTTGCTGGGGAACGCTCAGGCCGCCGATCGTGTAGCAGAGCGTGAGCGCGCCGCCGGAGGCGAGGCCAAGCAGCGCCGCGAACAGCACTAGCCAGTCGAAGGACGCCACCAGGGCCATGGGCAACACGCTGAGCGCGCCACCGAGCAGGCTCGCGATCAGCAGGCCGCGGGCCGGAAAGTCCTTGACCGCGCGCCCAAACGCCGCCGCCGAAGCCGCGGCAGCCACCGAATAGACCGAGATCAGCGCCCCCGTAGAGAGCGCCAGCCGGGCGGGGCTCACGCCGAGGCTGCGCAGGTGTGAGGGCAGGATCGGCGCATACGAGCGGCCGATGAAGTTGACGAGGAACAGGACCACGAGCAGCGGCAGCAGCTTCGGCAGCCGGAGCAGCTCGCCAAATGTCGCCCTCGGCGGGGCCAGTAGCCCCGGGGCCGCCCGCGGCGCTTCGACGTAGAAGGCCGCTACCAGCGCCAAGGCCGCGGCGCAGACGAGCGCGGCGACGAGGAAGGTCTGGCGATGGCCCAGCGTGTCGGCGAGCGCGCCGCCAGCAACGGGTCCAACAGCGGCGGCCAGGATCTGCGCGCCCTGGATCAGGCCCACGGCTCGGCCGGTTTGCTCGCGCGGCGCGAGCGACGTCGCCATGGCGAGACCGAGCGGGCCGATGCCGCCGAACAGGCCGATGCCGATGCGGGTCGCGAGCAGCTCCTGGACGTCGCGCACGAAGGCCGAGAGCGCCAGCAGGACCACGGAGGCGGAAAGCGCCCGCAGGGCCATCGCCTTCTGGCCGTGGCGGTCGGCGAGGCGGCCCCAGACCGGGGCCAAGAGGCCAGCCAGCAGCGGTGCTATGCCGATCAGGACGCCGGCCCAGAGCGCCGCCGTCTCGTCGTCGGCGATGCCGAGCTCCTTGACGTAGAGCGGCAGGAACGGCAGCACGAAGGCGAAGCCCGCGAAGACCACGAAGACCGTGGCCACCATCACGTATTGGTTGCGCTCCCAGGGCTGCATCAGGAGAGCAGACGAAACTCACCCAGGACGAGGTTGCCGCGGCATTCCAGGTGCAACACTCCCGAGCCTCGCGACCCCAGCGTGCGGGCGCGGGCCAGGGCGGGGCCCAGCAGGGTGGCCCGCGGCGACGCTCCCGCCTCGACCACGACGTCGCGCCAGCGAACACCACGCGTCCAGCCCGTGCCCAGCGCCTTGCTGACCGACTCCTTGCCGGCAATCGCGAGAGCCAGGGCAAGCGCTCGCGCCGCCGCCGCGTCGGGCAGGCGGGCGGCCTCAGGCGGGTCCATCAGCCGTCCCACGAGCTTCTCGCCCCAGCGGCCGAGAGCGGCGCTCACCCGGTCGCGCTCGATCAGGTCGACGCCGAGGCCGATCACCATTCGCGGGACGATAGCACGCCCGGCCGTGACCGACGTCTTGGGCCGCGGGCTTGGTCCAGAGCGCCGGCCCGGTCTAGAATCCACGCGGCGCATCAAACCGCCCCCCAAAGAGAGCCTCGTGGAAAGCATCGGGAAGTACCAGATCCAGAAGCTGCTGGGCCGTGGTGGCATGGGCACCGTGTATGAGGCTCTCGATCCCCTGATCAACCGCAAGGTTGCGCTCAAGATCATGGGTCCCGGCCTGGTCGAGAACCCCGAGCTGCGCAAGCGCTTCCTGCGCGAGGCCCAGGCGGCGGGCGGGCTTCGGCACCGGAACATCGTGACCGTCTACGACCTGGGCGAGGACAAGGGCCAGCCGTATATCGCGATGGAGTTCATCGAGGGGCTCGATCTCGAGAAGCTGATCCAGAACAAGCAGCCGCACAGCCTGGCCTGGAAGCTCGACGTGCTGCATCAGCTCTGCGAGGGCCTCGCCTACGCCCACAAGAGCGGCATCGTCCACCGCGACATCAAGCCCGCGAACGTGCGTGTCACTCACGAGGGTGACGTGAAGATCATGGACTTCGGCATCGCCCAGCTGCAGTCGTCGCCGATGACGAAGGGCGGCCTCGTGCTCGGCACCGTTCACTACATGTCCCCGGAACAGATCGAAGGGCACAAGCTGGACCACCGCGCCGACATCTTCTCGGTGGGCGCGATCGCCTACGAGTTGATCGCCGGCAAGCGGCCTTTCGACGGCGAGAGCCTGACGGCCGTCATGTTCCGGGTGATGAACGAGCCGCCGGATCCGAGGCCGATCGCGACGGAGTACTCGCCCGCGCTCGACGCGGTGATCCTGAAGGCGCTCGCCCGCGACGTGAACGCCCGCTATCAGAACCTGGACGAGATGGCCGCAGACATCGAGGCGGTGCTGCGCCGGGCGGCGGGGGACGCTCCCGCCATCGAGGAGAGCGCCACCCGGATCGCGCGCCTGGTGGAGGACGGCCAGCAGGCCCTCGCGAAGGGCGACGTCGAGGCGGCTTTCACGTGTGCCCGAGAGGCCCTGGGTCTTGCGCCCGCCGACGCGGCCGCACGGGAACTGCTGCGGATTGCCGAGGGCGAGGCGCTCAGCCGTCGGGTCGAGCAGGAGCTCGGCGGAATCAAGAGCTCGATGCTTCGGGCCCGCGCCGAAGGCCAGCTCCAGAAGGCGCTCGAGTTGTGCCACCGGCTTCTCGAGCTCAAACCCGACGACGCGGAGATCGCGAAGCTGGGCTCGGAGATCGAGAGCACGATCCGCGACCGCGAGGTGGAGCAGCTGTGCAGCCTCGCGCGCGGCTGGGCCGCTAAAGGCGACATGGAACTCGCGGAGAGAATCGCCGCCAAGATCGAGCGGCTCTCGCCGCGCAGCCCGCGCCACCTGCAGCTCCGGAAACATCTCGAGGAAGAGGCGCCGCGCCGGATTGCGGAGGCGCGCGTCGCAGCCGCGCAGGAACACCTGGCCCAGGGCAACCTCGCCGAGGCGTATGCGGCGGCCGAGGACGCGCTCGAGGCACAGCCCGACCACGCTCTTGCCCGCGAGATTCGCGACCGCGCGGGGGCGTTTCTGGGGCAAGCCCGGCCAGCGCCGGGTGCACCGGCAGCCACTGCCCCGATCCCGCCGGCGCCGGCCCCGAGGCCAGCTCCGGCAGTGGCGCCCGTGCCTTTGGTCGCTGCCAGAGCTCCGTCTGCGGCGCCTTCGGCAGCCCCCTTGGCGCCCCCTGCGCCGACGCCGAAGAGCCCCATCGCGCCTGCGGCCGTTCCGGCTGCAGCAGCAACTGCCCAGCCGGCCGCTGCGAGGGCGGCCCCCGCCACACTCACGCCTGCGCCGGGTGGCGCCGAGTCCCACCAAAACGAAGCCGAGGCGCTGACGACGAAGGCCTTGAATGCCTTCGTGGAGAACAACTACCCGAAAGCGAAAAAGGCCGTCGAGAAGGCTCTCGCCCTCGATCCCAACAACAAGCGAGCACAGGACCTACACAAGATCCTGGGCGCTCTTGGCTAGCCAGCGAGTGCTCGATCAGCTCTCGCGCGAGCGACTCACGGGGAGCCCGGTGGGCGTGGGGGGTGTGATGTCAGTCCACCCCGAGTCTCCGACGGACTTGCTCCAGGGGCTATAATCATGAGCATGCGTAGACTGATCCTGACGACCGTGCTCATGCTCGGGGCCCAGGGCGCTTGGGCCTGGCAGTCGGCTGGCACGCCATCCCTGGGCGAGATCGCCGAGCAGACCAAAAAGGAGCGGGAGGCCCGCCGCGGCGGTAAGCCCGCGCCGAAGCTCGTGACCGAAAGCGATCTCAAGCCCGCGCCGGCATCGGCCGGCGGCGCCGAAACCGCGGCGGCCAAACCGGCTGCCGCGGCGGGCGCTTCGGACCAGAAGCTCCCCAAGACCGACGACGAGCTCCGCGCTGAGAAGAAGACAGAGTACGAGAAGAAGCTCGCGGAACAGGTTCAGAGCATCGGCGTCATTCGCAAGGCGATGGAAGACGCCCAGCGCGAACTGAACGATCCAACCACGGCCTCCCTGCTGGGCACTCGGGGTGCGGCCTTGCGGAAGTTGCTCGATGACGGCCAGGTCGAACTGCAGAAAGCCGAAGCGGCCATCGCCGGTATCGAGGAAGACGCGCGACGCCAGGGGATCTCGGTCTCACGCCCCTGACCAGCCGCGCGCCACGGAGGTCCTGATGCGCATCGTTCCCGTCGCGGGCCTGCTGGCCGCCGCTTTCGTGCTCTTGGCCATCCCCTCTTCCGCGCAGAGCCTGGCGGAGCTCGCGGCTCGCGAGAAGGAGCGTCGCAGCAAGGCCAAGAACGCGGGCAAGGTGTATACGGAATCGGACCTGGGCAAGGGCGGAGCCAGCGCCCCCGCAACCGAGACTTCAACAACGCCTCCAGACCCCAAGGCAGCGGCAGCGGCCGACGCGTCGAAGCCGCCCGGCGACGCCGCGAAGAAAGAGAAGACCGACGACGAGCTGAAGGCCGAGCGCGAGAAGGCGTGGCGCGACAAGCTGGCCCAGTTGAATGCGGAGATCGCTCGCCTTCAAGGCCGCGCCGACGACTTGCAGCGCGCGCTCAACGACCTGTCGCAGAACCTCTACGGCAGCACGCGGGCGAGCCAAGCCAGCGAACTCGAGCAGGTTCAGCAGAAGCTCGCGGCCAGCCGCAAGAGCGCGGAGGAGCTCCAGGAAGAAGGCCGCCGAAACAGTTATCGCTGAATCTTCGCGAGCAGGCCGAGGTCGGCGTTGATCTCGACCTGCTCCGGGCGTGACGCGGATTCGATCTCGAAGCGGCCGCCCTCAGGCGGCACGCTCACGCGCCGCGACTCGCCACCGCGCTTCGAAACGAGGCTGATTTCGAGGGGCAAGGGCCCCGGGAGAGGGCGGGTGGTCCGGATCTCGACGCGGGTGAGGAAACCGGCGCTCGTCGGCTCGGTCCGGTTCTTGATGACGAAAGAAGGCAGCTCCGTCCCGAACACCCACTGCTCGAAATAGCCCGTGAGATCGCTGCCCGAGGCGGCCTCGAGCGACTCGCGCAGGTCGTCGGCCCCGGCCTTGCGGAAGCGAAACTGCTGCTGGAACGCGCGCAGCCCGGCGCTGAAGGCCTGCTCGCCCACGACGCGGCTCAGCATGTGCAGCACGCACGCCGCCTTGTCGTAGACGAGGGCGCGGTACACCTCGGAGTCGCCCTTCACGTGGCCGAGCCGATAGCCAAGGTGGATCGGCCCTTTGTCCGTCTCCTGCAGCGCCCAGCGTCCCATCCGCCGCAGGATTCCGCGAAAGCGCGCTTCGCCGTAGGCCTCCCGCGCCCAGAGCGCGGCCGCATACTGCGCCTGGCCTTCCGAAAGCCAGCGCTCGCGATAGTTCTGCCCCGCGACACCCTGGCCCCACCACTGATGCGCGATCTCGTGGGCCAGGAAGAAGCCGGCGACGTCGCTGAAGTTCGTCGGGTCCTCGCGGAGCGACTTGCGGAACAACAAAGGCCGGCGAGCGAGCACTACCATGCCCGGCGGAGAGTGGCCGCCCGGCGTCAGCCCCTCGATCAGAACCAGGTTGAGATAAGGGTACGGGCAGGGGCCGAAGCGCGCGCTGAAGAAACGCAGCATGGCCGCGGCCTGGTCGAGGCCCTTCTCAGCCTCGTCGCGGGTCCGGCCGCTAGCGAAGGCTGAGAGGTGCACGGGACCCTCGGTCCTGGCGCCGGCGGCCGCGAGGCGGCCCACGACCGCGGTGAAGTACTTGCCCGGGTCGTCGAGGCGATACTCGGTGACCATCTGCTGGGCATCGGCGCGCGCCGCGACCCGTTCGCCCCCGGTCACGACCGTGTAGCCCAGCGGCGTCTCGAAACGCATCGCGGCGAGCGCGTAGTCGTCGCTCGGCGATTGCGGATACCAGGCGTTTCGATTCGAGTAGACCAGCACCTTCTCGATCCTCACCTCGTCGTTCGAGATGCCCTGCTCGTCGAAGAGCGTGGCTTGCAGCTCGCTCTCCACGGCAGCGGGCTTCAGCACGCCGCCGTAGCGGATCTTGAGCGAGATCTCGTCGGACCGGCCGGTCAGCGGTCCCAGCGAAACCATCAGGCTGTCCTGGCCGCGGACTCGGAAGAACAGGTGGCGTCCTGCCTCCTCCGAAGTGACCGACTCGACCTTGAGCCGCTCGTCCAGCTTGAAGCGCACGCTTGCCGCTGGCGCCAGCAGCCGCATGCGCAGCGTATCCTCGCCACTCAGGCGCTCCTCGCGCGGGTCGAAGCGGACGCGAAGATCGTGCCGGAGAATGTCGACCGACCGCCCTTCGTCCTCGCTGTAGCGGGCGCTTCGACCCTTGCCTGGATAAAGACAAATCTGGAGCCGGCGCTTGCGGTCGAAGAGGCCGATGCCTTCGGGCTGGTCGGCGTTCACGGTGAACGTCAAGAGGCCGCGCCGACCGGCGTCGAAGCTGACCAGCGCATCGCCCAGCCCGGGCAGCACCCACCAGGGCGAGCCGAGCACGTTCGCATCCAGAATGAAGGCCCGCGAGGCGTTCTCCTCGAAGAAGCGGCGCGCCGCGGCCAGACGCTCCGCCGCGCCGGGGTCTGGGGTAAGCCGGTTCGGCACGAGCACGCGCTGCAGGTCGGCGGGATGGAGGCGGACGAAGGCAGTCTTGACCCCCGCGACGAGCTCCGGGCGACCACAGAACTGACGCAACTGCTCCTGCTCGGTCGGGGGGGAGGGCCGGAACCGGACCACCCCTTCGCCGACGAACACCGCGAGCGTTGGCCCCAGCGAGGCCGGCGAGGTGAAGAGCGTGCCCTGCTTCATCTCCAGCTCGAAATCCTCGAGCTGGAGGCGCAAGCCATCGGCGCGGTAGCCCGCGGGGTCGAGAGAGAGATGGACGAGCCCGTCGACACGCCCTACCTGCTCGCGCCTGACGATCGCCCAGCGCTCGCCCCGCTTCTCGAACACGAACACGAGCTGGTCCACGCTGCCGCGAGGCTCCAGGATCGAAACCAACTGGCCGCTGACGCGCAGCCGCAATGCACCCGCGGGGGGCTCGTGGGGGCGCTCGAGCACGAGGCTGTGTTGGCCTTCTTCCGGGAAGGCGCTGAACTCGGCGCCCTCGTTCGAGCGCGCCTCGGCGCTGGGGAAGTCCCAGAGGGCGAGATAGGCTGCCTTGTCGCGCGTGGCCCAGGCGGCCTCGAGGCGGTCGAACAGGGGCGGAAGCGCTTCTGGAATCGCACCCGGCACGGGGGCCACTGACGAGAGCAGCAAGCCTGCGGTGGCTGCGAAGGAGAGGCGCCTCACGCGAGCGCAGCCTGGCGCAGCGGCGCCTGGAACTGCCGGGGCAGTCGCACGGAAAAGACGCTTCCCTGGCCCGGGCGGCTCGTCACCTCGACGGCTCCCTTGTGCAGCCGCACGATCTCCCGCACCAGGTAGAGCCCGACGCCCGTACCCCCGGCCCGCCTGGCCAGACCCCCATCGACGGTGTAGAACTTCTCGAAGATCTTCGGGATGTGCTCGGGCGGGATGCCGATCCCGGCGTCCTCCACTTCGAGACGCAGCTCGTCTGGCTCCGCCCCCCGGCCCCGCACCACGACCCGCGACCCGCTCGCGCTGTACTTGAGCGCGTTGTCCACGAGCTTGCGGACGACCTGGAGCAGCAGGCCGCCGTCGCCGTGCAGGAGCATCGGTTGCTCGGGGAGATCCAGCTCGAGGCTGATATTCTTCCTGGCGGCAATGGGGCGCAGCGGCTCCAGCGAGCTCGCGACGAGCTCGCGCAGGTCGAGGCGCTGCACCTGCAGTGTCGCCTCGGCGCCGCCCTGCTCGATGCGGCTGACCTCGATCAGGGTATCGACCAGGTCGATCACCCGCTCCGAGCTCTCGAGCACGACCCGCATCACGTCGCGCAGTGCTCCGTCGCTCTCGGCGCTGGCGTTCACCAGGTACTCGGCATAGCCCTTGATGACCGTGAGCGGGGTGCGGAACTCGTGGCTCACGTTCCGGAGATACTGCTGCCGCAGGCGATCGAGAGCCTCGAGCCGGGTGTTTTGCTCCTCGGTCTGGGCCAGGTGCGCGTGGGCCTCCTCGAAGAGCCGCGCGTTGGCGATGGCGACCGCGGCTTGCGCGGCGAAGGCCGCCATCAACTCCTGCTCCTCGGGGCTGAAGTGGCGCAGCTGCTTGGTGATGACCTCCAGGGTGCCGAGGACATCGGCGCCCAGCTTGAGGGGCACGCACAGGAAAGAGCGGTATCCGTAGCGGCTCGTGAGATCGGCGAACTCCGCTCGCGGCTCGCTGTGCATGTCGGCGATCACGAGCGGCTTGCCCTCACGTGCGACCCGGCCCGAAAGGCTCTCGCCGATCGCCAGGCGGTCGAAGGCGGCGAGCAGCTCGGGTTCGACACCCTCGGAGGCGCCGAGCCGCAGCAGCTCTCCGCGCCGGAGCAGCAGCACGCACGAGTGCGTGCCAAGGATGCGGTTCACGCTGCGTGTGACCAGGGGCAGCAGCTCGCCCAGGTCGAGGCGCGCCCCGATGCCGCGCCCGATCTCGAGCAAGGACTCGAACTCCTGGCCGCGCTTGCGCACGGCCTCGATCAAGCGGGCGTTGTCGAGGGCGATGGCCACGTGCCGGGCGACCGACTCCAGCACGGCGAGGTCCTTGGGCGTGAAGGGCGTGGCCTGGAAGCGGCCCAGGTTCATCGAGCCGATGACGCGCTCCTTCGGCGCCAGTGGAACGGTCGCGACGGAGAGTATGCCGGCCTGCGCCAGCAGACCCTGGACCAGGTGCGGCGCGGGCTCCTCGCCGCCCTGGCACCACGCCATCGGCCGACGGAACGCCCACGACACCGCGTCTCTCGTGAACGGCGCGCTCCGGCGCTTCGAGCCAGGCCCGACCGCCACCACCTCGACGCCGGGGTCCCGGGGATCGAGCAGCGCGATCGTCAAGCGGTCGAAGGCGACCAGCGGCCGCAGCTCGTCGGTCGCGACGCCGAAGATGTCCTCGATCGTCAGGCTCAGGTTGACGGCGTTCGCGATCTCGTTGACGGCCGTCAGGCGCGCGGCGTGGGCCTCGACCTCGCGCTCCATCTCACGCCGGCCCTGTTCGTGGGCGGAGAGTGCCGCCACGAGCTGCTGGTTCTCCTGCGACAGCTCTTCGTGGGCATCGGCCAGGCGCCTTTGGACCTGACGCAGGTAGGAACTCGTGATGCCGCCGACGCAGGCGGTGCCGAGGATCGACAAGGCCTGGAGGCCGACCAGCGAATCGCCCGCCGTGAAGGCGGCCAGCAAGCCGACGATGCCGGCGTCGAGGCAGCCCATGACGAGCGCGTAGCGCAAGCCGCCGCGGACCGAGACGGCTGCGATGTGCAGGTAGAACAGCAACCAGACCGGACTCTGCATGGCGCCCGTGAACCAGGCCCCGAGGCCCAGCGTCAAGGCGTCCGCCACGTCGTGAATTCTCTCGAGCGCGCGGCTGCGCGGATTCCGCCGCGAGACCAGCGAGTGCCCGGCACTGAAGGCCGCATAGCCGAGGGCCACCGCCAGTGCGGCCACCGGCTGCGCCCTGGGGTCGTGCCAGAGCACTCCCAGCACGGCCAAGCCGAGCAGCAGCGCGGCCCAGCGTGCCAGGGCCGCGAAAAGCCGACCGCGACGGTAGAGCTCGGGGTCCAGGAGTTTGAACGGGCCTTTCATGGGGCGAAGGACGCCAGCAAGTAAAACATATAATCCCTGAGTGAGCATCTTCGATCGCCAGCGCTTGCCGCCGTCGGTCTTCAAGCTCGATGCGGACCGCATGCGGCTCGGCTGGTACTCGGACAAGTACTTCATCAACATCGCCCGAACCCTGGCGGAGTTGGCAGCCGTCGGCTATCGCTTTGGCGGCAAGGCCCCCGATTTGGCCGATCTCGATCTCGACCTCGCGAACGTGGACGTCGGGTCGATCGAGGTCGAAATGCAGTGGTTCCCGAGGCGAAAGCCGTCCTGCGTCGTGGTCGGTGTCGATAAGAGCCTGGCGATGCTTCGCGACTGCACGGGCTATTTCGACGCTGCCGGCCGGTTCGTCAGCAGCTTCGACAAGCTGGAAGTCTGGGCGGTTCCGGACGGCAGCGAGGCGGGCTACGACGGCGATCCGATGAACGTGACGCCGGTGATGCGGGTGCGGGGCCGCTACCGCGACTTCGCGATGCTCGAGACCCCGACCCTCGGGGCGCTCGCCCGCGGCAGCCGCGTCGCCACCAACGTGTACGAGGTGCTCAAGGCCGCCCAGGGCAAGACGGTGCTCTTCTTCCCCGCGCGTTTCGACGCCCACGAGGTCCAGGCGGCCGACGGCTACGCCTACCAGGTCGCCGTGCAGTTGTTCAACCAGAATTACGGCAAGAGCCTCTCGGCCCACGTCTCGACCGACGCGCAGGGCGACTGGTGGGGCGGCGCCGGCGGCGGGACCGTGGCGCACGCGGCGATCGCCTGCTTCCTGGGCGACACGGCCGAGGCCACGATGGCCTTCGCCGCCACGCGCCCCGCCGAGATGCCGCGCATCGCGCTCGTGGATTTCCGCAACGACTGTGTGGGCACGTCCCTCGAAGTCGTCCGCGCCCTGTTCCGTCGCTACCTCGAGATGCTGAAGGCGGGCCGGCCCGAGGACGCCAAGAAATACAAGCTCTACGGTGTGCGTCCCGACACCGCATCGAGCCTGCGCGACGTGTCCGTGCCGCCGCTCGGAGACCGACGGCTCGATTGCGGTGTGAGTCCCCGGCTCGTGTTCCTGATGCGCGAGGCGATCGACCGCGAATGGCAAGGCTGGTCGTACACCGGCGAGGACCGCAAGCTCGCCGAAATGTACTGCCGTGACGTGAAGATCGCGGTGACCGGAGGCTTCACGCCCGCCAAGATCCGGCAGTTCGAGGAGCTGCAGGTGCCCGCCGACATCTACGGCGTCGGCTCGTGGCTGCTCTCCGCCTGCGACGTCTGCGGCACCAACACCGACTTCACCGCGGACGTGGTGCGGGTGCGGATCCTCGGCAAGTGGTACGACCTCGCGAAGACGGGCCGCAAGGCCTGCGACAACCTGATGCTGGAGCGCGTCCAGTGAACGCATCGGTGTCGCTCTTCACGGCCTTCGTCGCGGGCATCTTGTCCTTCGTCTCGCCCTGTGTGCTGCCGATCGTTCCGGGCTACTTGTCCTTCATCAGCGGCGCCAACCTCGCGCAGTGGCAGGACGGTGCGTTGCCAGCTGGCCTGGCGCGGCGCGTGGCGATCACGAGCCTCGCCTTCGTGCTGGGCTTTTCGACCGTCTTCGTGGCGCTCGGCGCGGCCGCGACGCTCGTTGGCTACTATCTTCAACAATACAAGCGCGGGCTCGGGATGGCGGGCGGCGTCGTGATCATCCTGCTCGGCCTGCACACCGCCGGGATCCTGCCGATCAAGTGGCTGCTGTACGAGAAGCGGGCCGAGCTCACGACACGTCCGCTCGGGCTGCTCGGCGCCTACGTGGTGGGTCTCGCTTTCGCCTTCGGCTGGACCCCCTGCATCGGCCCGATCCTCGGCGCGATCTTGCTCTACGCCTCGCAACAGGAGACGGTGGGGGAGGGTGTGCTGTTGCTCTCAGCCTACTCCCTCGGCCTCGGCATGCCGTTCATCGCCGCGGGCCTGGCGATCCATGGCTTCTTCGCCGCCTTCGCGCGCCTGCGCCGCCACATGAGGCTGATCGAGTATCTGGCGGGGGCCCTGCTCGTGGGCGTCGGCCTGCTGCTGCTGACCGATCGGCTCAGCCTCCTCGCGGTCTACTTCTCGAAGCTGTTCCCTTCGCTGGCGCGGCTGGGCTGAGCGGCGCCCAGTGCGCTCGGGCAGGCCGCCGTCGATCTATAATCAGCGGATGGTGCGAACCTTCTGCGCGGCGGTTCTGGTCGCCGCCTTCGCGACCGGCTCGTGCCTCAAGGCGCCGCCCGCCACGCGCGTGGCGCCAGCCTTCGAGTTGCGCGATCTCGCCGGTGGCAGCCTCAGCCTGGCTGGGCTGAAGGGCCGGGTGGTGGTGATGGATTTCTGGGCTACCTGGTGCGGCCCGTGCCTGGCCGAGATGCCCGACTACGCCGAGTTCTGGAAGCGCAACCAGAGCAAGGGCGTCGAGGTGATCGGGGTCGTCTTCGACTCGGGCGAGCCCCGCGAGATTCAGGACTTCGTCGCGAAGAGCGGGATCCCATACCGCCAGCTGCTGGGCGACGACCGGCTGCTGGAGGCGTACGAGGCGAACCAGGGCTTTCCCACGACCTACGTGATCGACGGCGAGGGTGTGATCCGCAGGAAGATCCTGGGCGCTAATCCCGACAAGTTCAAGCTGCTTCAAGAGACGGTCGACGCGGCGCTCGAGCGCCGCTAGTTCGATCGGAGAGGACATGTGAGCGTCACAGAAGAGCAGGTACTCGCCGCGCTGCGCACCGTTCAGGATCCCGATCTTCACAAGGACATCGTCACTCTGCAGTTCGTGAAGGACGTGAAGATCAGCGGCGGCGCCGTCGACTTCACGATCGAGCTCACGACGCCCGCCTGCCCGGTACGCGAGGAGATGAAGGCCGAGGCGGAGGGCAAGGTGGCGGCGCTCGCCGGTGTCACCGCCGCCCGCGCCAACATGACGGCGAGCGTGCGCGCCCGCGGCGGCTTCGGCCGCCAGGCCGTGCCCGGGATCCGCAACATCGTCACCGTCGGCGCGGGCAAGGGCGGCGTCGGCAAGTCGACGACCTCGGTCAACCTGGCGCTCGCGCTGTCCAGGAAGGGCGCCCGCGTGGGCTTGATGGACGCCGACGTCTACGGCCCGAACATACCGCAGATGCTCGGGATCAAGGACGCGCCGCAGGTGGGCGAGGACAAGAAGATGGTCCCGCCCGAGGCGTTCGGCATCAAGGTGATCTCGATGGGCATGCTGGTGCCGCCCGACCAGCCGATCATCTGGCGCGGCCCGATGCTGCACGGCGCGGTGCAGCAGTTCATGCGCGACGTGGCGTGGGGCGAGCTCGACTACCTGATCGTCGACCTGCCGCCTGGCACCGGCGACGTCTCGATCAGCCTCGCGCAGAGCGTTCCAGTCGCCGGGGCCGTGGTCGTCACGACGCCGCAGGGCGTGTCCGTGGCGGACGTGCGCAAGGCCGTCGGGATGTTCCGCCAGCTCAACATCCCGATCCTGGGCGTGATCGAGAACATGAGCTACTTCGTGTGCGGGCACTGCAACGAGCGCACCGAGATCTTCGGCCATGGCGGCGGCCAGAAGATGGCGCAAGACCTCGAGATCCCGTTTCTGGGCGAAGTCCCGATCGACACCCGCGTGCGGATCGGCGGTGACGAAGGCCGCCCGATCATGGTCGAGGCGCCCGAGGCGCCGGCCGCACAGGCGTTCGCCGCCGTCGCCGGCAAGGTCGCCGCCCAGATCTCGATCCAGGCCATGCGCGTGCTGCGGGTGATTCAGACGGCTTGAGCGGGGCAGGGTCGCTCCGGCGCGATCCCGGGCTGGCCGTCCTGGTGGCGGCCCTCGGGATCCTGCTCGCGGTCCTGTTCTCCCACGGCGAGCGGCTCACCTCCGACGGCATCGACCACTACGTCTTCCTGCGGTCGCTCTTTGTCGACCACGATCTCGAGCTCGCGAACGACTATGCGCTGGTCTCGCCGCGGGGCGAGTCGGATGCGCCCGAGACGCCGCTGGGGCGGACCGGAAACGCGCATCCCGTCGGCCCCGCGCTGGTGTGGGCGCCCTTCTACGCGCTCGCCGATCTCGCGGCGCGCCTCACCGGCGCCTCACGCGACGGGCTGGGGCCCCTGTACCTGAACGCCGTTGCCATGGCGAGCCTCCTGTACGGTTGGCTCGGCCTCGTGCTTCTCTACCTTACGGCCCAGCGCGAGGCCAGCAGGGTCGCGGCACTGCTCGCGACACTCGGCATCGGCTTTGGCTCGTTTCTCTATTTCTACCTGAGCTTCGCGCCGACGATGGCGCATGCGCCCGCCTTCGGCGCGGCGGCGCTGTTCGTCTGGCTATGGCTCGGACCGCTGCCGAATGGCCCGCGGCGCGCGGCCTGGCTCGGCGCGGCCTGCGGCCTCCTGGCGCTGCTGCGCTGGGCCAACGTGCTGATCGCCTTGTTGCCTCTGGTCGAGGCGCTGCCGCGGCTCCGGCGGCGTGAAGAGTGGCGCCGGCTGGCTGCGGAAGCGGCGGCCTTCGGTGCGGCCGCGCTGCTGATCTTCTCTCCGCAGATGATCGTGTGGTGGCGGCTCTACGGGTCGCCGCTCACGATCCCGCAGGGTTCGGCGTTCCTGGCATCGGCGCCGGCCTGGGACGGCGTGCTCTTCTCTCCGCGCCACGGGCTTTTCTCCTGGTCGCCGCTCCTGTATCTGGGAGCCGCTGGGCTCCTGGCCTGGCTCCGCCGGGCCCCCTGGCGGCTCGCCGCGATGCTGGTCTTCGCGCTCACGCTGACGCGCGTGAACGCCGGCGTCGCCGATTGGTGGGCGGGCGCCGCCTTCGGAGGTCGCCGCTTCGACGCGCTCCTGCC
>CAYTWT010000012.1:0-3005 GCA_964442185.1 uncultured Acidobacteriota bacterium
CCGGTCTTCGATCCGATGATCAGGTCAATGTGGGCGACCTCGTTGCCGTCGCCAACGAGCGATTCACCGATAAAGAAATCCGCTGCCATCTCACACCTCCCAAAACGTCACTGAACGGCTCCACATGCCTGAACGGCAACATCAGTGATCCCGAGCGGAGCATTCTAGTCGAAGGTGCCACCGCGTCGTCAACACCTCGTTGTCCTTCGCTCCTCGTCGACAAGCCCCCTGCCGCGCGAGGCGGCTGTGGCTTTGCCGCACCCAGGTTCCTAGCGCAGTGCCAGCCGAAGCTCGAACCTGACGCTGCGGGGCGCGCCGAAATGCGTCCCGCTGAACGGATTGCCGAAGTTGAAGGCGTAGCGCGCGTTGGTGAGGTTGAAAACCGAGGCTCGAGCCGACACCTCGATGCCTCGCCGGCGGAGGAGCCTCTGGCCGGCCTGCAGGTCGAACACCGTGTAGGGCTTGACGCGCCCCGCCTCGAAATCCACGAGCTCCGCTCCAGGCCGCTCGCTCAGCTCTGCGAGCTCATTCTCATCCACCTCGAGGGGTGTCCCGCTCCGGTACCGTGCGTCGAACGTGACCCATAGACCCATGCGATCGTTCTCGTAGCCGACCTCTGCGGAGAGGGCGTGGCGCTGGTCGTGGTCGGGCGTGAACTTGGTTCCGGGACCGATCTCGATGACGTCGTCCTCGACAAACAGTCCGCCGTTGATCGGCCCGTATTGGTCGACCTTGGCGAGGGTGTAGGTCAGGAACCCGGACAAGCCGCCACGGCGAGGCACCTCCAGGCGCACGTCGAGGCCCCTGGCGTCCCCCCGGTCCACGGCGTTCGGGAAGATCACGGTGGTCCCGAAGAAGACGTTGGGGTCTGCCTGGTTCCGGATCTGTCGCTTCCAGACCGCGAGCTCGGCACGCAGAGCCCGGCCCAGCCAGAACTCGGCGCCCACCTCGTACGCGGTCTGGCGCTCCGCGCGGACCTCCGCGCCGCCGGTCCCCAGGTCCTCCACGAACGGAGAGAGTGCCTGGGCCTGAGGGGACGAGCTCAACAGCAGGTACTCCGCCTGCGGCGGCTGGAAGAACCGGTTCAAAGACGCGCGCAGGACGGCCCGTCCCACGCGGTAGGACAGGCCCACGCGGGGGCTCCACTGGCCCTCGTTGAGCAGCAGGCGCGAGCGGTCATGGCGGACGCCCAGGTCCACGGTGAGCGCGCTCAACGGGCGCCAGGAGTCCTGAACGTAGAACGAGTATATCGGCCGCCGCGCGCTGCCCTTGAAGTCGAAGGGGTCGTCCGAGTCGTGCTCCAGGGCCGCCTGGCTCAGGTTCGCCTCCTCGGCGGTGACGAAGAACCGGAAGCTCTCGTCCAGGCGGATCTCCGAAACCTCGACGCCTGCCTTGAGGCGGTGCCGGCCGTGCTCGGAGGCGACCGCTGCCAGCACTCCCAGGCGGTCCTGCTGGCGATCCCCCTCGGCGAAGAGCGGCGTGTCTGCAGGGCTGCCGCGAAGCTCCGCGTTCGTGAAGCGGCCGAAGAGGGCGATCTGCGAGACCGTTGTGCCCGACCAGGACCGTTGCCAGTTGAGCGTGCCGTAGGTCTGCCTCAGTTGCTGGCGCTGATCCTGTCCCGCTTCTTCCTGCGCCTCGACGTTCGGCACGTCGAAGGACGAGCCCAGATGGCCGCCGCGCAGGGTGATGAGATTGCCGCCGGGGACCCAGCTCAACTCGCCCTCCCCGCCGCCGGTGGACCCGTGGTTGTGCAGGTTGTCCAGGCTCACGGGATCCAGGAAGCGCATCGAACGCTCGCCCCCGAGGTTCAGCGTGAGGCTCGCCTCCCGTCCCAGGGGCCCCTGCACGAGGCCGGAGAGAGCCTGGCTCTGGTAGGTGCCCAGGCCCGCGTCCAGCAGGCCCGACCACGAGCGCATCGCCCCCCCCTGCGAACGGACCTCGATGACGCCGCCCGAGCGCAGCCCGAACTCGGGAGGGACGAAGCCTGTGTAGACCCGCACGGAATCCAGTGTCAGCGGGTCGACGCTGACGGCGAACTGCGAGTCCAGCCGTTCGTAGACCGGCACGCCATCGAGGACGAAGAGCAACCCGTCGTCGACTCCGCGGAAATGGATGAGGCCGTTGTCTTCCGATGTCCAGCCCGGTGTCATGGCGACCGCTGCTCGCAACGCGTTGCGCCGCAGCGCGGCGGGGGCCCGGCGTACGGCTTCGCCGGCCAGCGTGGTGCCGGCGCCGCCTCCGGCGCCGATCGTGTCCCACTCAACCGCGACGCTCTCGCTCACGTAGGGCGACAACCGCAAATCGACCGCCGCCGGGAGCCCGTCCAGGACCGTGAAGCGCTGCGCCGGGGATCGCAACGCGGGAGCGCGGGCCTCCAGGAGGTAGACGCCCGGCGCGACGCCGGGCAGGCGGAAGCGGCCCTCGTCGTCCGAGGTGACCGTGGCGATGGCTTGGCCCAGGGAATCTGCGAGGGCGACGAGTGCCAGCCGAACCGGAACGCCGTCGGGATCGAGAACCCGTCCGCTCACGGGGCTGAGCTGGAGCTGTGCCAAGGCTACTGAGGCGACCGCCGGAGAGAGCAGGATCCCGAGGACGGCACCGAGGATGCGTTCCTGAGGTTTGATGCGGTCCCCCTTCTGCGGATGATCATGGAACCGGCCGCGAAGCGAAGTCAATAGCTCGCAGAAGCCCCATGCTTGACCCTCACGGGTAAGTGGAAATACCCTCCCCGAATGAAGAAGCCAGGCGGCAGGGAGACCTCGACCCGAGCCCGAACGCACGGCCGGCGCCGCTTCTTGCTCGGCGGGCTGTCGGCGGCTCTCGTCGCCGGCCGAAGCGGACGCGCCGACCTGCGTATCGGCCTCCTGCTGCCGCCCGGGCCCTTGGCCCCTGCGATCCTGCGGGGCGCCCAGATGGGCGCCGCGGAAGCCGATTCCCTCGCGCAGATGTTCGGCAAGAAGATCGACCTGGCCCTGCCTTCGATCCCGGGCCCCGATCGGCTGGCC
>CAYTWT010000013.1:0-4024 GCA_964442185.1 uncultured Acidobacteriota bacterium
CCCTGGATTCGCGCGAGAGGCAAGCTACCGGCTCCGGGTCTGGTACCCTCATAGCGTGCTGAGCTTTACGCCACCGGAGCGGCTAGTCGACGCGCAGCGCCGCCCGTACTTCCTCTGGGACTGCGACCTCACGCTCGATCAGTTCCGCAAGGGCCTGGAGCATCCCGATCCTGAACTGCGGGCTTACCTCGTCGGCAAGTTGATGCGCCAGGCAAAGCCCGACGACGTCTTCCTCTTCGTCCGACCTCGTCAGATTCGCGAGCTCTGGCCGCGGCTCACCCGCTATCTTGGGCGGACGCGCGCGTTCTGGTCCTGGCTCTTCGACACCTGGGAGGGACAGGGTCGTGTCTGGCAATAGGCTCTCTCCGCTGCAGCGCCGCATCCTGAGGGAGTTGGCTGGCACAGTCAGCACGAGCTCCTGGCCAGCAAGCTCAGCACGCTACTCGAGCGGTCGGAAGGGCGCGATCTTGTCGACGTGAAGGCGCTCCTGGAGGCAGGGGGCGACCTCCAGGCAGCGCTCGCCGACGCCCCGAAGAAGGATGCCGGCTTCTCGCCCCTTACGCTGGCGTGGGTCCTGAAGGACTACGACCCACGCCCGGCGGCGCAGGTTCTCGGCTGGGACGCCGCCCAGGCCGACGCGTTGCTGTCGTTCAAGGAGTGGCTGATCGAGCGGCTCACCGCGGGCGCCGTTCCGGAATAGCCCGCGTCGGCCTCAGCCCAAGAACCCATTGGGCCGCGGGCAAGCAAGAGAACGACGACTGAGGTTGTTCGTTCCCGCGAATGCGCACGCAAATCGCGCCCGTTCCCGAGCGATTCTTGCACGCGACTCTACGCCTCGGCGTGGATTTCCTGGAGGCTGACCACGTCCATGCCTTCTTCCTTCATCGCCTGGAGCGCGCGCACCGTGGCCGCGGCGCCCGTAAGCGTCGTGACGCACAGCACCCCGTGCAGTGTCGCGCTCTTGCGGATGGCGCCGTCGTCGTAGAACGACTCCCGCCCGAGCGGCGTGTTGAACACGATCGCGATCCGGCCGCTCTTGATGTGATCCACGACGCTCGGCCGACCTTCGTTGACCTTGAACACCATCTCCGCCGGCACGCCCTGCGAGCTCAGGAACTCGGCCGTGCCGCGCGTGGCGAGGATCTGGAAGCCCAGCTCGCGGAGCGCCTTCGCCTGGGGCAGGATCCCGCCCTTGTCGTAGTCGTTGACGCTGATGAACACGCTGCCCGAGGTCGGGATCGAGAAGCCCGCCGCCGCCTGCGCCTTCGCGAACGCGATCCCGAAGTCGCGGGAGATGCCCATCACCTCGCCGGTGGACTTCATCTCCGGCCCGAGCAGGATGTCGGCGCCCGGGAACTTGAGGAACGGGAACACCGATTCCTTGACGAAGGTCCGCTTCACCGTCAAGTCTTCGGTGAGCCCCTGCATGGCGAGCGTCCTCCCCGCCATGATCCGCGCCGCGACCTTGGCAAGCGGCACTCCCGCAGCCTTGCTCACGAACGGCGTTGTGCGCGAGGCCCGCGGATTGACCTCGATCACGTAGACGATGTCGTTCTTGATCGCGTACTGCGCGTTCATCAGGCCGCGCACGCCGAGCGCCAGACCCAGCCGCCGCGTGTAGTCGCGGATCGTGTCGAGGTGGCGCGGCGCGATCTTGTAGGTCGGCAGGACCATCGCCGAGTCGCCGCTGTGGATGCCGGCCTCCTCGATGTGCTGCAGGATCCCGCCGATCAGGACGCGTTCGCCGTCGGCCACCGCGTCCACGTCGACCTCGTAGGCGTCTTCCAGGAAGCGGTCGACCAGCACCGGGTGCTCGGGCGAGGCCTTCACCGCCTCGCGCGCGAATTCTTCGAGCAGGTTCGCGTCATAGACGATCGCCATGGCGCGCCCGCCGAGCACGTACGAGGGCCGGACCAGGACCGGGTAGCCGATGCGCGCGGCCACCGCCTTGGCCTCGTCGATCGAAGTCGCCGTGCCGCTCTCCGGCTGCGGGATGCTCAGCTCGCGGAGCAGCGCGCTGAAACGCTTGCGGTCTTCGGCTAGGTCGATCGCGTCGGGGCTCGTGCCCAGGATCCTGACGCCCGCGTTCGCCAGCGGCAGCGCGAGCCGTAGTGGCGTCTGGCCGCCGAACTGGATTACCACACCCTCGGGCTTTTCCAGCTCGATGATGTTCATCACGTCCTCGAAGGTGAGCGGCTCGAAGTAGAGGCGGTCCGAGGTGTCGTAGTCGGTCGAGACCGTCTCTGGGTTGCAGTTCACCATCAGCGTCTCGTAGCCTTCTTCCTTGAACGCGAAGGCGGCGTGGCAACAGCAGTAGTCGAACTCGATGCCCTGGCCGATGCGGTTCGGCCCGCTGCCGAGGATCATCACCTTCTTGCGCTTCGTCGGCTCCGCCTCGCACTCGCGTTCGTAGGTCGAGTACAGGTACGGGGTGTGCGAGACGAACTCGGCGGCGCAGGTGTCGACCCGCTTGTAGACGGGTCTGATGCCGGCGGCCAGACGGCGCGCGCGCAATGCAGCCTCAGTCGTTCTTGTGAGCTGCCCCAGCCGTGCATCCGAGAAGCCATAGCGTTTTGCCTCGCGCAACGTGGCGTCATCGACGCCAGGACCGATCCGCCTCTCCAGGTCCACGATCTGCTGCATCTGGTCGAGGAACCACGGGTCGATCCCGGTCATCCGGTGGATCTCCTCGTGCTTCCAGCCCAGGTCGAGCGCGCGCTTCACGTAGAAGATGCGATCCGGATCCGGCGAGAGCAGCTTCTCCTTGATCCGGACGTCGTCGATGTCGTCGCGCGCGAAGCCCGACGAGCCGATCTCCAGGCCGCGCAAACCCTTGTGCAGCGCCTCCTTGAAGGTGCGGCCGATCGCCATCACCTCGCCGACCGATTTCATCTGCGTCCCGAGCAGCGGGCTCGCGTCGCGGAACTTTTCGAAAGCCCAGCGCGGGATCTTCACCACCACGTAGTCGAGCACGGGCTCGAAACAGGCCGGGGTCACCTTGGTGATGTCGTTCTTGATCTCGTCGAGGTGATAGCCGATCGCGAGCAGCGCCGCGATCTTCGCGATCGGAAAGCCCGTGGCCTTGCTCGCCAGCGCCGACGAGCGCGAGACGCGCGGGTTCATCTCGATCACGGTCATGCGCCCGGTCTTCGGGTCCACCGCAAACTGGATGTTCGAGCCGCCGGTCTCGACGCCCACCTCGCGGATGATCTTGCGGGCTGCGTTGCGCATCGCCTGATACTCGCGGTCGGTCAGCGTCTGCGCCGGCGCCACGGTGACCGAGTCGCCGGTGTGGATGCCCATCGGGTCGAAGTTCTCGATGGAGCAGATCACCACGAAGTTGTCGGCCTCGTCCCGCATCACCTCGAGTTCGTACTCCTTCCAGCCGAGCAGGGACTCTTCGACCAGAACCTCGTGGACGGGGCACAGGTCCAGGCCGCGGGACACGATGTCCTGCAGCTCCTCGTCGTTCCAGGCGATGCCGCCGCCGCTGCCGCCCAGGGTGAAGGACGGGCGCACCACGGCGGGCAGGCCGGTGTCCTTCACCACCGCGCGAGCCTCGTCGAGGCTCTTGGCGAAGCCCGAGCGCGGCACCTCGAGGCCGATGCGCTGCATGGCCTCCTTGAACAGCCGGCGGTCCTCGCCGACTTCGACGGCGCGCCGCGACGCGCCGATCAGGCGGATGCCGAGCCGGTCGAGCACGCCGCGCTTGCCGAGCTCCACCGCCAGGTTGAGCGCCGTCTGGCCACCGACCGTGGGCAGCACGGCGTCGGGGCGCTCGCGCTCGAGGATCTTCTCGACGATCTCGGGAGTGAGTGGCTCGATGTACGTCCGATCCGCGTACTCGGGATCGGTCATGATCGTCGCCGGGTTGGAGTTGACGAGCGAAACCCGGATGCCCTGCTGTTTGAGAACCTTGATGGCCTGGGTGCCCGAGTAGTCGAACTCGCAGGCCTGGCCGATGACGATCGGCCCGGACCCGATGACGAGGATGGACTTGAGCGACGGATCCCTAGGCACGTTT
>CAYTWT010000014.1:0-1812 GCA_964442185.1 uncultured Acidobacteriota bacterium
CCGGGTGTTCACGCAGGAAGAAGTCGAGCGAGAAGCTGCACAGTGGCTCGAGCCGTAAAGTGGGCGGGACGAGCCAAGGCTGATCTTCGGTCCGCAGTCGAGTACATCAAGAAGGAAAGCCCTGCCAGTGCTGCCGCGTTCATCGGGCAGGCTCTTGAGACTGCGCGCTCGCTCGCGGAATTCTTTGAACGCGGGCATGTGGTGCCCGATCTCGATGACCCCGAGGTACGGCAGCTTCTGGTGGTCCGCAACGGGCTGCAAGGGCGAAGGTGGCGCGCGCATCCACAGCCGCGCGCGCCGGGGTTCGGCCGGCGCAGGAGTCCCTGGCCGAGCGCTTCGAAGTGTTTCGTGACCTCCCCTGGCAGACCGTGCCCGCAGAATCCGCCGTATGAGCAGGTTGCCACACGCGTCGCAAGGGGGGGACAATGGATTGGGCTCAGGAACTGGAATGACCAAGGCGCTCGAGGACGTGTTCAGGGAAGCCGAGAAACTGCCGGAGGCTCAGCAGGAACAGCTTGCTGCGGCCATCCGTGCGGAGCTCGAGGTGGAGCTGATCTGGGAAGACCGTCTGGCTGCCTCGCCCAAGGCCCTGGAAGCCCTCGCCGACGAAGCCCTCGCCGAGCATCGGTCCGGCCGAAGCCATCCGCTCGATCCCGACTTGCTGTGACGTCCCGGACGACCGGCCGGTTTCGGGCGGCCTTCGAGAGCCTGCCCGTGTCAGTTCGCCGACGCGCGCGTGTCTCCTATGATTTGTTTCGACGAAATCCGCAGCACCCCAGCCTGCGCTTCAAGCCAGTGCACACCACGCGCCCGATTTACTCCGTCCGAGTTGGGCTCGGCTATCGAGCCTTGGGAGTTCGAGACCGCGACGAGGTGATCTGGTTTTGGATCGGCTCTCATGCCGACTACGATCGCTTGCTCGCAGACCTGCCGAGATAGCGAACGCTCAAGGGATACGCGTGGCTGGAAAGCGAAGACATCCAGGCGTGCCTTGTCTACGCGCGGCGAATGGTCGCCACCTGGAGATCGTGGCGAGGCTTGCCGCGGCCTCTCGGACGAGCTGCGCACCAGGCATCCGGAGATTCCCTGGCCGGCGATCATCGGCATGCGCAACATCCTGGTTCACGACTATTTCGGTTTGAATCTCGATGAAGTGTGGGCCGCGGTGGAGCGCGACCTACCGGTCCTGCGACAGCAGGTGGCCGCCATGCTGGACGTCGAGAGCAAAGGCTGACTCAGGACCGACGTAGCCGGGCGCCGGCCGGCGCAGGAGTTCCTGGCCGAGCGCTTCGAGGTGTTTCGGAAGGCAGGGTAAGGAGCGGACCCAATGCGGCCAGCCGGGCACCTAGACTGACGCTACTTCCCTTCCATGATGGCTCCGGAGCGCGGAGGATCTGGGGCAGATGATCGAAGTGGCGATCCCGCGCGCACAGTGTGAGGTCGTGTTGGAGCACGAGAGCCGCTATCCAGAGGTCGTTGACCGGGATCGGGGTTCCCTGACCGCGAAGTTGGCGGAAGAGGGTGGCGTAGTGGTGAGTCGTCTGCTCGTCCGCGAAGAGCGTTGCGACGCCGGGCTTCCTGAGGAGCGCCCGCAAGGCCCGCTCGTTCTCGGCGCCACGCCTGCCGAGCGAGAAGCCGGCCCGCAGCTCGGCGACGACCACGAAGGGCAGGAAGACGGCAGCCGCGTCGCGGACCAGCTCCACGATCTTGGGCAAGCCGCGGCACAGGTCCGTATAGCGGTTCGTGTCGAGGGCGAGCCTCAACGCCAAAGTCGGCGGTCGATGCGATGTTGAGCGGCGATCGCGCGGTCGA
>CAYTWT010000015.1:0-9123 GCA_964442185.1 uncultured Acidobacteriota bacterium
GCGGCTCAGCGCTGGTAGGTGAGGCCGAGGCGCCAGGCGTCGCCGGTAGCGATGTTGCGGGTGTGGAAAAGCGCCTCCCAGTCGGCCTGGGCGCCCCAGCCGCCGCCGAACTTGACGATGAGCGAGGGGCCCCAGGCGGCGTACGTGACGCCATCGCCGAGACCCACGAGCGAATTGGCCGTGAGCTCAGCGGGCGCGTCGCTCCAGCGCTGCAAGCCCGCGAGGTTACCCGCCACGACCACACGTCGCCCGAGATTCCAGCCGAGTTGCGTGCGGTAGGAGAGGCCGTCGCGAAGGCCGCCGCCTCGGAAGTACGGGCCGATCTCGACAAAGCCATAGCCTTTGCCGCGCGCCAGCGAGCGCCCGGCGCCCAGCACGCTCTCCGCTTCCCACACCCCGCTGCCTGTGGCCTGCAGGCCGCCCGACAACGTCTCGTTGCCGGTAGGCGCCTGCAGCATGCCCCGCGCGGCGAAGACCCACGGACCTGCCCGACCGAGCTGCGCCTGAAGCCCAGCCTGCACGTCGCCGAACGCGCTAGCCCGCGTCAGCTCGTCGGGTGAGTCGTCGAGGTCGGAGGAGCGCACGAACGGGACGCTGGCGATCAGCGTAACGCGCTCCGAGACGCCATAGGCGAGATAGAAGAACACGTCGTCCTGAGTAAAGTGCGGGATGTCAAAGATCGTCCCGTCCGGTTGGGCGAGCTGGTCTGAGGCCTTGTGCTGGTAGCTGAGCTTCGAATAGAAGTGGCCACGCCCGGTGGCCCACGGCCCCGCCTCGGAGATGGGCGCCACCAGCCCGACGAGGGCGACGGCCAGCAGGCGAGCCCTCACTTCAGCTCGCCGACGCCGATCGGAATCGTGAACGGGCGGCACCAGATAAGCACGTACCGGAAGCCTCCGCCGGCGTTGGGCATCGAATAGGACTGCGCACCCGAACCGGAACGAAGGTTGCCCAGGTTCAGCCCGTTCCCGATCCCGTTCGTGCTGTTGGTCAGGTAGACGTCGCTGTTGCTCGCGCCGCCGACCTTGAAGCTGCTGCTGAACTCGAGCCGGTACTGGCCGCCGTCCTGGACGATCTTCGCGGTCCCGGAGCCGGAATGACCGTTCGCCCCACTCATCGCCGCGGTCCGCAGCGTGACGGGGCCGGGCGCCGGTGTCGGGGTCGCAGCCGGCGTTGGCCCAGGCACCGGCGTTGCCGCGGGTGTCGGCGTGGGATTGGGCGTGGGATTCGAGGGCGCCGTCGGGGAGCCGCCCCCGCATGCGGCCAGGCACAGGAAACCGGAAATAGCCAGAGATCGAGTCGTCATTGCCACCTCTGCCAACTGGAAACGTCCGGCCCGGGCGCGGATTCCTGAAAACTATTTCTCATGGGCGATGAAGGTGCCGTCCCAATCGGGAGGCGGCGGGGCCGCGAGAAACTGACGGCAGCGCGAGGCCATCACCTGGCTCGGTGGATCGTGGGACAAGGCTTCGAGCAGGCCCAAGGCCTCCGCGAAGCGCCGCTGCCGATAGGCTTCGAAGGCCCGCTCGTAGGTGGCAATGCTCGGCTGTTGCGGCCCGGCAGCGCCGAGCAGCTCGTAGACCGAGACGCCCTGGCTCCTCCCCTTCACCGCCACGATGTCGACGAGCCGGAAGGCGAACGCGTCGCCGGCTGCCTGTCGCACCGCCTCGCTCACCAGGATCTGCGTGCCGTACGACTTGTTCAGCCCTTCGAGGCGCGAGGCCAGGTTGACGCCGTCGCCGAGCGCCGTGTAACTGAGCCGATCCGGGGCGCCGAAGTGCCCGACCATCACCTCGTCGCGATGCACGCCGAAGCGCGTGTAGAAGACCGGCAGCCCTTCCCACGCGGCGGAGGCGAAGAGCGCCTCGGTCGCCTGGCGGCAGGCGAGCGCCGCGGCACAGGCGCGAGCCGCGTGATCGGCGCAGGCTTCCGGCGCATTCCACAGCGCCATCACCGCATCGCCGATGTACTTGTCGACGGTCCCCGCGTGTGCGTGCACGGCGCCCGTCATGGCCTCCAGATAGCGCCCCAGGGCCGCGGCGAGAGCATCGGGGGCGAGGCGTTCCGAGAAGCTCGTGAAGTCGCGGATGTCCGTGAACATGATGCTCAGATCGCGCAGCTCGCCGCCCAGCCGCGGTTCCTGGCGCGCGCGATACAGCTGCCGCACCAGGCCCACGGGCACGTACTTGCCCATCGCCCGCAAGGCCGTCTTGGCCTGTTCCAAGTCCTCCATCACCTCCTCGACATCGCGGAACGTCGATGGCGCGGGCGCAGCTGAGAAGTCGAAGTCGCGCATCCGCGCCGCCGAGTGGACGATGCGGGCGAGGCCGCCCTGGATACTGCGCAGCGCCAGCGCCCCCACCACGACCATCGCCAGCAAGGCAAGGGCCGAGGTCCCCAGCAGCATCCGCCGCGTCCGCTCGAGCCCGCCGAGGTAGTGGTCCTCGGGCACGACGATGCCGACGCGCCAGTCCTGCGTCTCGGGCAGGGCGCGCGCCGACAGCAGGTAGGCGCGGCCGCGCACCTGGAAACGCGACGAAAGCCGCGCCTGCTCGGCGCTCACGTCTCGAAGCGCCGCCTGCGAGAGCGCCAGGCGCACCTCCTCGGGGATTCCGGCACTCGTGGCCCGAAGCTCTCCATCCTGCTCGACGAGCGCGTGGCCCGGACGCAGGCGCGTGATCAGGCGTCCTTTGGCATCGGCGAGAACGACACGGTGGGGATCGGCCGGGTTGTCCGGCTCGACCCGCAATCGCGTCACGGCGTCCAGATGCTCGGCCAGCAACCCCACGCGCACCACGCCCAGGAGCCTGCCCGTGTCGTCCGCGATCGCCTTCATCACGGTCACGACCACCCGCCGCTCGGACTCGGGGCGCGCCAGGTCGCTCTCGGCGTGGTGCAGGTCGGTCCAGAGCGGAGCCTCGGAAAACCGTTGGTGCTCCACGGTCGCGGCGAACGTCACATGCTCCGTCGGATCCGCGACGACCCCGGGCACCCGCACGAACGCCTCGTCCGCCAGCCGGCCCGAGCCGGACATGCGCGTGCGCTGCTCTGCTACGAAGCCGCCGGCTTCGCGGCGTGTGCTGCGCGTGACGATCCGCGGCGCCTCGCCGCCCTCGCGAAACACCGAGACCTGGAAGCCGCCGTCCGTCGGTTCCCGCGTGAAGGTGACCTCGGCCAGTTCGGAGTTCGCGACCACCCTGGCGAACAAGACCGACTCGAGCGCCCGTGGATCGCGAGCCTCCACGACGCCGCCGCGCAGCTGCTGTTCGACATCGCGGAGAGCCGCATCGGCGCCCTTCAAGGAGCCGGCGACCATCGAGCCGGCGCGTTCCGCCGCTTCGTCGCGCAGGCGCCCGGCGGCCTCGAGCAAGGACTGGCGCCAGGCTGCGAGAAGTACGCTCAGCAGCAGCGCGACCACGATCGCCAGGCTCACCAGGGCCGCGGCCAGCGCCCGTCCCAGTGTCACCCGCTTCGGGCTCAAGGAGCCAAGGCCGACTCGAGCGGCCTCAGGCCTGTGCGGCGCGAGTGGCGCCCGCGGCAGGCGCCGCTTCAGCGCCAGGCTCGCGCAACAGGAAGCGCGCGATCAGCGCGTCGAGGCTGAGCTTGCCGGGGCCGTAGACGATCAGCCAGAGCAAGAACAGCCCATAGACGACAGGCACGACGTCGGTGAGGCCCGCGTCGCCGCGCATGAAGAGGGCATCGAGGAAGGTCGCCTTGTCGGCGGTCAGAAGTGCCACCACCATCGTGGACGCCAGACCGGCCGCGAACAACCGCGTCCCCAGGCCCAGGATCAGCGCGATGCCGCCGTAGAACTCGAGCCGCGACACGAAGGCCGCGTTCAACTCCGGCATCGGGATCCCGAGTTCCGTGAAGAACGCCACCGTGTTCGCGAAGTTCGCGAGCTTGCCCCGCCCGGTCAGGAAGAACGCCTGGCCCATCAGCAGCCGCGTGACGAGCGGGGGCAGGAACGCCAGAGCGGCGGTGAGCGCCAGGCCCAGGCGGCTCAATCGGCGAAGCTGAAAGAGTGCGGACATCTCATCCTCCTGAAGGCAGGGCCATCCCCGCCGATCGATTCTTTGATGCCTGAGCCTCGCCGAGGTTACCGCACTTCAGCCTCGGGCAGGCGCTCCTCGATGCTCTTCTCGAAGCTGGCCTTGAGCATCGACAGGTTCTGCGCGAAGGCGGCGAAGTCGCCACGGCCGAGGCTGACGACATCGGTCGGCTCGAGCGCGCGCACGGTAGCGGTACGCGCCAGGTCGCGCAGCAGCGCCACCTCGCCGAAGTACTCGCCCGCCCCGAGTGTGGCGAGCCGCATCGGCGCGCTCGCCGCAGAGTGTCGCACGACCTCGACGCTGCCCTTTTCGATGATGTAGAAACGGCCCCCCAACTCGCCCTGGCTGACGATCGCCTCGCCCGGCTCGAAGTGGGCGCGGTCCACCTTCTCGGTGCGGAAGACCTTCAGCTGGACGATATTGCGCTCGAAGACCAGGTCCAGCGTCCAGTCCAGGGCGACACGGATCTGGCGCTCGAGGCCCGGCAACTTCATGAGATAGATCGTGCGCCACATCCACCAGGCGATGAAGCCCTTGATGCGCAGGCCCATGATCTCCGCGACGGCACTGCGCGCGCCGAGCGAGGCGAGCTTGCCGAGCCCGCCGAACACGAACGGCTTCTGCTTCCCGCCGCGCAGTGTCGCGACGATGTTGTCGGCGCAGGTGGTGGCCTGCCGGATCGCGTTCTGCGCGGTAGGCGCGTAGCTGCTGCCGTCCGCCATCGGAACGGCGGCGCAGTCGCCCAGCGCCCAGACTCCCGGGTAGCCTGGCACCGCCAGCATCGCGTCGGTGACGATGCGTCCCCGCGCGAGCGGACACGGCAGCGTCTTGAGCAGCGGGTTGGGCGCGTTGCCCACGGTGCTGACGAGCGTGCGGGTCGGAATCGTGGTTCCGTCGGAGAGGAAGACGTGCTCCCCGGTCGCCGCCTTGCACTTGACGTTCAGCAGGATCTCGATGCCCCGCGAGCGCAGCTCCTCGGCGGCGTACTCACCGAGGCCGGGCACCACTTCGGGCAGGATCCGCTCCTGGCTGTGCACCAGCACGAAGCGCACGTGCTCGCGCCGGATGTTGTGGTAGTGCGGCAGCACCAGATCGACCATCTCCTGGAGCTCGCCGATCGTCTCGACGCCGCTGAAGCCGCCGCCCACGATCACGAAGGTCGTGAAGGCGCGCCGGTGATCCTCCTCGGTCTCGATGTCGGCCTGCTCGAGGCAGCCGATCACGTGGTTCCGGAGATAGAACGCATCGCCGATGTTCTTGAGCGCGAGCGAGTGCTCGGAGAGCCCGGGCAGGCTCGAGAGGTCTACGATCGTCCCGAGCGACACCACGAGGTGATCGTAGGGCAGCGCCCGCAGGTGCCGACCCTCGCCGGCGTAGATCGAGACCTCGCGCTTCGCCAGGTCGATCGACTCCACCTCGCTCGAATAGAAATGGACGCCTGGCAGCATGCGCCGCAGCGGGTTCGCGATCTGGCTCGGCTCGATCGAGCCGGCCGCCACCTCGGGCAACATCGGCTGGAAGACGAAGTAGTTCTCGCGGTTGACGAGGCTGATCTCGACCGAAGCGTCGCCCCGGAAGCGCTTGACCAGTTGCTTGGCGGTGAAGGCGCCGCCGAAGCCGCCACCCAGGACCACGATCCGCGTCTTCGTCATGCCAGGTCCTCGACACCCACATCGGGACCCAGGTCCTCGTAGTAGGACTGGCAGGCCGGGCACGTCCCGTCCTCCAGGATCCACTCGGGATGGTCGCGGGCGATGAGATCGCGGTTGATCTTCTCGACATCCAGGTGCGCCAGCGTCGGCGTCCGGATTCCGCACATCGGGCAGCTTGCCATGCTTCTCTCCACTCTTTCGCTACGGCCGAATGCCGGGAATCTCGAGGCGCATGCGATACAGGCTGTTGCGCGCGCACAGGTAGAGCGTCTTGCCGTCCTCGTCGCCCCACGCGAAGTTGTGGGCATGCCGCGGGGCCAGGATCGTCCCGAGGTGCTGGCCCTCCGCCGAGAGCACCCAGAGACCACCGGGGCCCGAGACGTAGAGGTTGCCCTGCTGGTCGACCTTGATGCCGTCGATCGCGTCCTCACCCGGGGCGCTCGTCATGTCGAAGAAGACGTGTGGGTTCGAGAGCGTCGCATCGGGCGCGACTGCGTAACGCATCACGAGCTTCTTCTTCTCGTCCCAGTTGCCGACGTACAGGTATTTCTCGTCTGGCGAGAAGGCGATCCCGTTCGGACCCGTCAGCTCCTTCGTCAGCAGCTTCAGCTTGCCCTTCACGATCGCGTAGACGCCGCTCCAGGCCAGCTGCTTGCGCGGATCGCCAAAGGCCTTCGGGAGGCCGAAAGGCGGGTCGGTGATGAAGAGCGTCCCGTCCGAGCGGTACACGAGATCGTTGGGGCTGTTGAGGCGCTTGCCCTGGTAACGATCGGCGAGCACGCTCTCGCGGCCGTCCTTCTCGACGCGGATCACGCGACGATTCCCGTGCTGGTCGATGCTGAGCCGGCCCTCGCGGTCGAGTGTGATGCCGTTCGAGCCGGGTTGACCGTACTCGCCGATATCGGGGGCGTCGTAGCCGGACTTCTCGCGGAACACCGACAGCTCGCTCGCGGCCGCGCTGTACTTGTAGATGCGGTTCGCGTTCGGGTCGGAGAAGAGCAGATAGCCGCCGTCCTTCACCCACACCGGCCCCTCGGTGAAGCGGAAGCCTTCCGCCACTTTGTGGAGCTTCGGATTCGGCGGGACGATGGCATCGATCGCGGAGTCGAAGCGCAGCACCTCGACGTTGACTTCGTGCGGTGGCACCGCGTACGGGCCCGTTGCGCCGCCGCGATAGAAGGAGAGCTTCGCAAGACGCATCCAGATGTAGTTGGTCGGCGGGTTCGAGAGCGGTCCGTTCGCGCCAAAGACGGCCAGCTCGATGCGCTGGCCGGGCGCAACACCGCGGCCGATCACGAGCCGGTTCACGGCGTTCCAACCCTTCACCACCGACCCGCCAGTCTGCGTAGGCCGGCGCGGAAGCTCGCCGTCCACCCAGACCTCGGCGTAGTCGTCGAGCGAGGTCTCGAAGACGGCGCTCGAGCCCGCGGTCTCGAAGGCGCCGACGCGTTCAGGGATGGTGATCGCGATGCGGTACCAGTTGAAGCTGAGCCGGCCCGTGCCGCGACGCGCGTGGAGCGTCGTCGGATCGAGCCTCTCCCAGGCCGAGTCGTCGAAGCCCAGGGCGCCGGCGTGCGGTTCGATCTCGTGCGTGCGGATTGGCGCTCCGGTGGGCTGGCCCTCGGGGCCCGCGGCCTTGAAGTCCACGTCGATGAGCCGCGCATCGGAATAGCGCCACGCACCCCTGACGAGCTCGACACCCTGGCGCGTGCTGAGATCGACGACCGCGTCGGGCGCGCCCGCGGGCTCGGCAGGTTCGGTCAAGGCCTGGGCGAAGGCGAGCTGCGGCGCGAGGAGCGCCAGCACTCCGACGAGCAGACGGTACTTCACTGCCCCGCTCCCGCCCGCACCTTGACGACGTAATAGGTCATCAGGGCCGGCACTTCCTTGAACCAGTGCGGCACGCCGTTTGGAACCACGATCACGTCGCCGGGCTTGAGGCTCCGCGTCTCGCCGCCCTGGACACTGGTGCCCCGGATCTCCTCCGGTGCTATTTCCTTGCCGCCTTCGATCTGGCCGCCGGTGACGAGCGTCGCGGAACCGGTGAGGACGTGGATGATGTCGGTGTCCTGGGTATGGACCTCGACCTGCCCGGCCGCATCGCGCCGACTCGCGTGTACCTTGTAGCCGCCGACCTCGAGCAGCGGCATGCCCTTCACGAAGCCGGCGGCGACCTGGGCCGAAGGCAGGTACGTCACCGCCGCCGTCGCTCCCGGACCGGCCGCCACCGCGTCGGCGCCGGCGATCGCGAACTCCTCGTCCTGCACTGCGCTGGACGCGCCGCTCACGCCGACAGCGCCGATCACCTGGCCGTCCACGACGATCGGGATGCCGCCCTGCAGCGGCGTGAAGTCGACCGCGACCATGGCGGTGCGGCCCTTGGCGATGATCTCTTCGAAGACGCGCGTCGGCTTCTTGAAGAGGGCCGCCGTGCGAGCCTTGCCGATCGAGATGTTGGCGCCCGCGGCGAAGGTGCCGTCGATGCGCTCCACCGCCATCAGATTGCCGCCGTCGTCCACGACGGCGATCACGCCAGTGGCGTTCGCCTTGCGCGCCTCCGCCACCGCAGCATGGATGGCGATGCGCGCACCCTCGAGCGTGAGCGTCTTCTTCGTGGCCACCTGAGCGTGGCCCGTCGTCGCCAGCAGCGTCAGGCCCAGCGTCGCCAGGGTCAGCCTTCCGATCGACATGTCAGTTCTCCTTCTCTAGCCTCGCGAGCCAGAACGGCTGTGGCAGGCCGACTATTCCGGAAGGCCGCCACGGATCCAGGAATGCCGTTCCGGTCGCGAGCGATCACAGCTAAGACCAAGGAGGAGGAATCGATGAAGAGGGACAAGTTGCTCGTGGCTGCGGTCGCGGGCATCACGCTGGGAGTCGTGGCGCCGCAAGGCGCACGCGCTCAGACCGCCGCGAACGAAGTGAAGTGTTACGGGGTCAACGGCTGCGGCTCGCACGCCAAGTGCTCGGTCTCGGCCGACGACCTGGCGGCGCTCAAGACGCTGCTGGGAGACAAGGAGTACGGGGCCAAGTTCGGCAAGTCGGAGGCCCACTCGTGCGGCGCCCACGCGAAGTGCGGCGCCTCGGCCAACATCCTGAACTGGGTGCCGACGAGCGCGGACCAGTGCAAGGCCGACGGCGGCTATGTGATCACCGAGCAGAACAAGAAGAAGGTCGCGAAGAAGGCGTAAAGCGGTTCAAGCGCTGAAGCGGTGGCTTGGGGCGTCCGTTTCCATCCGGACGCCCCAAAGCTACTTCGGCGTCGCCACGAAGTCGAAGTCCAGCTCCTTGGCACTGGCATTGAGCGGGCCGACGCCGCTGGCGAGCATGTCCTTCCACTCCGCCTCGTACGTCGCCAGTTGCTTTGAGCGTTCCCCGAACAGCTCACGCATGCCCTGGGTGGGAACGCCGTCCGTTTCGGA
>CAYTWT010000016.1:0-1748 GCA_964442185.1 uncultured Acidobacteriota bacterium
TCGAGGCGAATGTGCTCGAGAACGTCGCCTACTCGCACTCCTACCCCTACGACAGCGTCACCGTGACGAGCGCTGCTCAGACGAAGGCCAGCGACAGCCCGATCGGCTTCAACGTCGGAGCCAGCGTCGACTGGCGCTTCAAGAAGAACATCGGCCTCGGGATTCAGGCCCGCTACGCCCAGGCCAAGGCAAAGTTCGCCGCGACCAACGCGCCGACTGCCGAGGTCGATGCGGGCGGCTTCCAGGCGGGAGCCGGGATCCGCCTCTATTTCTAACGCGTCACGCCACCGAGGGTCAGGAGCGGCGGCGCTCCTGAACCCCCTGCCTAAGGTTCGCGCGTCCTTCGAGATTCCGTCCTCGCGAAATGAATTCCGCGCGGGCCCGGAGGAAACCGACCCTGATCGGCAAGACGCTCGGGCACTACCGCAGCAGCGCCGCGAGTGCAGGGCCCGCTCCAGATCTGGCCGTCTGACCAGCATGACTACTGGTGTCGATGCTGGTACCATCAGCCCATGCGTGCTACGCGCAAGGTGACCATCGAAGTCCCGGCCGAACTATTGCGGCGTGCGCGCCGATCGACGCGCGAGGGGATCACGGCGACCGTAAGGCGCGGCCTCGAGCTGGTGGCGGCCCGAAGCGCCTACGAAGAGCTGCGTCGCCTGCGGGGTGCGGTGCGCCTGTCGATCGACGTCGAAGCCCTGCGCCAAGACCGCCGTTGATCGCCCTCGACACCAGCTCGTTCGTTCACTACCTGGCGGGTTCCACCGGCAAGGATATCGATGCAGTGGATGCCGCACTCGCCCATAGCCAGGCCTGCCTCCCTCCTGTCGTCCTCTCTGAGGTTCTGAGCGACCCCAAGCTCCCTCAGAAGCTCGAGGAAATACTGCTTCAGATCCCCGTCCTCCCCTTGAAGCCGGGCTACTGGGAACGCGCCGGGCGCCTGCGAGCCCTGGCCATCCGCGGCGGCCACAAGGCGAAGCTGGCGGACACGCTGATCGCCCAGGCCTGCCTCGACCACGACGTGCCCCTCGTGACGCGGGACCCTGACTTCCGCCATTTCAGAGCCGCCGGACTGCGCGTCCTCCCAGACTGACGGCCGATCATCGCGGATCAGGGCCTCCTCGACGGAGCGGACGGATTCCTGACGACGTAGCCCGCCACGTCCTCGATGCCCTTCTTGTCCTCGAACGGGAGCGGCTCACCGACGCGCGCAGAGAAGCCCGGATGGCGCCAGGCGAGGGAGCCAGCCGCAGGCCTGTAGATAGCGGCTCGGCAGGGCGTGGCCGAGCTTCGGCGCAAGTGATCGCGAAGCTGCGACGACCTGCGCGAGATCGACACCGGTCTCGATACCCATGCCGTGGAGCATGTACAGCAGGTCTTCGGTCGCGAGGTTGCCGCTTGCACCCGGGGCGTACGGGCAGCCTCCGAGGCCGCCGGCGGAGCTGTCCACAATCCCGATTCCTTCCTGGAGCGCCGCGAGGACGTTGGCGAGCGCGGTTCCCCGCGTATCGTGAAAGTGCACGGCGAGCGCCGACACGCCGACGGCGTCGCGTAGACGGCCCATGAGGTCCGTTACCTGCGTCGGTACGCCGACGCCGATCGTGTCGCCGATCGATACCTCGTCGCAGCCGGCCTCGATGAGTCGGCATGTGACCTCCAGGACCTTTTCGGGAGCAACCTTGCCCTCGTACGGACAGCCGAGGCAGGTCGATACGTAGCCGCGAACCCAGAAGCCCTCGCTCCGCGCC
>CAYTWT010000017.1:0-31799 GCA_964442185.1 uncultured Acidobacteriota bacterium
TCGCGGAGGCGCGTACTCCGTGATCGGCGCTTCCCTCGCCCATTACCGGATCACGGCCAAGCTCGGCGCCGGCGGGATGGGCGAGGTGTACCGCGCCAGGGACACGAAGCTCGATCGCGAGGTCGCGATCAAGGTGCTGCCCTCCGAGTGGGCCCAGGACCACGAACGCCTGGCTCGTTTCGAGCGCGAGGCGAAGCTGCTGGCCTCCCTGAACCATTCGAACATCGCCCACGTCTACGGCTTCGAAGCCGCTGCCCTGGACGACGCCTCGCGTGTGCACTTCCTCGCAATGGAGCTCGTCGAAGGGGAAGACCTGTCGGAGCGCCTGAAGCGCGGCGCGATTCCGGTCGAAGAGGCTGTTCAGATTGCGAAGCAGATTGCCGAAGCGCTGGAGGAGGCGCACGAGCACGGCATCATCCACCGTGACCTGAAGCCGGCGAACATCAAAGTGACACCGGACGGCAGGGTGAAGGTGCTCGACTTCGGTCTGGCCAAGGCGTACGCGGCCGAGTCGGGGGCGGCCTCGGACGCGGACGTGTCGCATTCGCCGACGCTGGCGCGGACCGGGACGCAGGCTGGCGTGCTTCTCGGCACCGCCGCCTACATGAGCCCGGAACAGGCGCGTGGCAAAAGCGTCGACAAGCGCGCCGACATCTGGGCCTTCGGTGTGGTGCTGTTCGAGACGCTGGCCGGCAAACGTCTCTTCCGCGGCGAGACGACGTCGGACACGCTGGCTGCGGTCCTGAAGACCGACCCGGACTGGAGCCTGCTGCCGGCGGAGACGCCGCCGCGCATCCGCGAGCTGCTGCGACGCTGCCTGACGCGCGATCCTCACGAACGCCTGCGCGACATCGGCGAGGCGCGGATCGATCTGATCGCGTCGGCCGAAGAAGGCGGGGCCTCGCACCTCACTGCGAAGGTCTCGGCACGTCACTCTGCAACGGTCGCTCTCGCGCTGGGCCTGGTTGCCGGCGCCGTCGTCGCGCTGGGCTTCCGGGAAGCCTTCGATCGGCGCGTGCCGGCCGCGGCCGCGAACGTGGCACGCTTCCCGATTGCGCTGCCTTCCGATGCCCCCTTCAACACGGGCACACTCTATCCCTCCTCCGCGCTAGCGATCTCCCGGGATGGGTCGAAGCTGGCGTTCGGCGGCGGGGCCGACACGCGTCGCCTCTATCTGCGTCGGAGCGACGAGCTGGGTCCCCGACCGGTCCCAGGGACCGAGGGCGCTTGCAATCCCTTCTTCTCTCCCGACGGGAACTGGCTCGCGTTCTTCATGGACCGCACGCTCAAGAAGGTATCGGTCGCCGGGGGAGATCCCGTCTTCGTGGCCCGCGAAATGCCGGAGTGTGGCTGGGGAGGGCTGGGGAGCTGGAGCGATGACGGGCGCATCGTGTTCGACTGGTGGGGCGCGGGCCTGCGGGCCGTCCCGGCGGATGGAGGGGCGGTGTCGGTGGTCACGAACTCCGGGGCGGAGATGCATCTCGACCCGCAGGCGCTGCCGGGCACCGACAGCGTGCTCTATCTGGCACAGACGAACGACGGCCACAGGATCGAGGCGATCTCGCTCGACGGCACAAGGAAGAAGACGCTGCTCCAGAACGCCAGCCATGCGCGTTACCTGGCGTCGGGCCACCGGCTCTTCATGCGCGATGGCGGGCTCATGCTGGCGCGTTTCGACAAGGACCGGCTGGAGGTCGGCGCGACAGCGGCCTCCGTCCCCCTCGACGTCGAGGTCGACGCGCGTGCGGCCAGCGCTCCGCTGCCGCAGCTCGCGGTGTCACTGGAAGGCACGCTCGCGTACGCGCCGGTTGGCGGAGGCGGTGGCCGTCGCAGCAACCTGGTGTGGGTGGATCGCGCTGGCAAGGTCGAGGACGCCGACACGCTTCCCCTGGCCGGGGCGCACTTCCACCTTTCACCGGACGGCAAGCGCCTGGCGGTCGCGGGCCGCGACGGGCCGTCCATCCGCATCGCGACGTACGACCTGGGCCAGAAGACGCTCACGCCGCTGACCGGACACCGCCAGGAGTACCCGAACATGCCTGTCTGGTTCCCGGACGGGCGGCGTGTCCTCTTCCCACGTTACGGGATCCAGCAGGGCGAGCTGCTTTCTCTCGACGTCGAGGCCAACACGCCGCCTCAGTCGCTCTTGAAGGTCCAGGGCACGTGGGTCACGCCCTTCTCGGTGTCGCGGGACAGCCGCTACGTCACGTTCTCGCTCCTGGATGCGAAGACGCACAACCTGGACATCTGGCTCCTGGACCTGGCGGCGCCCGCCGGCAGCGACGCGGCCCGACCCTTCCTCGCCACGCCGGCATCGGAGTCCACTCCGGCACTGTCGCCCGATGGACAGTGGATCTCGTACGACTCCGACGAATCGGGCACTACCGAGGTCTATCTGCGCCGCTTCCCGGGCGGAGAGGCCAAACGGCGCGTGTCGAAGCGGGGCGGGGGCGCCGCGCAGTGGTCGCGGGACGGGCGCGAAATCTTCTTCAGCGCGGACCAGGGTCGTCAGATGATGGCGGTCGCGGTCTCCACGGGGCCACCACTGACGCTGGCCGAGCCGCGGCTCCTGTTCGAAGGCCACTTCGAGTTCTCTACCGACAGCGGGTTCACCTACGCAGTGTCGCCCGACGCCAAGCGCTTCCTCATGTCGCGCTCCGATCCCTCTCCGACCGATCTGGTGATCGTCCAGAACTGGTTCGAAGAGGTCCGGAATCTGACGGCGGCGGCGAAATGAAGCCTGGCGCGAAGCTGGGGCCGTACGAGGTCATCGCCCCCTTGGGCGCGGGCGGGATGGGCGAAGTGTTCCGCGCGCGGGACACGAAGCTGGGCCGCGTCGTGGCGATCAAGGTGCTACCGGCCGAGGTGGCGGGGGATGCCGAGCGGCTCGCCCGCTTCGAGCGGGAGGCGAAGCTGCTGGCCTCGCTCAATCACTCCAACATCGCCCATGTCTACGGCTTCGAGAACGCGACCCTGGGCGACGGCACGACCGCCCATTTCCTCGCCATGGAGCTGGTCGAGGGTGAGGACCTGGCCGAGCGGCTGAAGCGCGGCGGGATTCCCGTGGACGAAGCGATCGCCATCGCAAAGCAGATCGCGGAAGCGCTCGAGGAGGCGCACGAGCACGGAATCGCCCACCGCGACCTGAAGCCCGCGAACGTCAAGCTGACGCCTGATGGCAAGGTGAAGGTGCTCGACTTCGGCCTGGCGAAGGCGTACGCGGGGGAGGCGGCGGGCGGCGCTTCGCCCGACATCTCCCAATCGCCGACGCTTGCGCGCACGGGGACGCAGGCGGGCGTCATCCTAGGGACCGCCGCCTACATGGCGCCCGAGCAGGCGCGAGGCAAGCCGGTCGACAAGCGGGCCGACATCTGGGCCTTCGGAGTCGTGCTCTTCGAGATGCTGACGGGCCGGCGGCTCTTCGCCGGCGAGACGGTGAGCGACGTGCTGGCCGGAGTGCTCAAGACCGAGATCGACTTCGGCAGGGTGCCGACAGAGGCGCCGGCCGCGATCCGCCTGCTGCTGCGCCGCTGCCTCGAGCGCAACCCGACGAACCGTCTCCACGATATCGCCGACGCGCGCATAGTCCTCGATGAGCTCGTGGCCGGCGGAAGCGACGACGGCGCTGCCGCAGCGCCGGCAACGGCGCAGGGGCCGCCGTGGCGGCGAGCCCTTCCCTGGGCCGTGGGAGCACTGGGCCTCGTCGTCGGCATCGCCAGTCTGGCCCTCCGGGGAGCTCGGCCCGGGGCGGAGCCGCGAGACCTGCCGGTCCTGCGGCTCGCGATCCCTCTTCCCGACGACGCACCGCTCGTTGTCGAAAGCTCCCCGGGGAGCTCGCTCGCGCTCTCGCCCGACGGCACGCAGATCGTCTACGCAACCTCCTCTTCGGCCGCTGACACCCGACTCCGCCTGCGCCGGCTCGACGAGACCGAGATCCGTTCGATTCCCGGCACGGAGAGGGGCAGGGCCCCGTTCTTCTCGCCGGACGGAGAGTGGCTCGCCTACTTCGACTTCGCCGAATCGGCCCTCAAGAAGATCTCGGTGCGCGGGGGCAAGGCGGTCACGCTCGCGCGAGGATTCACCAACGCCGGCTGGATGCTCGGCACGTGGTGCGACGACGGCCGTATCGTCGTCGACACCTGGGATGCCGGGCTACGCGTCCTGGGCGCCGAAGGCGGCGAAGCGCAGGTCCTGACCCGGCCGGCAGACGAGTGGCACCTCGACCCGCAGCCGCTGCCGGGGCCGTGTCGCGTCCTCTTCTATACGCATCGCGCCGAGGGCCAGGCCATCGAGGCCGTCTCGGTGGATGGCGGGGCGCGGACGCGGATCCTCGAGAACGCGAGCCACGGCCGTTTCCTGGCCTCGGGACACTTGCTCTTCGTCCGGGACGGCGCCCTCCACATCGCGCCGTTCGATGCCGAACGCCTGAAGGTGACCGGCGCTTCCCTCCCGGTTCCGATCGAGGCGGCTCCGGACTGGTTCAACGTGAGCGCCCCCAACCCGCAGCTCGTGGTGTCCCGCGGCGGGACCCTAGTCTATGCGCCGAGCGACGAGCAGGCCGGGAGCGGATCGCGGCTCGTCGCCGTTACGCACGACGGCCACGTCGAAGAGCTCGGCGCGCTTCCATTCCCCTATCCGACGCTGGCCCTTGCACCGGACGGCGAAGTGCTTGCCTTCACGGGTCGCAGGGCCGGTGTCGCCAGGATCGAAGCGCTCGACTTGCAGCGCAAGGCGACGACCGCCCTCGCCGACCTCGGAGCGGTCGACATGCCCGCGCAGGCGGTGTGGACGCCGGACGGAAAGGCGATCCTCTACACGCGCTACGGGCCGTTCGAGGGCGAGATCGTCCGCCACGCCCTGGACGCCAATGTCCCCGACCAGGTGTTGCTGCGCCTGCCGGGAACCTGGCTCTGCCCCTGGTCGATCTCGCCGGACGGTCGCTGGCTCATCCTCTCGCGCTACGCCCCCGCAGCCAAGGCGGATCTCTTGCTGCTCGATCTCGAGAAAGCACCCGGGGCCGCTGCCGCGAGACCCCTCGTCGCAACGGCGGAGGACGAGAACGGCGCCGCCATCGCGCCGAACGGCGAGTGGTTCGCCTACTACGTGAACAGCACCGTTGGCACCGAGCTACTCGTCGAGAAGTTCCCGGAAGGCGGGCAGAAGACGCGGGTCTCGTCCACCGCCGGCCCCGCCCTGTGGTCGCCCGACGGGCGGGACATCTACTTCGCCTCTGCCCGGGGCGGTGAGCTCGACATGATGGCGGCTCGCGTCGAGCTCGCGCCGACCCTGCGCGTCAGCGAGCCCCGACGGTTGTTCTCGGGGCCCTTCATGAGGGGCAACGACATGGGGCGCGCCTTCGGCGTCACTCGGGACGGCCGCCGCTTCCTGATGGTGCGCACCCCACCGGGCGTCCCCATTTCGGGCGGGACCGGCTCCGCGCGCCAGTTGCTCGTGGTACAGAACTGGTTCGCCGAGTTGCGCCGGAGCCAGGGGGAGAAGGGGCCATGATCGGCTCCCGCCTCGGGACGTACCAGGTCACGGCTTCCATCGGCGCGGGTGGCATGGGCGAGGTGTACCGGGCCACGGACACGAAGCTCGATCGCGAGGTCGCGATCAAGGTGCTGCCGGCGGCGTTCATTGCGGACGCAGAGCGCCTCGCGCGCTTCGAGCGCGAGGCGAAGCTGCTGGCCTCCCTCAACCACACCAACATCGCCCACGTCTACGGCTTCGAAACCGTTACCCTGGACGACGCCTCGCGTGTGCACTTCCTCGCGATGGAGCTCGTCCTTGGGGAGGACCTGTCGGAGCACCTGAAGCGCGGCGCGATCCCGGTCGAAGAGGCTGTCGAGATCGCGAAGCAGATCGCGGAGGCTCTCGAGGAGGCTCACGAGCACGGCATCGTGCATCGGGACCTGAAGCCGGCGAACGTGAAGCTGACGCCCGAGGGCAAGATCAAGGTGCTCGACTTCGGCCTGGCCAAGGCCTACAGCGGCGACGGCGGGGAAGGCTCGAAGCCGGAGCTTTCGCATTCGCCCACGATGACGCGCCAGGGCACGGCGGCCGGAATGATTCTCGGCACCGCCGCGTACATGTCGCCGGAGCAGGCGCGCGGCAAGAGCGTCGACAAGCGGGCCGACATCTGGGCCTTCGGCGTCGTGCTGTACGAGATGCTCAGCGGCAAGCGCCTGTTCGAGGGCGAGACGGTGTCCGATGTTCTCGCGGCGGTGCTGACCCGCGAACCGAACTGGGCCGCGCTGCCGGCCGCGACCCCCGCGCAGGTTCGGCAACTGCTGCGGCGTTGCCTCGACAGGAACCCGAAGAACCGCCAGCACGACATCGCCGACGCGCGCATCGTGCTCGACGAGGTGCTGCGCGGCGACACCGAACCGGTCCCGGCAACTCCTGACACGCGGCTCCGCCCTCTGGGATGGGGCATCCTCCCCTGGGCGGTGGCGGCTCTCGCCGTGGCCGGAGCGATCGGCATCGGCCTGCCACGCGGTGGCGACCGCCCGACCGGACCGCGGCCGCTCACCGCGTTCGGAATCCTCATGCCCGACGAGCACTTTCTGGCGCCGTCCGAGTCTCCCCTGATCGGCCTCTCGTCCGATGGCCGGACGCTCCTCTTCGTCGCGGAAGGCCAGCGGTCCGCCAGCATCTTCCGCCGCTCGTTCGACCGCATGGCCATCAGCCACGTCGCGGGCACCGAGGGCGCCGAGCACCCGATGCTCTCCCCGGATGGCCGCTCCATCGCCTTCTTCTCCGGGGGCATGCTCCGCAAGGTCTCCGCCGATGGCGGCACGCCTGTCACCGTGGCCCAGGCTCTGGCTCCGCGCGGCGTCAGCTGGGCGCCCGACGGCTCGCTCATTTTTTCGCCGCTCTACACCAGCGCTCTCTTCAAGGTTGTGGCAACAGGTGGCGCGCCGCTGGCGGTCACCAAGCTCGGCGACCCGAAGGTCGAGCGTTCCCACCGCTGGCCGCAGGTCCTGCCGGATGGCCGGACCGTGATCTTCACGGTCGGGCTCGCGGCAAGCCCGGGCGACTACGACGGCTCGAACATCGACGCGCAGCGCCTCGACACCGGTGAGCGGCGTACCATCCTGAAGGGAGCGCGGATGGCGCGCTACACCGCCCTGGGCTATCTCGTCTATCAGCGGGGGAAGACGCTGCTCGCGGTGAGGTTCGACGCCAGGCGCCTTGAGGTGACCGGCGAACCGTTCACGATCCAGGAAGGCGTCGGCGGCGATCCGAGCAGCGGTTCCGGCTACTTCAGCGTGAGCGACACGGGCGTCGTGGCCATAGCGCCCGAGGCGTCGATCCCCAACAGTCGCGTGCTGGTCCTGGTCGACCAGGCGGGACGGGAGGCGGCACTCAATGCGCCGCCCGCGTCGTTCAATCATCCGCGCTTCTCACCCGACGGCCGACGGCTCACCTTCGCCATCGGCAGCGGCAGCGGCGGGGACGACGACGTCTACGTGCTCGAACTGGCCTCGCAGCGGATGCAGCGCCTGACCTTCGGGCAGGGGCACGGCATGCCCCTGTGGAGCCCCGACGGACAGCGGATCGTCTTCACGAACGGTCGCAGCGGCGAGACCGGCATGGGGATGAAGGCCGCCGACGGCACTGGAGAAGAGGTCAGGCTCTTGAAGAGTAGCGAATTCGAGCTCGCCGATTCATGGCTCCCGGACGGAAGGAGGCTCGCGGTCACGAGCGCTCAGGGATCGATCGACATCCAGATCCTCGATACCGGCGCGGGCGGCAAGCTGGTGCCGCTTTTCGCCAATCCGTCGGCCGGAGAATCGACAGCGGCGTTCTCTCCCGACGGTCGCTACGTCGCCTACACCTCCACCGAGACCGGAACGGACGAGGTCATCGTCGAGACGTTCCCGCCGGGCGGCGGGAAATGGCAGATCTCGGTCGCGGGTGGAATGAACCCGGTCTGGTCCCGTGACGCTCGGGCTCTCTACTTCGTCGCGGGCCAGTCGCTGATGGCCGTGGACGTGGACATCCGCGGTGTTTTTCGCCCGGGCGCACCACGGGCTCTCTTCACCGGTCCCTACCAGTTGCGCACCGTGATTCAGCGCAACTACGACATCGGACCCGACGGTCGCTTCGTGTTGGTGAAGCGCCAGATCAATGCCTCGAAACCGGGAGAGATCCTCGTGCTCGACGGCTGGGACACGGCCGACCCGTCGCGAGCGGCGGCACGATGATCGGTATCCGCCTCGGAGCGTACGAGATCACGGCCCCTCTCGGCGCCGGCGGCATGGGCGAGGTGTACCGTGCGCGGGACACCAAGCTCAATCGGGACGTTGCGATCAAGGTGCTACCCGCCGAGGTGGCGGGTGACGCCGAGCGCCTCGCGCGCTTCAAGCGGGAGGCGCAACTGCTCGCCTCCCTCAATCACCCCCACATCGCTGCCATCTACGGCCTGGAGGAAGCGGACGGCAAGCCCTTCCTCGTGCTCGAGCTGGTGGAAGGCGAGGATCTGGCGGAGCGGCTGAAGCGCGGCGCGATTCCGGTCGAAGAGGCTGTTCAGATCGCGAAGCAGATTGCCGAAGCACTCGAGGAGGCCCACGAACACGGAATCGTGCACCGCGACCTGAAGCCCGCCAACGTCAAGCTGACGCCCGACGGCAAGGTCAAGGTGCTCGACTTCGGGCTCGCCAAGGCGTACGGCTGGGACGGCGGGGAAGCCTCGAAGCCGGAGCTGTCGCACTCGCCGACTTTGACGCGGGCGGGCACGGAGGCCGGCGTGATCCTCGGCACCGCCGCCTACATGTCGCCCGAACAAGCGCGCGGCAAGGCGGTGGACAAGCGAGCGGACATCTGGTCCTTCGGCGTCGTCTTCTACGAGATCCTGACGGGCCGACGGCTATTCGAAGGCGAGACAGTCTCGGATGTCCTCGCGGCGGTGCTGACCCGGGAGCCGAATTGGGCAGCGTTGCCCGCCGCCACGCCAACTGCGGCGCGGCGCGTGCTGCGGCAGTGCCTGGAGCGCAATCCGAAGAACCGGCTGCACGACATCGCGGACGCGGGGCTCGCGCTCGACGAGGCGGTCGCGGGCGGACTCGGCGAACCCGGCACGCGCGGTCTTGTCCCGGCAGCACGAACCAGTCGCCTCACCACGGTTCTGGCGACACTGACCGTGGCTCTGGCCTTGTCGCTGGCCGCGATGGCGTGGCGGCGGGACCAGCCGGCGCCAGAGCAGCCCGTGGTGCGATTCCCGCTCTCCGCGGATCCATCGCTCCGCGTCCAGACGGGGTTCACCACTCCCTTCGCCGTCTCACCGGACGGCAGGACGATCGTCTTCATGGCGGTCGGCGAGAATTCCAGGCCCCAGCTCTGGGTCCGGAAGCTGGACGATGACCGCCCGCGGAAGCTCGAGGATACCGAGGATGGCGCGCAACCGGCCATCTCACCGGACGGGGAATGGGTCGCCTTCGTGGCCCGGGTCAACCAGATCAGGAAGGTGCGACTCAGCGGGGGTGCGGCGACGCACGTCGCGACGATCGACAATTCGTCCGCGGCCCTGGCCTGGGCGTCGAACGACGAGATTCTCTTCGAGTTGATCGGTACGGGCGCGGGCATCCATCGGGTGAGCACCAGCGGCGGCGCGCCGCAACTGCTGATCCCCCTGGACACTGCGGCGCGCGAGACGCGGCAGCGGAGGCCGTTCGTACTAAGGCGGGAGCGCATGGTCCTGTACGCGAGCACGACGGCCGATGGTCGCACGGGCCTCGCGATGTTCTCGCTCGCCGATGCGCGCCGGGCGCCACTGGGAGTCGATGGCGTCCAGGCGCTGGGCGTGATCGACGGCCGCCTCGTGTACTCGCGAGCCGACGGCAGCCTGATGGCCGTTCCGATCGATACCCAGGCCATGCGCGTGACCGGCGGCCCCACGCAGCTGCGCGACCGCGTGGCGAGTTCTTACGTCGGCACCGCGGTCACGCTCTCCGAGGGCGGGACCCTCGTGTACCGCCCCGCGGGGACATATGCCCAGCGCCTCGTGCTTGTGGACGCGCAGGGGCGCGTCCGGCCGCTTGGCGATCAGGTCGGGTCGTTCCTTCGGCCTCGCTTCTCGCCCGACGGGCGCCGCATCGCCGTCGCGATCCTGGCCGGGTTGGATACGGCTGCGCGCGGAGCCACCGGCGACCTCTGGATGTTCGATCGGGAGTCGGGGGAGGGCACGCGCTTGACGCGGACGGGCACGGCCTCGAGTCCGGAATGGGCGCCCGATGGCAAACGACTGATCTACACCTCGGGCACCCCCCCGAGCCGTCGGGAGGTCTGGACTCTGGCGATCGACGGCAGCGTCGAGTCCCGGCGCCTCGTCGAGATCGAGGGCGACGTTCTGGAAGCGGTCATGGCACCCGACGGGCGGTCGCTGGTTGCCGTGAGACGGGCCCCGGGGGTCGAGAGGCACGAGCTGGTGCGCGTGGCGCTCGAGGGGAGCCCGGGTGCGGCCCCGCTCGTCGCTGCGCCACTTCCGAGTGCGGCGCGAGATCCGATCCAGCCGCGGATCTCCCGCGACGGACGCTGGGTGGCGTTCCAGGACAACGCGACCTGGGAGGTGCACGTACGCTCCCTCGACGGCGCAAGCGCCGCCATCCAGGTGACGGACGGCGGAGGATCGGCCCCGACGTGGGGAGCGGACAGCCGCCGTCTCTATTACAGCACCGGGCAGGGGTGGGCGGTCGCCGATCTCCAGACTGCGCCCACTCTGGCCGTCGCCGGGCGTCGCAGCCTGGGCGAATTCGCCTTCCTCACCGAAGACTACGATCTGTCGCCGGACGGAGAGACCTTCGTCGTCGTGTCGCCGGCCGACGGCGGGGCCGACGCCCTGGCGGCGGTCCATTGGGCCGACGAGCTGCGCCGATCGTTGCGGGGTCGGGAGTAGTCCATGGTGCAGGCTGGATCACGCCTCGGCGCGTACGAGATCACAGCCAAGCTGGGCGCGGGCGGCATGGGCGAGGTGTATCGGGCCACGGACACGAAGCTCAATCGCGACGTCGCGATCAAGGTGCTACCCGCCGAGGTGGCGGGAGACCCCGATCGTCTCGCGCGCTTCAAGCGGGAAGCCCAGGTCCTCGCCTCCCTCAATCACCCGAGTATCGCCGCCATCCACGGCCTCGAAGAAGCGGATGGCAAGCCCTTCCTCGTGCTCGAGCTGGTCGAAGGCGAAGAGCTGGCCGAGCGCCTGAAGCGCGGCGCTGTCCCGATCGACGAAGCGATCGCGATCGCGAAGCAGATCGCCGAGGCGCTCGAGGAGGCTCACGAGCACGGCATCGTCCACCGCGACCTGAAGCCCGCCAACGTCAAGGTCACTCCGGGCGACAAGGTGAAGGTGCTCGACTTCGGGCTCGCCAAGGCCTACGCGACCGAGTCGGCAACGGGATCGTACGCGGACGTGTCCAATTCACCGACGCTGGCGCGGACGGGGACGCAGGCGGGCGTCATCCTGGGCACCGCGGCGTACATGTCTCCGGAGCAGGCGCGCGGCAAGAGTGTGGACAAGCGCGCCGACATCTGGGCCTTCGGCGTCGTGCTGTTCGAAATGCTCACCGGCAAGCGGCTCTTCGAGGGCGAGACGGTGTCCGATGTTCTCGCGGCGGTGCTGACGCGCGAACCGAACTGGGCCGCGCTGCCCGCGGCGACGCCGGGCCTCGCCCACCAGCTGCTGCGCCGCTGTCTGGAGCGCGATCCGAAACGCCGGCTTCACGACATCGCCGACGCGCGGATCGTTCTCGAGGACGTCGCCGCCGGTGTCGAAAGCAAGGTCGATGCCGCGGGCCTCGCTTCCGTCGCGGCGACTCGCTCGCGGCGCGCTCCCCTCGCCTGGCTTGCCGCCCTCGTCGTGTCGGCCACGGCCGCGGGCCTCGGCGGATACGTCGTGAGCCGTCAACGGGTAACGGCGCCTGCGCCGATGCGCTTCGCCATCCATCTCTCGGCGACCCAGCAAGTCGGGGGGCAGGCCCCGCTTCTCACGTTCTCGCCGGACGGCCGCAGCCTGATTTTTTCCGGACGGCAGGACGGCAAGGAAATCCTCTTGCGGCGCGAACTGGGCGAGCGCGAGGCGTCACCGATCCCGGGCGGCGAGGGGGGCTCCAACCCCGCCTTCTCTCCCGACGGGCGCTGGCTCGCCTTCAACTCTGACGGCCAGATGAAGAAGGTAGCCGTCGCGGGCGGGCGGCCTTTCCCGCTCGCGAATGCGTTGGGCCCGGGCGGCTGCGCCTGGCTCGATGACGACACCATCATCTACACGCCCATCTACGCCTCCGGGCTCTACCGGGTCTCCGCTGATGGTGGATCCGCGGAACAACTCACCACGCCGGACCGCTCGAGCGGGGAGTTGGGGCACTGGTGGCCCGAGCCCCTTCCCGGCGGGCGGCTGGTCCTGTTCACGGCCTTCAAGGCGCCGGTCGACCGGTCGCGAATCGGCGTCCTCGATCTGAAGACGCGGCAGGTGCGATGGCTGATCGATGGAGGCTTCTTCGCGCGATATGCCCCGAGCGGGCACCTCCTCTACGCCCGTGGACAGCGCCTGTACGCCATTGCTTTCGACGCAGCGAGCGGGACCCTCGAGGGCTCTCCGGTGGCGGTGCTGGACGACGTGAGGGTCTCTCACGGGGGCTCGGCCAGCGTCGCCGTCTCGAAGAGCGGGACGCTGGCCTACATCACCGAATCGCTCGGCAACCCTCTGAGCCAGCTGGTCTGGCTCGATCGCGCGGGACACGAAACTCCGGCTTTCAGCGAACAGCGGCGCTACATGAGCGTCAGCCTCTCACCCGAGGAAGAGCGTGCCGCACTGACGATCCAGGGAGAGAGCCAGGATCTGTGGATTCTTTCACTCAAGCGCGGCGCCCTGTCTCGCCTCACCAGCGGCGACACTACCGAATACGGCCCGGAGTGGTCCCGCGACGGGCGCGAACTCTTCTACGTCCTCGACCGTCCGCCCTACGAGCTGCACCGGATCGCGGCCGGGGCTCCGGACTCCGGGCGCCCTCTGTGGAACGAGCCCGCGCTCCTCGACACCTTGGGCATAGCCGTGTCTCCTGACAACCGCACCATCGCCTTCGTCCGCTCCGAGGAGCAGACCGGCAACAATCTCTACTCGCGCCCGATCGACGGCAGCACGCCACCCCGGCCAATCCGGGCCACCCGCGCCGTGGAGCAAAGCGTCTCGTTCTCCCCTGACGGGCGCTTCGTGGCTTATCAGTCGAGCGAAACCGGCCGCCCGGAGGTCTACGTCGAGTCATTTCCTGGCTCCGAGGAGCGAGTCCTGGTGTCGGCCGACGGAGGGACCGCACCCCTCTGGGCCGGAAACGGGGAGATCTTCTACCGCCACGACGATGAGTTCCGCTTGGTCGCTCAGCGCCGCACCGGCACGCTCGAGTTCGATCCGCCGCGCGCTCTGTTCCGCGTGGCCCTGGCCGGTGCCTCCAACAGCGACCTCCGGCGGTCTTACGACGTGACCCGCGACGGCGCGCGCATTCTCGCCATCACGACACCCTTCGCGAACCAGCCTCGTCAGATCGAGGTCGTGACGGACTGGACGAGCGAACTCGCCCGCCTTGCTCCGCGGGGGGAGCAGTGAGCCAGAGCCTCACCACCGGTAGCCGCCTCGGGCTCTACGAGATCACGGCCGCCGTTGGCGCGGGCGGAATGGGCGAAGTCTTTCGGGCTCGGGACACGAAGCTCGACCGCGACGTCGCCATCAAGGTGCTGCCAGCCGAGCTGGCGCAGGACCGCGAACGCCTCGCCCGTTTCGAGCGCGAGGCGAAGCTTCTCGCTTCCCTCAATCATCCGAACATCGCCCATGTTTATGGCTTCGAAAGCTCGACGCTGCCCGACGGCTCGACGGCGCACTTCCTGGCTATGGAGCTGGTCGAGGGCGAGGATCTGTCGGAGCGCCTCAAGCGCGGCTCGATTCCTGTCGATGAAGCCATCGCCATCGCGAAGCAGATCGCCGAGGGTCTTGAAGAAGCGCACGAGCACGGCATCATCCATCGCGATCTCAAGCCCGCGAACGTCAAGGTCACGCCGGACGGCAAGGTGAAGGTACTGGACTTCGGCCTCGCCAAGGCTCTCGAAGGCGATTCCACGACTTCGGGGGCCAACTCTCAGGTCTCCCACTCGCCCACGATGTCGCGGCACGCGACGGAGGCCGGGATGATCCTCGGCACCGCTGCCTACATGTCACCCGAGCAGGCGCGCGGCAAGACCGTCGACAAGCGCGCCGACATCTGGTCCTTCGGTGTCGTGCTCTTCGAGATGCTCACCGGCACACGACTGTTCGCGGGCGAGACGGTGAGCGACACCCTGGCGGCGGTCCTGAAGACGGACCCGGACTGGAGCCTGCTGCCGGCAGACACGCCGCTGCGCCTCCGCCAGCTGCTGCGCCGGTGCCTGACGCGCGACCCACGCGCGCGCCTGCGCGACATCGGCGACGCGCGGCTCGATCTGATCGCGTCGGACGGGGAGAGCGAGGCTTCCCACCTCCCCTCGAAGGCTTCGACCCGTCGCTCTGCAACGACCGTTCTCGCGCTGGGCCTGGTTGCCGGCGCCCTCGTGGCCGTAGGCATTCGCGAAGCCTTCGACCGGCGCGTCCCGGCGGCAGTCGCGCGCGTGGCGCGCTTCCCGATTCCGTTGCCATCCGATGCGCCGTTCAACTCCGGGGGGCTCTATCCCACCTCCGCGCTGGCCGTCTCCAGGGATGGGTCGACGCTGGCGTTCGGCGCGGGGGACCCGACGCCTCGCCTCTACCTGCGTCGGATCTACGAGCTTGCTCCCCGAGCGATCCCAGGGACCGAGGGCGCTTGCAACCCCTTCTTTTCTCCCGATGGCAACTGGCTCGCATTCTTCATGGACCGCGCACTCAAGAAGGTATCGGTCGCGGGAGGAGATCCCGTCTTCGTGGCCCGCGAAATGCCGGAGTGTGGCTGGGGAGGGTTGGCAAGCTGGACCGATGACGGGCGCATCGTGTTCGATTGGTGGGGCGTGGGCCTGCGGGCGATCCCGGCGGACGGGGGTCCCGTGTCGGTGGTCACCACGGAAGCGGCGGAGATGCATCTCGACCCGCAGGCTCTGCCGGGCACCGATATCGTGCTCTACCTCGCCCAGACGGACGACGGTCACCGGATCGAGGCGGTCTCGCTCGACGGCAAGAGGAAGAAGACGCTGCTCCAGAACGCGAGCCACGCCCGCTATCTGTCGTCGGGCCACCTGCTCTTCATGCGCGAGGGCGGATTGATGCTGGCGCGCTTCGACAAGGACCGACTGGAGGTCGGAACGGCGATCCCGCTGCCTCTCGACGTCGAGGTCGACCAGCGGGCGGCGAGCGCTCCGCTGCCGCAGCTTGCGGTGTCACTCGAGGGCACGCTCGCGTACGCGCCGGTCGGGGGCGGCGGCGGCCGGCGCAGCAACCTGGTGTGGGTGGACCGCGATGGCAAGATCGGAGACGCGGGCGAACTTCCGTTGGCCGGCGCAGTCTTTCAGCTCTCCCCGGACGGCAGACGCCTGGCGGTCGCCGGCCGCGACGGATCGTCGATACGGGTAGCGACCTACGATCTCGAACAGAAGACGCTGACGCCGCTGACCGGACACCGGCAGGAGTTCCCGAACATGCCTGTCTGGTTCTCGGACGGTCGGCGCGTCCTCTTCGGCCGCTACGGGATCCAGCAGGGCGAGCTGCTCTCGCTCGACGTGGAAGCGAACGCGCCGCCTCAATCGCTCTTGAAGGTGGCGGCCACCTGGGTCATGCCCTTTTCGGCGTCGCGCGACGGCCGCTACGCAGTGTTCCACCTCCTGGACCCGAAGACGCACACGACGGACATCTGGCTCCTGGGCCTTGCGGCGCCGAGCGGCAGCGATGCCGCCCGGCCCTTCCTCGCGACACCCGCCTCGGAGCACTCTCCTGCTTTGTCGCCCGACGGCCACTGGATCGCCTACACCTCCGACGAATCGGGCACTTCGGAGGTTTACCTCCGCCGTTTCCCGGGCGGAGAGGCCAAACGGCGTGTATCGAAGCGGGGCGGGGGCGGCGCGCAGTGGTCGCGCGACGGTCGCGAGATCTTCTACGGCGCGGACCAGGGCCGCAAGCTGATGGCGGCCGCGGTCTCCGCGGGGCCTGACCTGACACTGGCTGAGCCGCGGCTCCTGTTCGAGGGCTCGTTCGTCAGTAGTGGCGACTCTGGGATGAGGTACGCAGTGTCTCCCGATGCCAAGCGCTTCCTCATGACGCGTGCAGACCCACGTCCGACCGAGCTGGTGATCGTCCAGAACTGGTTCGAAGAGGTGCGGAGTCTGACGGCGGCCGTGAGATGAAGCCAGGCGCGAAGCTCGGGCCGTACGAGATCGTTGCCCCCTTGGGCGCAGGTGGGATGGGTGAGGTCTTCCGCGCGCGCGACACGACGCTCAATCGCGAGGTCGCGATCAAGGTTCTGCCCGCGGCCATGGCCGCGCACACCGAACGGCTCGCGCGCTTCAAGCGCGAAGCCCAGCTGCTCGCCTCCCTCAATCATCCGAACATCGCCCATGTCTATGGCTTCGAAACTGCGACGCTGCCCGACGGCTCGACCGCGCATTTCCTCGCTATGGCCGGATCGATGTCCATGACGCCCGGCCCGAGGACCTCGCCTTGAGAGATCACACAGTCACACATATCATGTGTCCATGAAGAACGTCACGCTTGCCCTGGACGAGGCGACGCTGCGGGACGCGCGGCGAATCGCCGCGGAGCGGTCCACCTCGCTGAACGCCTTGATTCGGGACTTTCTCGACCGCCTCACCACCACCGAGTCGCGTACCCGAAAGGCGCGACGCCGGATCGGCGCGCTCTGCCGCCAGTCCAGGGCCGAGATGGGAAGGCGAAACTGGACCCGCGAAGACCTGCATGCGCGTTGAGTGCTTTCTCGACACCAACGTTCTGGTGTACGCCGCGTCCTCATCGAGGAACGAGGCGGCGAAGCGGGAGAGGGCGCTGAAGCTGGTTCAGGAGGCCGACTTCGGGCTGTCCGCTCAGGTGCTCCAGGAGTTCTACGTTACCGTCACAAGCAAGATGAAGAAGCCGATGGCGCCGGAACTCGCGGTCGCGCTCATGGACGAGTACCGGGTATTCCCGACCGTGCCGACCGACTACCCGCTTGTCGTCTCCGCCGTCGAGTTGTCGGTCAAGTACGGGATCTCCTATTGGGATGGGGCGATCATCGCCGCGGCGCAGGTTCTGGAAGCGGACACGCTCTACACCGAGGATTTGAACCATGGCCAGCGCTACGAGACGGTCCAGGTCGTGAACCCGTTCCGCGAGGCCTGAGGCCGCCCCTCCGGGCGGCGCCTGCAATGAAATGATCGGCCAATCCCTCGCCCACTACCGGATCGTCGCCGCCATCGGCGCGGGCGGCATGGGCGAGGTCTTCCGTGCGCGCGACACGACGCTCAATCGCGACGTCGCGATCAAGGTCCTGCCCGCGGCCATGGCGACCGACACGGAGCGTATGGCGCGCTTCAAGCGAGAGGCCCAGGTCCTCGCCTCGCTCAATCACCCGAACATCGCCCACGTCTACGGGTTCGAGAGCGCGACGCTGCCCGACGGCTCGACCGCGCACTTCCTCGCCATGGAGCTGGTCGAGGGCGAGGACCTTGCCGAGCGGCTGAAGCGCGGCGTCATTCCCGTTGAAGAGTCGATCGTAATAGCGAAGCAGATCGCCGAAGGTCTCGAAGAAGCCCATGAGCACGGCGTCATCCATCGCGACCTCAAGCCCGCGAACGTCAAGGTCACGCCGGACGGCAAAGTCAAGGTTCTCGACTTCGGCCTTGCCAAGGCGCTTGAAGGCGATTCCACGACTTCGGCGGCCAACTCTCAGGCCTCCCACTCGCCCACGATGTCGCGGCATGCGACGGAAGCTGGAATGATCCTGGGCACCGCCGCCTACATGTCACCCGAACAGGCGCGCGGCAAGACCGTCGACAAGCGCGCCGACATCTGGTCGTTCGGTGTCGTGCTGTTCGAGATGCTGAGCGGCACGCGGCTGTTCGCCGGCGAGACGATCTCCGACACGCTCGCTGCCGTGCTCAAGGAAGACGTTCCCTGGGCTCGGCTGCCCGGGGACACGCCACGGGGCGTGGCTCAGCTCCTGCGGCGCTGCCTCGCCCGCGATCCTCGTCAGCGCATGCGCGACATCGGCGACGCGCGCATCGCCCTGGAGCGCGTTCACGATGCGGAGGCTGACGCTGCGACCTCTCTGCTCACGCCTGGTGCCCCGCGCCCGAGCCGGCTCACTCGCTTCTGGCCTTTCGCCGCAACCGCACTGGCCCTGCTCGGGTGGGCGGCCGCCGCCGTCCTGCTCAGCACCCGCGCCCGAGGTCCCGCGACCCAACTGAAAGCCTCACTCGCTCTCCCGGAGTCGGTCACCATCCCCGTCGTCAACTACGTCGGCAATACTTCTCTTGCGACCCTCGCCATCTCTCCCCAGGGCGACAAGGTGGCGTTCGTGGGAGTGAAGGACGGTCAGGGAGCCCTGTATCTCCGCCGCCTCGACCGCTTCGAGGCGGCGCGCCTGCCCAACACCGGGAGTGCGACCGCTCCCTTCTTCTCGCCGGACGGCGAGCGGCTCGGCTTCTTCGCGCGCGGCCGCTTGTGGCGGATCGACTTGCCCGACGGCGTACCCGTCGATGTGGGACCGGCCCCGAAGGAGTCGATCGGAGGAGGCTGGGGAGAAGACGGCCAGATCGTGTACACACCGAACTGGTCAGACGCCCTCCGGGCGATCCCGGAGCGGGGCGGCGAGTCCCGAGCGCTCACGAAGATCGACCACGCGGCAGGAGAGATCAGCCATCGGTGGCCGTGCGTTCTCCCCGGCGGAGCGGGCGTCCTGTTTACGATCAAGTCGGCGTCCGACCAGACCAGCGACGAGGCGGGCATTGCGATCGCGGACACCGGAACCGGCGCCCACCGAGTCCTCATCAAGGGAGGAAGCAAACCGCGGTACCTCGACGACGGACAAATTGTCTTCATGCGGGGCGGCCGCCTGTACGCGGTCGCCTTCGACCTTGCTTCCCGCTCGATTCGCGGGGCCCCTTTTCCGGTCCTCGACGGTGTCACCGCGAGCAACGTAACCGGCAACGCCTGGTACGACGTGAGCCGCGCTGGGGATCTGGTGTACCTCGCAGGAACGAATACCGCGGCAGGGGCACGTCTTTCCTGGGAAGGGCCCGGCCGCGCCGCCGTCGTCATGGACAGCCTCGACAGCGATTGGGTCGGCCTGGTGCTATCGAGCGACTTGAGGCGGGCAGTGGTGGGGATCGTCGGCGCCAACGACAAGCTCGGCCTGATCGATCTGGAGCGCAAGAACCTGACGCGACTCACCTCGGGCGGCGGTAACGACAATGCGGGGGTCCTGTCGAAAGACGGCCGCTGGCTGATCTTCGGGTCCGATCGCGCCGGCGGTGGCTTCCGCTTCTACCGCATGCCCCTCGATGGCAGCGTTCCCCCGGGGCCGCTGATCGAAGGCGAAGGCATTCTCCACTCGATCTCCTATGGCGCAGGCCTGCTGGGCTTCAGCCTGACTGCGGGGCAGGACGGCGAAGACGCCTACATCGTGGCCGTCTCCGAGGACGGGGTCGCCCAGGGCAAGCCGATCCTCGTGGCCGGCGGCCCCAACAACCAGGGCACGCCGATGGCGTCCCCGGACGGCAAGCTCGTCACCTGGGTATCGTCCGAGTCGGGCCGAGACGAGGTCTACGTGAGGCACCTCGGCGACTCCGGCAGCCGGCGGAGATTGACGAACACAGGCGGCCACGAGCCGCGTTGGAATCGCCAGGGGACCCGTGTTTTCTACATCACCGACCGGGGCATCGTGTCCGTGGCGCTTCGATCCGCGGCCGACTTGAGCTTCGGCGACCCGCAGGCGGTGACCCGACCGGTCGGAGCCGACCGAATCAATGGATACGACGTCGCCGCCGACGGGAGCTCGGTTCTGTTCTTTCTCAGGGACGAACCGCCGGCGCCGAGTCGAGACATCCGCCTGTGGCGAGGCTGGGGAGAAACCCTGCGGGCCGTCCACCAATGACGCTCTCGCCCGGCACGCGACTCGGACCCTACGAGATCTCCGCCGCCATCGGCGCGGGCGGCATGGGCGAGGTATTCCGCGCGCGGGACACGAAGCTCGATCGCGACGTGGCTATCAAGGTGCTGCCCTCCGAATTGGCGCAGGATCGCGAGCGACTCGCCCGTTTCGAGCGGGAGGCAAAGCTTCTCGCGTCGCTCAATCACCCGAACATCGCGCACGTGTATGGCTTCGAGGCCGCGGCGCTTCCCGACGGATCGACCGCGCATTTCCTTGCTATGGAGTTGGTCGAAGGTGAGGATCTGTCGGAGAGATTGAAGCGCGGCGCCATTCCCGTCGACGAGTCGATCGCCATCGCGAAACAGATCGCCGAGGGTCTCGAAGAAGCCCACGAGCACGGCATCATCCATCGAGACCTCAAGCCCGCGAACGTGAAGGTCGCGTCCGATGGCAAGGTGAAGGTACTGGACTTCGGCCTCGCCAAGGCGTTGGAAGGCGACCCCACGGGCTCGGCGGCCAGCCCTCAGCTCTCCCACTCGCCCACGATGTCGAGGCACATGACGGAAGCGGGCATGATCCTCGGCACCGCGGCGTACATGTCGCCGGAGCAGGCGCGCGGCAAGGGCATCGACAAGCGGTCGGACATCTGGGCTTTTGGCGTCGTGCTGCATGAGATGCTGAGGGGGCAAAGGCTCTTCGCGGGCGAGACCGTCAGCGACGTGCTGGCCGCAGTGCTCAAGACCGAGATCGACTTCCGCAAGCTGCCGGAGTCGACGCCGCCCCCGATTCGCGAACTGCTGCGCCGTTGCCTCCAGCGTCGGCCGCAGGACCGGCTGCGGGACATCGGAGACGCGCGGCTGGTGATTGCCGAGTGCCTGGCCGGCACGCTCGACGAGACGGCTTCGGTGTCGTCCGAGACCGCGCCTCAGCGCATGGCCGCCGCCAAACGATGGCTCCCGATTGTGACCGCGGCGGCCGTTCTCTGCGGGCTCATCGGATATCGACTGGGCGGGACCCGGACGATGGCGGGGGCTTCGCCGTCCCGTGTCGAACGCCGTTTCGTGATCTCCGCCGAGGGCCGCTCGGTGGATGATCGACAGGCGATCGCCCCGGACGGCGCGCGGCTCGCCTATACGGCGGCCGGCGGGCTGTGGCTGCGGGCCATCGGCGAGGTCGAGCCGCGGCGGATCACCGGCGGCGACGGAGCGCGCGAGCCGTTCTGGTCTCCGGACAGCCGCGAGATCGGCTTCGTGCGGGAGCGCGCTCTCTGGCGCATCGGCGTCGAAGGAGGGGTGGCGAAGCGCGTCTGCGAGATCCCGGCCGGCACGTTCGACGGCGGCGCCTGGGGGGAGGACGGAACGGTTACGTTCGCCCACGCGACAGGGGGCTGGAGCGGCAGCCTGCTGCAGTGCTCCGCCAGCGGTGGTTCCGCGCGCCCGCTGCTCGAACCGGAGACCGTCGGCCCGCGTTTCCGCCGGCCGCAGGCACTGCCGCGGAAAGCCGGCGTCCTCTACATCGTCGATGACCGCAGTGAGCGCGGGGAGATTCGGATTCTGCGCGACGGCGCGTCGCGGACTCTGCTCCGCCTGCCTACGAGCGTGGACGGTGTCGCGCTTGCCACGGACGGCCGGCTGTATTTCAGTCAGGAGCGTGGGGGCGAGGGCGTCGACCTCTGGACGGTAGCGCTCGACGAACACCTCGAGAAGCCAGTGGGCGAACCGACCGTCCTCGCGGAGGACGGCAAGTTCCCCTCGGTGGCGCGCGACGGCGCTCTGCTTTTTGCGCTCGTCGAGAACCCGCCGCAGCGGCTCGCCTGGGCCCATCGCGACGGATCGACCGCTGCACTCGGCGAGACTTTCGAAGTGGACCCTGACAACGTCGTGATCCAGGTCTCGCCGGACGGTGGTCGGGCGTCCCTGTTTCTCGGGGAGTCGCCCACGAGTCAGCTCTGGATCGCCGACCTCGGGCGCGGGACGAGGCAGCGCCTGCCGCTCGACTTCGGAGCCTACCAGGCGATCTGGTCCCCCGACGGACGGGAGATGGCGGTGGTCGGAGAGAAGGAGACCCTGGTCGCCGACTTCGCCGGCGGAGGCGCGGCCAGGAAGCTCACGCCCGGGCACACGATGTTTCAACCACGCTACGCGCCGGACGGGCGATGGGTCGTCTACTACGCGGTCGGCGCTGCGTCCGGCCGCGACATCTGGCGGATCGAGGCCACCGGCAAGTCCGGGCCCGAGCCGCTGGTGGGAGGGCCGGGACAGCAGGTGGATCCCGACGTCTCTCCGGACGGTCGCTTTCTCGCCTATCAGTCGGACGAGTCGGGCCGGCCGGAGATCTACGTTCGGCCCTACCCGACGGGCGATCGCAAGTGGCAGGTTTCGACCGCGGGTGGAGCGGCCCCCTCCTGGAATCGGCGCGGGGGAGAGCTCGTCTGGCTCTCCGAGAATGCGATCTGGGCGGCGGCGGTGCGCACGACCGGCGGTGAGTTCGAGGCGGGCGGGCCGCGGCTCGTCGTCCGCGGCGAGGCGATCGGGGCCGATCTGTCGTCCGGGCTCATCTACTACAACCGCATGTACGACCTCGCTCCCGAGGGCCGCCGTTTCCTAGTCGCGCAGCGCGCCGGTCCGGGGCGCAACCAGATGGTCTACGTCGAGAACGCAGGTGGTGGCGCGCCGGCCCGCTGATGGCCTACCTGGTGGTGTACAATACACATACGAATACACCACAGGCAATCTGGAGGCTCCATGCGAACCAACGTGGTCCTCGACGACGAGCTGCTCAAGGAGGCCTTCGCCCTGACCGGGGCGCGGACGAAGAAAGCCGTGATCCACGAGGCCCTCCGTGAGCTGGTGCGCGTGCGACGCAAGAAGAACCTGATGGACCTGGCCGGCCGCCTGCGGTTCCGCGACGGTTTCGACCACAAGACGCTGCGAGAGACGCGGCGTGGTTCTCGTTGACACCTCGGTGTGGATCGACGTGCTGCGCGATTCGCGCGGCGCGAAGCGGGATGCTCTGGCTCGCGCCGTTGGCGACGAGGAGGTGGCGCTGACCCGCTTCAACCAGCTCGAGCTGCTCCAGGGTTGCCGTGACGAAAGGGAGTGGGGCTTGCTCAAGCCGTACCTGGATGCCCAGGAGTACCTCGAGCCCTCGGCTCTGGGATGGGTCGAGGCCGCCCGCGCCTACTTCGATCTGCGCCGCCGGGGCCGCTCCGTGCGAAGCCCGATCGACTGCTGCATCGCACAGGCGGCGATCGAGCACGACGCGATGCTTCTCCACCGGGATCGCGACTTCGAGGCAATCGCCGAGATCCGCCCTCTGCGTCAGCAGTGGATCGACTGGAGATGACGGACGGCCTCCCACCCATGGGGCCGTCCCCGGGCAGCCGACTCGGGCCGTACGAAATCACTGCGGCCATTGGCGCGGGCGGGATGGGCGAAGCCCTCGCGATCGCGAAGCAGATTGCCGAAGCGCTCGAGGAAGCGCACGAGCACGGCATCGTGCACCCGTAAGGCGGGGGCGGCCCGTGTATACTGTAGTGTCTTTGTGAATACACGAGGAGTTCATGGCCAAGCTTGGAAAGTCCGCCGTGCTCACACTCCGAGTGCCGCCCGATCTGGATCGGCGCATCGAACGGGCAGCCCACCGACGGCGGCGAACGAAGAGCGCCGTGCTTCGTGAGGCCCTCCAGAGTGCCTTCGGGGGGGAGAGTCCGTCCGACGATCCCGCCCGGGAAGCACGGCGCCAGTCGCTGCTCGTGAGCGGTCGGGCGTCCGAGCGGGAGACGCTCGAGTTCCTCGAGCACAGCGCCGACGATCAGGGCTGGCGGTGAAGCGGGGCGCGATCGTCGTGGTTGCGGCGCGCGGCGCCTACACCGGCAAGCCGCGGCCAGCCGTGGTCGTGCAAGCGGACCTCTTCAACCCGACGCACGCCAGCGTGACGCTTTGTCCCATCACCTCCGACTGCGTGGACGCCCCGCTCTTTCGCATGACGCTGCCGCCCGGAGCGCGGACTGGCTTGAAGGACGTGTCTCAAGTCATGATCGACAAGATCGTCAGCGTTCCCCGCGTCTCGATCACTGCCGAGATCGGCGAGTGCGATGCCGAGGAGATGGAAAACGTCGAGCGCGGCCTGCGGCGCTGGCTTAGCCTCGATTGACGCAAGCGAGATGGCGCCTGACGCGTCATCGAGGTCCAGAGTGAGCCTCACGGCCGGTCAGCAGCTCGGGCCGTACGCGGTCGTCGCCCCTCTCGGCGCCGGCGGCATGGGGGAGGTGTACCGCGCGACCGACACGAGGCTCGGTCGCGCGGTGGCCCTCAAGCTGCTGCCGGCCGCGTTTGCGTCTGACACAGAGCGCCTGGCTCGCTTCGAGCGCGAGGCCCGGCTGCTCGCCTCGCTCAACCATACGAGCATCGCCCACCTCTACGGCTTCGAGACCGCGACCCTCGAGGACGGGGCCACGGTTCACCTGATCGCCATGGAGCTAGTCGAGGGCGAGGACCTCGGTGATCGGCTGAAGCGTGGTGCGATCCCGGTCGACGAGGCGATCGCGATAGCGAAACAGATTGCCGAGGCGCTCGAGGAGGCTCACGAGCACGGCATCGTCCATCGCGACCTGAAGCCCGCGAACGTCAAGCTCGCGAGCGGCGAGAAGGTGAAGGTCCTCGACTTCGGCATGGCCAAGGCCTACGGCGGCGAGGGCGGGGAAGGCTCGAAGCCGGAGCTGTCGCACTCGCCGACCTTGACTCGCGCCAGCACGGAAGCCGGCGTGATTCTTGGGACGGCGGCGTACATGTCGCCCGAGCAGGCGCGCGGCAAGGCCGTCGACAAGCGGACCGACATCTGGGCTTTCGGTGTCGTGCTCTTCGAGATGTTGACGGGCCGCAGGCTCTTCGCGGGTGAAACGGTCAGCGACACGCTGGCGGCCGTGCTCACCAGGGACCCGGACTGGAGCGCCCTGCCGGCCGCCGCCCCTGCGTCTCTTCGGCGGCTGCTGTGACTGTGCCTCGTCCGGGATCCCCGCAAGCGACTCCGCGATATCGGCGACGCGCGCATCGCGCTCGAGGAAGGACCATCGACCGATGCGACGCCGTCCGACGAGGCAACAAGGCCGAGGTCGTCCGCCGCGCTCGTTCCGTGGGTCGCCGCGTTCCTCATGGCGCTCGCGGCGGGCTGGGCGCTCCTCCCGCGGGGCGCCCTCCGTACGGCTGACCATTCGGTGTTGCGTCTCGACGTCGCGTTTCCTTCCGACATCGAGCCCCTGCCGATGCTCGAAAACGGGTTCGCACTGTCGCCCGACGGCCAGCTCGTCGCGATGATCGGCGTGAAGAGTGGCGCGCGCTCGTTGTTCGTGCGCCGGCTCGACAGCGCCGAAATGACCGTCATCACCGCGCAGAACCCCACGGGCGTTGCGTTCTCGCCGGACAGCAAGAGCGTTGTGATCGTCGGCACTGACCTCGTGTGCGTGTCTCTCATCGACGGGCAGCGGACCGTGATCGTCTCGAACCCCGACCTGAACGCGGCGGTCGCCTGGGCGCCTGCCGGGATCGTGTTCGCGCGAAATGGCGCGCTGTGGATTGGGCCGTCCCAGGGGGGCAAGCCGCGAGCTCTGACCACGCTCGATGCGAGTCGCCGCGAAGTCCTCCACGCGGGGGAGATGGTGCTTCCCGGCGGCCGTACGGTGCTCTTCTCGAGCCTAGAAGCGGGAGGGGAGCGCATCGAAGCAGTGTCGGTCGAGGGTGGGCCGCGAAGCGTGGTCCTCGAGCGGGCGACGACACCCGTCTGGTCGCCCACAGGTCACCTGCTCTTCGCGCGCGACGGAGGCGTGCTCGCAGTCCCCTTCGATGCCGGGACCTTCAAAGTGCAGGGTTCTGCGACGCCGGTCATTCCGGCGGGCCAGTTGGGAGCGTTCCAAAGCGGCCGGATGGCATTCCGGGTTTCGTCGAACGGCGCACTGCTCTTCCTGCCGCGCGACTTCTTTGTCCAGCGCGTCGTCTCCGTAGCACGCGACGGCGCGGCGTTGGCCGTCGACCTGCCGCGTGGCCAGTACTCGACGCCGCGCATCTCGCCGGACGGCCGACAGCTCGTCGTCGTCAGCGGCAGCAGCCTCCTCGAAACGCTGAACCTGCAACGCGGTTCGCAGGGCCGGCTGACCGCGGCCGCGGGCGGCACCACGTTTGCCACGTGGACTCAGGACGGCAGCCGCGTCGTCTCTCGCCGGTTCAACCGCCCGTTCTGGGTCTCGGCCGACGGCAGCCAGCAGGGCGAGCTGCAAGCCGCGCTTTCCAACGACTTCCCGTCGGGTGCCGGACCGGACCCGGATTCGGTCCTCGTCACACGCGTGCAGCCCGAGACGGCGGGCGACGTCTTCCTGCTGTCGATCAGCGGCAAGTTCGAGCCGCGGGCGCTCGTCGCAACGAAAGCCCACGAGGGCGGCGCGCAGTTGTCGAAGGACGGGCGCTGGCTCGTCTACGCTGCGACCCAGTCGGGCCAATCACAGGTCTACCTCCGGCCCTCGACCGTCAATGGGAGCGCTCCGAGGGCTCAGGCATCCAGCCACGATGGAGCGGGAGCGGCCGCGAGATCTACTACCGCGATGGCCAAAGCCTGATGGCGGTTTCGTTCGACGGATCGGGAGCCGAGCCCGTCGTTTCCAAGCCGAAGGCGCTGTTCAAGGACGAGTACGACCTGGGCCAGGGCCTCACGATTGCGAACTACGACGTGACGCCGGACGGCCGATTCATCATGCTGCGTCGGGACGCGCAGGGCGGGAACCTTCGGATCGTCCTGAATTGGACCGAGGAACTGAAGCAGATCCTCGCGAAGGGCGGCCTGCAATGAGCGCATCCTGCGCGAGCGTGCGGTCAGTTCTTGAGCGTGATCCAGAGGAAGTCGATCGGCGTCTTGCCGGTGTTTCCCGACTCGTGGTCCTGGCTCAGGGGCACGGCGTTCATCCAGCCCACCTCGCCGTCCGGGGAGATCGAGGTCTCCCGCTTGGCGCCGTCCCGCACCATCCATTCGCCGCCCTTGATATGGACGTAGAGCTGGTTGCCGGGATGAGAGTGGACACCCTCCCACTCGCCGGGCTGCACCACGAAGCGCTGCACGACGACCCGGTCGTTCTCGAACACGACCTCCCCGGCAATCTCGGATACCGCTGCCCTCGATCCGGTTGCGTTGCGATCGGGTGCGCGCTAAGAAGCAAGAAGGCGGCGCAAGCCGCTGCGGTCCTGAGCATGGTGGGCCTCCCGGAGCGTGATCCTACGCCGCACGTGTTGCACAGTCATCCGAGCTAGGAGCGGGGGCGCGCGCGAGATGGCCGACTCAGCCGATCCGGTGGCGGTTGCCGACGAGGCGAGACGCGCCGATGTGCTGGGACGCACCGTCGACGTCGCCTGCGCCCTGCTGCGGCAGGCGCGCGTCAGGCGCGAAGAGGCCGAGGCGGTGGTCGCCGTCACGAGAAGGCGCGCGCTCGAGCTCTTCCCAGGCAAGCAGGACGTGTTCGATCTCGTGCTCGCACCGCGATTCGCGCGCATCCTGGACGAGTTCTGCGCCCCGCAGCCTCAAGGCCGCGGCGGTTAAGGTACTCCCGTCACGGCGAGGCGCGAGTGATGCACCGTACGTGGGCCTGTCCGGCGTGCCTCAGGCCGGCAGAAACGCCACCCCGGGGCACGACCGGATCGAGGGGTCGTGCGTGACGAGCGTCAGGCTTTCGATCTTCGCCTGGGCCAACAGGAGCCGGTCGAACGGATCGCGATGGAGGGGAGGCAGCAGAACCGTGGCTTCGGCGTGCTCGAAGGTGACCGGGAGGCGGGCGATTCCAAGCCGCGCCACGACGGCCGAGGCCGGCTCTGGCACCTGGAGTCGGCCGAGCGCCTGCTTGATCGCCATCTCCCAGACCGACGCCGCGCTCAGGAAGACGTCGTTGGCGCCATCGCGGATCGCCTGGCGCTCGAGCTCCGGCAGCCGCTCATCATCCGCGCACCACCACAGGAAGGCATGGGTGTCGAGCAACAATCTCACGAGCGCCGTTCGAAGGCCGCGAGCACCTCTTCTGGAAGCGGAGCGTCAAAGTCGGAGGCGATGACGACCCGGCCCTTCCAGGCGCCTGGCTTGCGCGGCTGCTGGGGCCGCGCGAGCGGCACCAGCCGGGCTTTGGGCTGGCCCGCCTTCGCGATCACGACTTCTTCACCCCGGGCGGCCCGCTCGACGAGCGCGGAAAGGTGGGTCTTGGCCTCGTAGAGATTCACCGTCTTCATCGCCATCCTGACCAACCTTGACCAATACTAGCACAGGAGGGACGGAGCCGAGTGTGGCATCCCGTCAGCATAGAATGCGCACCGGCGATTCCACAGAAGGGGCCAAGTGAGCCTGACGCGCGCGACGCAGCTCGGGTCATACGCCATCGTCGCGCCGCTCGGCGCCGGCGGGATGGGCGAGGTGTACCGTGCTACCGACACGAAGCTCGGGCGCGAGGTCGCCATCAAGGTGTTGCCGGCCGAGTTGGCGCACGACCCCGAACGCCTCGCGCGCTTCGAGCGCGAAGCCCGGCTGCTCGCATCCCTCAATCACACCAACATCGCCCACGTCTACGGCTTCGAGAGCGCGACGCTGGGCGACGGCTCGACCGCTCACTTCCTGGCCATGGAACTCGTCGAAGGCGAGGAGCTGGCCGCGCGGCTGAAGCGGGGAGCCATCCCCGTGGACGAGGCGCTCGAGATCGCCCGACAGATCGCCGAAGCGCTCGAGGAGGCGCACGAGCACGGCATCATCCATCGCGACCTCAAGCCGGCCAACATCAAGCTGACACCGGACGGCAAGGTGAAGGTGCTCGACTTCGGGCTCGCGAAGGCGTTTGCAGGGGAGTCGGCGTCGCACTCAGGCGCCGACCTGTCGCACTCGCCCACGCTCGCGCGTACCGGAACCGAGGCCGGCATGATTCTCGGCACCGCCGCGTACATGTCTCCGGAGCAGGCGCGTGGCAAGCCGGTGGACAAGCGCGCCGACATCTGGGCCTTCGGTGTCGTGCTCTTCGAAATGCTGGCCGGCAAACGGCTGTTCGAGGGCGAAACGGTGAGCGACGTGCTGGCCGGCGTACTCAAGACCGAGATCGACCTTGCCAAGCTGCCCGAGCCGATCCCCCCCGCGATTCGCGGACTGCTGCGCCGCTGCCTCGAGCGCAACCCGAAGAATCGGCTGCACGACATCGCCGACGCGCGCCTGGCGCTCGAGGACTCGCTCGGCGGGCGTGCCGACGACGCGCCCAGCGCCGGGGCCACGACGCCGCGATTGCGGCAGCGCCCAGCGTGGTCGCAATGGTTGCTCGGCATCGCCTTGGGAGGCATCGCACTCGCGGTCCTCGACCGCACGCTGTTCGCTCCCGCGCCACCGGCGTCGGGTCTCGCCGAGACGCTGCGGCTCGAAGTCCTGCCGCCCGAGGGCACGCTTTCGTCGGGGCCATTCGATCTGTCCGCCGACGGACGCTCGCTGGTTTTCGTGGCGGCGGGCCCGGACGGCTCGAGCGCGCTTTACGTGCGCGCGCTCGACACACTCGAGGCGCGCAAGCTGCCCGGCACTGAGGACGCGACGTTGGCGTTCTTCTCGCCCGACGGCCGGTCGGTCGGATTCTTCGCTAACACCAAGCTTCAGCGCATCGACCTCGCCGGCGGACCGCCGCGCGACCTCGCCCCGGTCTCGGATCCGCGCGGCGGCAGTTGGGGATCCGGGGGATTCATCGTGTTCGCTCCGGACGGGGGAGGGCCGCTCTATCGCATTCCGGCGAGCGGAGGCGAGGCCGTCGCGGTGACCCGGCTCGACCCGGCCAAGGACGAGACGTCGCATCGCTGGCCACAGTTCCTGCCCGACGGCAAGCGCTTCGTCTTCCTGAGCCGCAAGCCCAGCAGGCCGCGCCTCGCGCTGGAGGTCGGCTCCCTCGACGGCAAGGAGCGCCTTCGGCTCGCCGAGGGCGACTCGGGCGCTCGCTACGCCGCCGGACAATTGTTCTTCCAACGCCGGACGACGCTCTTCGCGCAGCGCTTCGACGCCGCTCGCGGCGCGCTCCTGGACGAGCCGCGGCCCGTCGCCGAGGACGCCTGGCTCAACCCCGACACCGACGGCCTTGCCGCCTTCGCCGTTGCCGGTGACGGTCGCTTCGCGTACCGCCGAGGGGGCATGGTCACCGGCCGACTCACCTGGCTCGGCCGCGACGGGAAGACCCTCCGGACGATCGGAGAGTCCGGCATTCTCTCGAGTCCTGTGGTTTCACCCGACGAGCGCCGGATCCTGGTGAGCAGCCAGGCGTCCGGCCTCGGCAGCGCCAGCCTGCTGCTCGTCGACGACGCGAGCTCCATCGCGACGACCCTGACTCCGCGCGAGCGCGACGTCTCGCAGGCCATCTTCTCCCCCGACGGTTCGCGGGTCCTCTTCAACGCCGACAGCAACGGCCCGTTCGATCTCTACGAGCTCAAGGTGTCGGAGCCCGGCAAGGACGTTCCGGTGCTCGCGACACCCCTGTGGAAATACCCCGAGAGCTGGTCGCCCGACGGCCGGTTCGTCATCTACACGGAGATCGACCCGGCGAGCCGGGGGAACCTCTGGGTCCTGCCGCGATCGGGAGACGCAAAGCCCTTCCCCTTCCTCTCGACAGCGGCCGCGGAATCGGGGGCGACGTTCTCCCCCGACGGGAGCTTCCTCGCCTACGCCTCGGACGAATCGGGTCGCGAGGAGGTCTACGTTCAGCCGTTCCCGGCAAGCGGCGCCAAATGGCAGGTCTCGGCGGCGGGCGGCTTCGAGGCAGCCTGGCGCGGCGACGGGCGTGAACTCTTCTATGTAGCGCCCGACGCCCGGCTGATGGCCGTGCCGGTCGCGCCGTCGTCCTCCGGTCTCGCCTTCGGCGTGCCGCGGGGCCTCTTTCGGCTCCCGCTCAAGCACGCCCTCGGCCTCTCCAACCGCGACTATGCTGTGTCGCGCGACGGCCAGCGTTTCCTGGTGCTCGAATGGCCGGGCGAGGCGGCCGCTTCGCCGATCGTCGTGGTGCTCGGGTCGGCTGCCTCGGCAGCGGCGAAGCCCTGAACCGTCAGCCCAGCTCCGACGCCGTGCGCGAGCCGCCTGTTTGAAGTAGCCTCGCCCCGCATGAGCCAGCTTCAGAAGCGTCTCGGCCTGTTCGACGCCACCACCATCGTGGCGGGTTCGATGATCGGCTCCGGCATCTTCATCGTCTCCGCCGAGGCCGCCCGCAACGTGCCTTCACCGCTGGCCCTGGTGCTGATTTGGCTGCTCACCCTCGCCGTGACCGTGGCGGGGGCGTGGAGCTACGGCCAACTGGCGGTGGCCTTTCCGCGGGCGGGCGGCCAGTACGTCTACATTCGCGAGGCCTGGGGCGATCTCGGCGGGTTCCTCTACGGGTGGGCGGTCTTGCTCGTCATCCAGACCGGCACGATCGCGGCCGTGGGGGTGGCGTTCGGCAAGTACCTGGGCGTGCTCGTCCCCGCCGTGCACGCCGAGCCGTGGGTCCGCCTCGGCTTCCTGCGGGTGTCTCCCGTCGAGCTCGTGGGCGTGGTGCTGATTGCCCTCCTCACGTGGTGGAACACCACCAGCCTGCGCCGGGGTGCGGTCGTGCAGAACGTCTTCACGGTGGCCAAGGTGCTCGCCCTCCTGGCGCTGCTCCTCGCCTGTCTCCTGTTCGGGGGCAGGATCTTTTCGTCCGAGATGAACTGGGGCCTCGACCCGGCCCGCCTGCCC
>CAYTWT010000018.1:0-1838 GCA_964442185.1 uncultured Acidobacteriota bacterium
TTTGACCTCGTGCGTGCGGATTGGCGCTCCGGTGGGCTGGCCCTCGGGGCCCGCGGCCTTGAAGTCCACCTCGATGAGCCGCGCATCGGAATAGCGCCACGCGCCCTTGACCAGCTCGACACCCGGGCGCGTGCTGAGATCGACGACCGCGTCGGGTGTGCCCGTGGGCTCGGCAGGTTCGGTCAAGGCCTGGGCGAAGGCGAGCTGCGGCGCGAGGAGCAACGCCCCGGCGAGCAGACGGTACTTCACTGCCCCGCTCCCGCCCGGACCTTGACGACGTAATACGTCATCACGGCCGGCACTTCCTTGAACCAGTGCGGCACGCCGTTTGGAACCACGATCACGTCGCCCGGCTGGAGGCTCCGCGTCTCGCCACCCTGGACGCTCGTGCCCCGGATCTCCTCCGGTGCTACTTCCTTGCCGCCTTCGATCTGGCCGCCGGTGACGAGCGTTGCCGAACCGGTGAGGACGTGGATGATGTCGGTGTCCCTGGTGTGGACCTCGACCTGGCCCGCCGCCTCCCGGCGACTCGCGTGCACCTTGTAGGCCCCGACCTCGAGCAGCGGCATGCCCTTGACGAAGCCGGCGGCGACCTGGGCCGAAGGCAGGTACGTCACCGCCGCGGTCGCTCCCGGACCGGCCGCCACGGCATTGGCGCCGGCGATCGCGAACTCCTCGTCCTGCGCCGCGCTGGAGGCGCCGCTCACACCGACACCGCCGATCACCTGGCCGTCCACGAGAATCGGGATGCCACCCTGCAGGGGAGTGAAGTCGACCGCGACCATGGCGGTGCGGCCCTTGGCGATGATCTCTTCGAAGACGCGCGTCGGCTTCTTGAAGAGGACCGCCGTGCGGGCCTTGCCGATCGAGATGTTGGCGCCCGCGGCGAAGGTGCCGTCGATACGCTCGACCGCCATCAGGTTTCCGCCGTCGTCGACGACGGCGATCACGCCGGTGGCATTGGCCTTGCGTGCCTCCGCCACCGCAGCATTGATGGCGATGCGCGCCCCCTCGAGCGTGAGCGTCTTCTTCGTGGCCACCTGGGCGTGGGCCGGGCTCGCCATCAAGCTCAGGCCCAGCGCCGCCAGGGTCAGCTTCCGGATCGACATATCAGTTCTCCTTCTCTAGCCTCGCGAGCCAGAACGGCCGGGGCCGGCCGACTATTCCGCAAGGCCGCCACGGATCCAGGAATGCCGCTGCGGTCGCGAACGATCACAGCACAGACCAAGGAGGAGGAATCGATGAAGAGGGACAAGTTGCTCGTGGCTGCGGTCGCGGGCATCACGCTGGGAGTCGTGGCGCCGCAGGGAGCTCTGGCGCAGACGGCCGCGAACGAAGTGAAGTGCTACGGCGTCAACGGCTGCGGTTCGCACGCCAAGTGCTCGGTCTCGGCCGAAGACCTGGCGGCGCTCAAAGCACTGCTGGGTGACAAGGAATACGGAGCCAAGTTCGGCAAGTCGGAGGCCCATTCGTGCGGCGCCCATGCGAAGTGTGGCGCCTCCGCCAACATCCTGAACTGGGTGCCGACGAGCGCCGACCAGTGCAAGACCGACGGCGGCTACGTGATCACCGAGCAGAACAAGAAAAAGGTCGCGAAGAAGGCGTAAGGCGGTTCAAGCGCTGAAGCGGTGGCTTGGGGCGTCCGTTTCCATCCGGACGCCCCAAAGCTACTTCGGCGTCGCCACGAAGTCGAAGTTCAGCTCCTTGGCACTGGCATTGAGCGGGCCGACGCCGCTGGCGAGCATGTCCTTCCACTCCGCCTCGTACGTCGCCAGTTGCTTTGAGCGTTCCCCGAACAGCTCACGCATGCCCTGGGTGGGAACGCCGTCCGTTTCGGA
>CAYTWT010000019.1:0-8011 GCA_964442185.1 uncultured Acidobacteriota bacterium
ATGAAGGACGGCTCTTCGTTCGAGGTGCGCGGGTTCGAGATCGCCGGCAGCGTGGTCGCCGTGGCGCTCCCCGGCCGCACGTGGCCACTGCGGTCGGAACTGGTGGATTTGGAAGGGACGCGACAGGCCAACGGCATGTCCTCCGCCGACGTGCGCTCTCCCGGTTGGAGTGGACGACACGAACCTGTCGCCGTCGAAGGGGAAGAGGCGCCAATGGCGAAAGCCAGGGCCGACTACGAAGAGGCGCTGCGGTCGATCACCAGGGAACAGGAACAGCTACGGCTGCGCACCAGGGAACTGGCGATCGCGAAGACCGCCCATGCAGAAACGCTCGAGGAGCCCCGGGCCGAGCCTTTCCCGGCGCCAGCCGACAACGACGAGTCCTTGGCGAGAGTCATTGCCGAGTACGAAGAGGCCATTCGGTTGATCACCAAAGCACAGGAAGAGCTGGAGCGACGGGTTGCGGAGTTGGAGGCCGCCCAGACGGCCCAGGAGGACGCGACGCGAGCGATCATTCGAGATGCCGCTTCGAAATTGGGGTCCAAGATCAACGAGGCCGTGACCTTCGGCGGCGACTTGGAGGGGCTGGTCGGCCGGTTCAAGGACTCGTCAGGCCGGTCCGAGAGCCTGGTCGAGTTGAGCACCGCGCAGCTGGACTTCGAAATCCAGGCGAACGACTGGACTCTGGGAAGCCTCATCTTCGAGTATCTCGACGGCAGGACGACGCCCCTCCAGTTGGTAGACCCGGTGGCCGTCGATCGGCTCACCATCGACACGGCGTTCCTGAGGGTCGGCGATCCGCAAAGGTTTCCGCTCAGCGCCACGATCGGCCAGGTCATCGTGCCTTTCGGAACCTCGACGGGCGACCCCGTGGCGGACGTGCTGACTCTCGAAGGTCCGCTGACCATCGAGGCGTTCGAGATGAGACAGACCGCAATTCGGTTCGACGTCGCGTTTCCGACACCCCGCTCCACTCCGGTCCCCCCGCCTGTCGTGCCACCACCCGTCAGGCCGCTGGTGATCAACCCCTTCTTCAACTTGCTGGCAAAGGGCCTCGGCTATCATCCACCGCCGGCGCGGCCGGTGCAGCCCACTCCCGTGAGTCCCCCGCCGGCTCCTCCGCTGTTCAACCTGGGCGCCGTTGTCTTCCAGGGCGACAGCTTCCCTGAGGCCGGCATCGAAGGGAAGCTCCACTTCGGCGCAACGGCGGGCTTCCGCAAGAAATGGGACTGTGGTTCTGCCTACGATGAGCGGCGGGGCGGAGGTTGGCAACGGTCATTTTGTCCCTTCTCGATCGATGTGGACGTCGATTACAACGACTCGGTCTTCGATAGTCGGTTTCTGGGATTCGAGTACGGCAGTTTTCGGCAGCAGATCGGCTCCGTGCCCGGGATGGCTTCGAGCCTCAAGGCGACCGTGGGCCCGCTATCGCTCGTGGGAGAGTGGAATGGGGCCATCGCGGACGCAGCGTTCACCGACGACTCTGGCGCCCGCAGCATCAGGCCGAGGGCTTGGCAGGTCTCTCTCGGCTATCAGTTCGATTGGAACCCATGGGTCGACGCAATTGGCGCTCAAGGTGACTACCTCGCCGTCAGCTACTCGGAGAGCCGCGACCTGGCGGGGGTGATCCGGTCCGGCGAACGGGTTGGGTTCGTTCCGTGGAAGCGGTTCAGCGTGGGCGTCGGCGAATGGGTATTGGACGGACTGCGGCTGGCGGTAGAGTATTCGCGCGACGTGGACTACCCGGCGAGTCAGGGCGGCGCCGGCACGTCCACAAGTGGCGTCTTTTCGACATTTACGTACACCTGGTGAGACAACAGCATGCTCTCTGGAGCGGCCTGGCTGCGAAGTCATCTTGTGGAGGCTCGAGGCACGTGAAACAGCCCAGCGATCGCGGTCGCACCCCAGCCCGTAGGTCCGAATCGTGAGCAGGAGCCGAAGCACGTCTCTGATCGCGATTCTGGCGTTCGCGACTGTGGCGGCGGTGGGCGGTTGGGTGGCAGGCTCGCGGATTCAGTCTCCCGCCGACGTTGCCGCGCGCACCGCCCCGCCGCCCCCCTCGCCGATCCTGGTCCCGGTGGAAGAACGGGTGCTGAGCTCGGACATCGTGACTCGGGGCACCGCCCGCTTTGGACTGCCTCAGCCGATCTCGATAGCCCCATCCGGCTTGAAGGTCGACGCAGGGATGATCACGAGGCTGCCGTTGAAGAACGCGCAACTCGGCGAGGGCGCCGTTCTGCTCACCGCTTCCGGGCGCCCCGTGTTCGCTCTCCAGGGCCAGGCCCCGGCCTATCGAGACCTCGTCGCCGGCACCTCGGGCGGTGACGTGCTCCAGTTCGAGCGAGCGCTCAAGCGCCTTGGATTCGACCCTGGTCCGATCGACGGACGCTACGACCAGCAAACGGCCGCTGCGGTCGCCAGGTGGTACCGGGCGGGCGGCTGGCAACCGTTTGAACCGACGCCCGAGCAACTCGCGAGCCTCCGGGCCCTCGAACGCGACCTGGGGGAGGCAAGAAAGCTCGAGATGGCCGCGGCGAACGCGGCGGCGGCGGCTGACCCGGCCTTCGACTCCGCCCCTCTGGCTGTCGAGTCGGAACGCGCGAAAGCGAAGCATGCGAACGCCGCCGCCGAGGCCGATGTCGAGGCAAGCATCGCCGAGCGCGCCCTGATCGTGCTCGACCCGCGACAACCCGCCACGGCCCGGGCGGCGGCCGAGGCCAGGCTCAGATTGGCGCGAGCGGCTGCAGAGAAGATCAAGCTGGAAGGCCAACGGGCTGTCCAAGCCGCGGAGCGGGATACCCGAGTGGCAGCCGAGCAGTTCAAGTTGGCCAAGGTCGAGGCCGAGTGGGCGGCAGCTCGGAGCAAGCGGCTCGCCGCCGATCTGGACGTGATGAGAGAAAAGCTGGGCGTACAGGTGCCGGTGGACGAAATCGTCTTCATTCCCCGGCTCCCGGTGCGCGTCCAGGAGCTCACCGCCCTCGTCGGGCAGCCGGCGAGAGGTCCGGTCCTGTCGGTGACGGACAACCAGTTGGTGATCGACTCTTCCCTGCCGCTCGATGCCGCTCCGCTGGTCAAGCCCGGAATGGCCGTCGCCATCGACGAACAGGCGCTTGGGATCAAGGCCACGGGCCGTGTCGCAAGCGTGGCCAGTACGCCCGGAACGCACGGGGTCGACGGATTCCATATCTACTTCGAAATTCAGGTCGAAAATACGCCCGCCCGCCTCGAAGGTTTCTCGCTGCGCCTCACGATCCCCATCCAATCCACCCGAGGAGCCGTGACGGCCGTCCCGCTCAGCGCCGTGTCGCTCGCAGCCGACGGGACTTCCCGAGTCCAAGTCCAGTCACAGGACGGCACGCTCGAGTACGTCGTGGTCGAGCCGGGATTGTCCGCCACCGGGTTCGTCGAAGTGACCCCGGTGCAGGGAACCCTGGAGCCGGGCCAGCTCGTGGTGGTCGGATACGACAGCGCTCAGAAGAAGAGCGGCAATGAGCAGCCCTGAGCTCCACGCCCGGGAGAGAGTCCTGGGCCTGAACAAGATCGGTCGGCAATTCGGCGCCGATCCGGCCGTGCACGCGCTCGTCGACGTGGACTTGTCGCTTTACCGCGGCGATTGGCTGTCCATTACCGGTCCTTCGGGCGCCGGCAAATCGACGTTGCTCAACATCCTCGGCTGCCTGGACCGCCCAACCAGCGGCAGTTACTTCATCGACGGCGTCGACACGGGCAGACTGAGCGACAAGCAACGCGCCGGGTTGCGAAGTCAGCGCATCGGCTTCGTGTTTCAGGCGTTCCACCTGCTGCCCTATCGGAGCGTTGTGGAAAACGTGATGCTGGCGGAGGTCTATCGCAAGCACCCGCGCCACGGTCGCCGCCCCCGCGCGCTCGCGGCCCTGGAGCGGGTCGGGCTCGGTCACCGCGTGGATTTCGTGCCGGCAAAGCTGTCGGGCGGTGAGAGACAAAGGGTTGCCATCGCCCGTGCGCTGGTTGGAGCGCCGAGCTTGCTGCTGTGCGACGAGCCGACGGGAAACCTGGATTCGAAGTCCTCCGCGGACCTTCTGGACCTCTTCGAGAAGCTCAACAGAGAGGGCCTCACGCTGGTCGTGGTCACCCACGACGAGAACGTCGCCGGTCGGGGCCACCGCCGCGTGCACATCGTCGATGGCCGCGCCAGGGGCGAGTCGGGCTCAGCCTTGGAGGCTCCGCTCGTCGAGCGCGGGCTCCGTATCGGCGAGGCCGCTGGCGAAGACGGGTCGGCGGGCCCGCGGGTAGCCGCGGCGAATCCAGGCGTATCGCAGTCGGGAATCTCGATCCGCGATCTTCTGAATGAGGCGCTGGCGGGGATGTTCTCCAGGCCGGGACGCATGCTGCTCACCGTTTTGGGCGTCGTCATCGGGCTGACCGCGCTCGTGGCAACGCTGGGCCTGACGCGAACCGCGGGCAACCGCATCATCACCCAGTTCGACCAGCTCGCCGCGACCGAGCTCTTCGTCCGAGGCAGGCCGGGCCGAACCACGGGCGTCGTGGATCCAAGAGCCATTCCCTGGGATGCACCGGCGCGGCTTCGCCGCCTGCGCGGTGTGGTGGCTGCGGGAACGCTGAGCGACGTCGATGTCGGAGGCCGGCTGGTCAGCTCCTCGCCGGTGAAGGACCCTTCGAGCGGGACCGCTTTCAAGGTGTCTGTCAAGGCTGCCTCGCCCGAGTTGTTCCGCGCGGTGAGAGCCGAGCTTGGGACGGGACGACTCCTTGACCCGGGCCACTCGAATCGAGCGGATCGGGTGGCCGTCCTGGGCCCGGACGCTGCTCTTCGCCTCGGCATTGGCAACCTCGGGCGACTCCCGGCGATCTCCATCGGCGACGATCTGTACCTGGTCGTCGGGATCCTGCGCGACGTGGTCCGCACACCCGAGCTGCTTGGCGCAATCGTCATCCCCGAGGGCACTGCCCGCCATTATTTCGGGCTGGCCGGTCCCGGCGCCCTGGTCGTGGAGACCGACATCGGCGCCGCGTACCTGATTGCCGATCAAGCGCCCTTGGCGCTGCGGCCCGACGATCCCAGAAGTGTTCGGGTCGAGGTGCCTTTGGAGCCGAAGCGCGTGCGCGACGAAGTCAAGAGCGACTTGAACGTGATGTTTTTCTTTCTGGGCGGCTTGTCGCTGGTCGTGGGCGCCATCGGCATCGCCAACATCACTCTGGTCGGGGTGATGGAGCGCACCGCCGAGATCGGTCTGCGCCGAGCGATCGGAGCGACACGCTGGCACATCGCCGCGCAGTTTCTGGTGGAGAGCGCTTCGATGGGCTTCATAGGAGGTATCATCGGGGCCAGCCTCGGAGTGCTCATCGTGGTTGGTGTGTCGGCCTACCAGGTGTGGACCCCGGTGCTGGACGCCATGGCGCCATTCCTTGCGCCGCTCGTCGGCGGAGGGATAGGCTTGCTCTCGGGCACCTATCCGGCGTTGCGTGCCGCCCGGCTGGAGCCGGTGGATGCGCTTCGGAGTTGACGGGAGAGGCAACTGAGGTTGTGGCCCATGGCCTTGCGAGAAGTCGAGTCGAGGTGGAGATTAGGAGCCTGATATATGAAACCGTTCCGATCGGTAGCGATGCTCTCGCTGAGCTGTGCATCACTCCTGGCATCGCTGGGTTGTACTAAAGCGCCTGGCACGGACTCGCCAACGGTCCAAAAGCAACGTGGACCCGCAGAGAAGGTGAAGCAACCGGGCGAGAAGGATTTCGAGGACTTCGATCGGAATCGTTTCAGCCAGTCGACATCGACGAAGATCGACAATCCGTGGCTGCCGCTGAAGCCCGGGACGCGTTTTGTGTACGAAGGAACCAGCCTGACCAAAGAGACCGAGACACCTCATCACATCGAGTACGTCATCACCGACTTGACCAAGCGGATCGACGGCGTTCCTTCGGTGGTTGTTTGGATCGTGGACCTCGCCGCGGGCAGTCTGGTGGAGAAGGAAGTCGCCTTTTTCGCGCAGTCGACGGACGGCACGGTCTGGCTGATGGGTGAGTATCCGGAAGAATACAAAGACGGGGAGTTCGTCGCCAACCCATCCTGGATTGCGGGCATCCAGGACGCGAGACCGGGGATCGCGATGGAGGCAAACCCACGGGAGGGAACGCCAAGCTACTCCCAGGGTTGGGGGCCTGCAGTCAATTGGACCGACCGAGCGCAGGTGTACAAGACCGGCCAGAAGAAGGTGACGCGGGCGGGCGGCTATGAGGACGTTCTGGTCATGGACGAGTTCAACCGGAAAGAGCCGGACATCAAGTTGAAGTACTACGCGCGAGGCGTGGGCGAAATTGGCGTCGGCTGGAGAGGCGACCCGTTCGAGAAGGAGACCCTCGAGCTGATCGTGCACGAGCAGCTTGGTCCAGAGGCCCTGGCGGAGGTCCGCGCGAAGGCGCTGGAGTTGGAAAAGAGCGGCTACGCGCGTAGCCAAGAGGTTTACGCTCGAACGGAACCGATCGTTGCGCCCGATGGGAGCTCGATCACTCCCCCGACGCGGTCCGCCGCGGCAGAGCCTGCTTCCTCAGGGGCCCGAAGCGTTCGAAAGATTGGGGACGATGAAGCGCGCAAGATCGCGCTGGCGGCGGTGCCGGGAGAAGTCACGGGCCTCACGGTCGAGAGAAAGTACGGGATAGAGGCGATCGTGGTCGAGATTCACGCCAAGGACGGGTCCGAAGTCGACGTCGTCATCCACATGGAGACGGGCAAGATCCTCGGGAAGGAGTAGCGGCCCCGCGATGTTCAGGCAAGAGCCGGCAGGGTCAAGGTACGCGATGCGAATGTCAGCGTGGCTTGCGTGGTTGGGGTGCGTTTCGATCTGTCTGGTCGGATGCAACGAGTCGGCACCGACGAAGGGCCAAGCGAACGGTGGCGCGGACGCCGGCAGTGGCCAGGCAGGCGCCAAGGAAGAGCTGGGTACGGAGGAGTTCGGACTGAGCAAGAGGCAGCTCCACGACGCCGTCGAAAGAGTCGAGTTGTTGATCGCGCAGTGCATGCGCGAACATGGATTCGAATACGTTGCCGCCGACTACCTAACCGTCAGGAAGGGGATGAGCGCTGACAAGAGCCTCCCCGGAGTGAGCGAGGAAGAGTTCATAGCCAGCCACGGATTTGGCGTGTCGACCCTGTACACGGGCCTGGCGCCACAGCTTTCCGAGGGTTACAGCCCCGCCAAGGTGGGCTTGGGCGAGCGGAACGTGGACATCTACAAGAACCTGTCTCCCACCGATCAAACCGCCTACAACCGCGCCCTGCTTGGTGAGAATCTCGACGCGACGTTTGCCGTTGGGATCGAGACGGAGGATTTTTCACGCTGCGGAGGCTGCACGCGCAAGGCCACCGAGCAGGTGTTCCCGCCCGACCGATTGAAGGCGTCCTTCTACAACCCGAAGGACGCCCTGATCAACAAGGACCCGCGCATGAAGGCGGCCCTCAGGAAATATGCGGCCGCCATGCGAATCGCCGGGTTTGCCTACGATCATCCGGACCAGGTCGAGCCCGACATCAGGCAGCGACTCCAAGCCATCACCAGCGGCGGCTCGATCCCCGTCGCCAGGATGTCGCCTGAGCAACAAGCGGGCCTCAAGGAGCTGCAGGACTTCGAGCGGAGGGTCGCCGTGCTCAGCTCCGAGTTGCAGAAGGAGTACTTCGAGCCTGTCGAGTTGCAAATCGAAAGGGAAATGTTCGCCCGGGAAGTTAAATGAGCGCCCCAGCGACGACTGGCAGGCGTCGAGAGCCCGCGTAGCGCCGAGGGCTGGAAGTCAAACAAGGAAACGCGAAGCGGGTACGTCCTCGAAACGCGCGCCTACGTTTATGCCAGCACCAAGCCGGCGCACAAACGATAGAATTCCGCGGCCGGGTGGCCCGGCGCCAGTAATTTAGCGACGACGGTCGCGTCTGCACGCGGTGCTGCGCGGCCGTCGTTCTGTCTTGCGCAGCGTCGCGTGCCCCTGGACCCCCTGGAAATGGCTGGCGCGCCTGCTCCGGTCGGGG
>CAYTWT010000020.1:0-1928 GCA_964442185.1 uncultured Acidobacteriota bacterium
TACTGCATCCTCGTCGCGCCGATGAACTGGGGCACCGGCGGAGTGCCCAGGCGGCCGGCATTCGCTATCGCATCAATCGACGCCCTTCGAGTAGACCGCTGACCGAACATCAGCGAGCGATCAACCGGCTGCGTTCGCGCGCCCGTGCACGTTGCGAGCACGTCTTCCATGTGGTCAAGCGTCTGTGGGGTTTTGCCAAGGTGCGCTACCGCGGCCTGGCCAAGAACACCGCGCGGCTGTTTACGGCTTTCGCGCTCGCCAATCTGTATCTGCTCCGACGACGATTGCTGCCGATGCAGGAAACGTGTTGGTGCTGATCGGGCCACACGGGAAAATCGATCTAAACCGCTCGACGCATCGGGCTCGATTGCCGACTTCGCACACATTCCCATGATTAACGTAGCCATTTCTCATTCATCCACTGCACGTACGATCGCCTGTGCAGAGCTTCCCTAGTAGGGGTCTTAGCCCATCGGGGAGTCCATCCTTCTCAGAACACTGATAAGAACCGATATCCACAGAGCGCAGACAAGAAAGAGAGCGACGACCACGATGACGCCCAGAATTGCCTCACCCTGCGGGAATATGGGCGCATCATCGGTCCCAGGAAGAACCGCCGGACCTCCGAACACAGGGATCAGCAAAGCTAACAAGACCGGTATTACGGCCCCAAGCGCAACGACACCAAAACTGAATATGAACCGGAATGTTTTAAGATAAGTGCTTCTGGTTGAAGCGGGAACCTTCCCGGCTGTTCTCTGGACGCTTTCAAGGAGTGACCGTATCAGCTTCTGCCTCATTTCGATCAGTCTAAACCATCTTTCCATGCTAGTGACCTTCCCCCTGGCTTCGTCCATCCCGACTCATCCTGCTATCCGTGATGGACTGGTTGTCACAGGAGCGAAAAGCGCTGCGGCCGCGGTCCTGCGAGCTGCGCGCAAGGCTGTGATCCAAGCAGCGCGCAGCTGGGCGGCGTGCCTTGGTCGCATCTTCGAGGTCTGTCCTATTAAATGTTCGGCCTGCGGCGGCGAGATGAAGGCGATCTCTGTGATCACCGAAGACGAGGAACTCGACCGGCTGCTGGCGCACCTGCACCGGGACCTTTGACCTACCTCAGCGTAGCCCCAAGGCCTCTGACAGCCCGGCGGCGCTAAGGCTACCCTGTGGATGAAAAATCTCTTAATGAGTCGGAGGTCCTCGCGCACCTCGGTGAGCCCACCACCCCGCCGCCGCTCGCGCGCCGGGGTTTCTTTTGGTGCCGTCAGTAATTGCTCTCCGGTTACACCGGTGGCAGCGCGTGAGGTGTACCGGCGACTTGGGCACCAGCGCGGCAAGGGCTCGTTTTCTTGCTCCGGTCAGCCCTGGGGCCTACTATCGGTCGCGGGAGGGAAACAACCATGAAACTTCATGCACTGCTACTGGGCCTCGGCTCGGCTCTCGTTCTCGCGGCCTGCGCACAGAAACCGGCCGAAGCGCCCGATACCACCGAAGCGGACGTTGCCGCAATCCATGCGTGGGTCGATCAGTTCCTGGCCGCCTGGAACGCGGGCGACGTCGCAACCATCGGCCCTACCCTGGCCGAGGACCTCATCCTGATGCAGCCGGTCGGGCCCGCGGTCAGTGGCCGCGATGCCGTACTCGAGACCATCGCCAAGCAATACGACTTCACGATCATCCAGCAGTCTGCGACGGTCGACGAAGTCATCGTGAACGGCGACCACGCCTATGCGAGGGGCACCTGGCAACTGAATCCGACTGAAGCGGCCGGTTCCGATGTGCAGGCATCCAACGGCAAGTGGTCCGTGCTTTATAAGCGCGGTGCCGACGGCGGTTGGCAGACCTGGCGCTGGATGTGGAACCAGGATGCTGGGCCGCCGGTCCCCGGCAGCTAGTGCTTGCAGCTGGTAGTCCGCACACGTCAGCTCAGG
>CAYTWT010000021.1:0-2059 GCA_964442185.1 uncultured Acidobacteriota bacterium
CGGCGACCAGGGTGGAAGGAACCGCGTCCGCGCCATCGACCTCCGGACGGGCGCCCTGCGTACGATTCACGTGGGCGACCCCGAGCCCACCGATGTCGCGGTGGCTCGCAACGGCAACCTCTACTGGACCTGCACCAGCGCCGGCGTGATCGTCGAGGCCAGGCGCCGCCGCGACAGAGACTGACGGCGGGAGCCACTTTCGAGGGCGGGCGACTCGCATCGGTCTCGGGGCCGCCCGCCCGTTTTTCGTTACTCGCGCGCCAAGCTCGAAGAGCGCGCCCGAGGTGGGGGCGAACCCCACAAGAACACCACGGCCCCGATGGCCAGCAGTGCCCGAACGATCATCTTGTCCGCCGCGTTTCGACTTGCAGGGCGGTGGCGCTCACGACATAACGATAAGGCCAAGCGCCCCCGCCGGGTTAGTATCCGCCCGCGTCCGGCCCACCTCCGCCCGCCGCCACCCGCCACATCCTGGGCTTTCCGTGGCCCGCCCGGGTGACCGACGCCGATCGCTGGTCGCGGGAGCAATAGTCGACTGTATCCGCGGCGCGGGCCACAGGGTCGTCCGGTTCACCGTTTAGCTCGGTGCCGGGAGGCCTGCGGCTGAATTTGCTCCAACGCACAAATAGTTGCGACTATTCTTGCCTTGTGGCAAAATTGGCCATGCCCCTGCGCCGCTATCTTGAGGCCGGTATTCGGGCCGATCTGGGGCCCCGGATGGCCTGGGTGGGAGGACCCCGACAGGTCGGAAAGACTACCCTGGCCCGTCAGATCCTTGAGTCAGAAGACGCTGTTGGCGCCTACCTCAATTGGGACAACCGCGACGATCGCCGGGAAATCCGGGCCGCTCATTGGCCCGCCGGGCCAGCGCTGGTGGTCCTGGACGAGATCCATAAGTGGCGCGGCTGGAAGGGCTGGCTCAAGGGAGAGTTCGACAAACACCGCGACCACCTTCGCTTCCTGGTGACGGGCAGCGCTCGGCTCGACGTCTATCGGCGCGGGGGAGACTCGCTCCAGGGCCGTTATCGCTACTTCCGCCTGCACCCGTTCTCGGTCGCCGAGCTGCACGGTGGAAAAACGCCGCCGCGGCCGATCGAGCCCGGGGCGCCACTGGCGATGCCGCGACAGGCAGCGCAGGAGCCTTTCGAGCAACTTCTCGACCGCGGCGGCTTTCCGGAGCCGCTGCTCGGGAGCTCGGAACGGCAACGCCGCCTGTGGCGCAAGGAACGACTAGATCGATTCTTTCGCGAAGATGTGCGCGATCTCGAAGCCGTGCGAGAGCTCTCGTCGCTCCAGCTGCTGGCCGAACTGCTCACGGAGAAGGTCGGCGCGCCTCTCTCCTTGAACGCCCTTCGCGAAGACCTGGAGGTAAGCCACCGCGCCGTCGATCACTGGATCGACATCCTCGAGCGCCTTTACTACTGCGTGCGCGTCCGCCCCTTCCTCAGCTCGCGGGTGCGATCTCTGCGAAAGATGCCGAAGTCCTATCTCTGGGATTGGAGCGCCGTGGCCGACCCGGGAGGGCGGTTCGAGAACCTCGTGGCCATGCACCTGCTGAAGTTCTGCCACTTCCTGGAGGACACGGAAGGCCACGCGGTCGAGCTCTTCTACCTGCGCGATCGCACCGGCCACGAGGTGGACTTCCTCGTCACCCACAACCGACGCCCCTGGTTTGCCGTGGAAGCGAAGCTCAGCGAGACGCGCATCGACCCGAACCTTGCATTCTTCCGTAGCCGGCTGGGCCTGCGCCAGTGCTATCAGGTGGTGCGGAACGGCACGCGCGACTTCGTCGAGGACGGCGTGCATTGCCTGCCAGCGGCGAAGTTTCTGGCGGCGTTGGTATGACTCGGCGGGAGCGGCTGAGACGCGCGTCCCCCTCGAACGGGCCGGGCGCGGCCGTGCGGGATCAGGCCTTGGCCGGCTTGTAGAGGGCGGCGACGACGATGCCCGCCACCACGCAGTACGCGAGCGACGACAGGAACCAGTCCAGGGCCAGCCTGTAAGGGATCGGGTAGATCACGTAGCTGTCGTAGGCCTGGCTGATCCCGAAGAAGAGGCC
>CAYTWT010000022.1:0-1660 GCA_964442185.1 uncultured Acidobacteriota bacterium
CGTCATGCACCGCGCCTCGATCGGAGATAGCATTGGCGAGAAGGTGCGCCATGTCCACGCCAACCGTGGAATCCGTCGTCCGGTGTGACCCAGACGTGCTGGGCGGAACCCCCGTCTTCGCGGGAACGCGTGTTCCCCTCAAGAACCTCGTCGACTACCTGGCGGCGGGCGACCCGCTCGAGCGTTTCCTCGATCACTTTCCTTCGGTAACTCGGGAACAAGCCGTGGCGGCCCTGGAGATCGCTGGGGACTTGCTGGCATCCCGTGCGCATCCTGCTCGATGAGTCACTGCCTCGCCCACTGAGCCGGTTGCTCGTCGGGCACTTTGTATCGACGGTCGCTGGCGAAGGCTGGACGAGTCTCAGCAACGGTGCGCTCCTACGCCGAGCGGCCGAGCATTTCGACGTCGTCCTGACTGCGGACCAGAACATCGAGTTCCAGCAGAGCCTGGCGACACTGCCGGTCGCCGTCGTAGTTCTCGTCGCCGAGAGCAACCGGCTCGAGTCCCTCGAGCCTTTGGTGCCAGACCTCCTGGAAGCCCTCAAGACCCTGAAATCGAGAACCCTGCTTCGTGTAGGCGCATGACGGTCGGCCTCCGGGGGCGCCGCATCCAGGCTCCGCTGCCAAGCAGGATGGCGCCGAAGATGAACAGCACCGGGGCCAGTACGCTGTGGCGCGTCAGCCAGATCATCAGGCCCAGGCCGAGCGCCGTCAGCACGAACGCGAAGGGCATTATGTAGAGATAGACAACGGCAAACGGCCAGAGGTCCTTGTGCACACCACCCACGCCTGAAGCCTAGGTCCATCGCCACTCGCGTGCAACCCTCCCCCACCTCACGTCTCCGATCAAGGGCCCTGTAGAATTCCACACCAAGAGGGATGCTGATGGTGCGCGCCGACTCCTTCACCGCATTCGTCATCGACCAGCTTCGCGGCCTGGGTGTCGTCGAGGCGCGAGCGATGTTCGGGGGCAAGGGACTCTATTGGAAGGAGCAGATCTTCGGGCTGATCGACGAGGGGAGGCTCTACTTCCGCGTGTCTGAAACGACGGCACTGCGCTATGGGGCTCTCGGCTCGAAGCCGTTCGAGCCCTGGCCGGGTCACGTGATGAAGGCCTACTACGAGCTGCCGGCCAAACTCGCTTCTCGCCGGACGGTCAGCATCTCGGGGCCCTCTCATTTGACTTACGGAAGCTGCTGCTCTTCGACTTTGCGAACGGCAAGTGGACCGAGCTTTACAAGGGCGTGGTGGAATATCCGAACTGGTCCGGAGACGACCGACACCTCTACTTCGACACCGGCTCCGAGCTGCGTCGGGTGGCCATCGCAGACCACCGCGTGGAGGTGATCGTGAGCTTGAAAGGCTTCCGCCGAGCGAGTAGCAGCCTGGGACAGCGGTTCAGGCTTGCACCCGACGGCACGCCCCTCGTCCTTCGCGACGTGGGCACGAGCGAGATCTACGCCCTCGACTGGGACGCGCCGTAAAGAAAAGAACAGTCAGGCACTCGGCGGCAAGCCGACGTCATGCACCGCGCCTCGATCGGAGATAGCATTGGCGAGAAGGTGCGCCATGTCCACGCCAACCGTGGAATCCGTCGTCCGGTGTGACCCAGACGTGCTGGGCGGAACCCCCGTCTTCGCGGGAACGCGTGTTCCCCTCA
>CAYTWT010000023.1:0-1538 GCA_964442185.1 uncultured Acidobacteriota bacterium
ATGCCTCGCACCACACATCCGGAGATGCACCGCACCGAACGTGTCGGATGGCTGCGTGCCGCCGTCCTGGGCGCGAATGACGGGATCGTGTCCACCGCCAGCCTGTTGGTCGGCATCGCGGCGGCCAGCGTCGATCGCTCCGAGCTGCTCACCGTCGGCGTGGCCGGCCTGGTTGCGGGGGCCATGTCGATGGCGGCGGGCGAGTACGTGTCGGTCAGTTCGCAGTCCGACACCGAAGCCGCCGATCTGGCCCGCGAACGTCACGAACTCCTCACGCAGGCCGAGTCGGAGCATCTGGAACTCGAGATGATCTACGTGGGGCGGGGACTCACACCCGAACTCGCGTCTCAGGTCGCGCAGCAGCTCACCGCCCACGACGCCCTCGGCGCGCACGCTCGCGACGAGCTCGGCATCTCCTCGATCAACACCGCGCGTCCCGTGCAGGCGGCCCTCACCTCCTCGGTCACGTTCGCGGTTGGCGCAGCGCTTCCGCTTGTCGCCGCACTTCTCGCTCCTGCGTCGCGAGTGGCCTCGGTCGTGGCCGGCACGTCGCTTCTGTTTCTCGCCGGTCTTGGGGCACTGGCCGCGCGCACCGGCGGCGCTCCCGTGGCGAAGGCGGCAGCGCGCGTGGTCTTCTGGGGGACTCTGGCCATGGCCGTCACGGCCATGGTGGGGAAGGTCTTCGGAGCGGTGGTCTAGCGAGGATCGAGATACAGCGTGAATGCGATCATGACCGTTGACCGCTCTCGGGCGGCGACAATGCCTTTCGAGTCCCAGGAAGGAGCGTCAGAGATGAAGATGCTGTGTCTCGTCGCGGCTCTTGGCCTCACGCTTTCCTGCGCGGTGGCCCGGGCCGCGGAACTGAAGGCGGGCGACGCCGCACCCGAGTTCTCGCTCGTGGGCTCCGACGGCAAGACCCACCGCCTCTCGGATTACAAGGGCAAGCGGGTGGTCGTGCTGGCCTGGTTCCCGAAGGCGTTCACTGGAGGCTGAACGAAGGAGTGCAAGTCGCTCCGTGAGAGCGGCGACAAGATCCGGGGCTTCGACGTCGCGTACTTTGCGGCCAGCACCGACACCGCGCAGAAGAACAAGGAGTTCGCCGAGTCGCTCGGGGCCGACTACCCGATGCTGGCCGACCCCGACAAGCAGGCGGCCGAGCCGTACGGCGTCCTGATCCCCGGCGTGGGCCTCGCCAAGCGCTGGACCTTCTACATCGGCGAGGACGGCAAGCTCCTGTTCATCGACAAGGACGTGAAGGTGGACACGGCCGGCGCCGACATCGCCGCGAAGCTGGCCGAGCTGGGCGTGGGACACACGCCCTCCAAGTAGCCGCCGGGCCGGGGCCACTCCCGCTGCCTCCCGATCCTCTTCTCGACGGGCCCGCCCGCCCCTGTGATGATCGAGATCGAGCTTTCCTTCTTCCCCAGATCCATGCCAACATGTCGCCCGGCGGCTTGCACTCCCTTGCGCCTTGGGCAGGTGTTACGACTGCGGACCGTCGTGCCACGACCCAGGGCGCCGAGCCGCTTCACCTCATC
>CAYTWT010000024.1:0-63017 GCA_964442185.1 uncultured Acidobacteriota bacterium
CTCACACGCCGCAACGCGGTGAACGTGCTGATGGGCGTCGAGCTGCTCCTGAACTCGGCGAACCTGAACCTGGTGGCGTTCTCGCGCTTCGGCACGGGCAACCTGCAAGGACAGATGTTCGCGGTGTTCGTGATCGTGATCGCGGCCGCCGAAGCGGCCGTGGCGCTCGCCATCGTGCTGACGCTCTACCGCCTGCGCCGCACGCCCAACCTCGATCAAGCGGATATCCTGAGGGGCTGACGCTTGGAAATCGTCCTGGCGAGCCTGCCACGTTTCCTGCCCGAGATCGCCCTCACTGCGGCCCTGCTGCTCGTGGTGCTCGTGGATGCGAGCGGGATCCGCGCGCGGCATGGCCTGATCCGGCTGCTCACCGCGCTGGGCCTCGTGGTGGCGCTCGGTCTCAGTCTCACGACCCGCGGCGCCCCGGCCGAGATCTGGAGCGGGATGCTCGTGGCCGATCCGATGGCCGACTTCTTCAAGGCGCTGCTGCTCGGCGCCTCGCTGCTGGTGGTGCTCGCCTTCACTTTCCGCAACTCGGCCGAGCTCCACGGCCTCGGCCAGGGCGAGTTCCATGCGTTGCTGCTGGCGGTCACGCTCTCGAACCTGCTACTCGCCTCGGCCAACGACCTGACGATGCTGTATCTCGCGCTCGAGATGGTCTCGGTCACGTCCTACGTCATGGTCGCGTATCTCAAGGGCGACCGGATGTCGAACGAGGCCTCGCTCAAGTACGTGCTGTTCGGCGCGGTCTCGACCGGGGCGATGCTATACGGCCTGTCGTTCCTGTATGGCCTCACCGGCACGACCAGCATTCCAGGGGTCCAGGCCTTCCTGGCCGAGGGCCTCACGGACGAGAACCGCTTCGTGGTCTACGTGATCGCGCTGCTGGTGTTCGCGGGCTTCGGCTTCAAGACCGCTGCCGTGCCCTTCCACTTCTGGTGCCCGGACGTCTACGAGGGCGCGCCAACGCCGGTCACGGCCTTCCTTTCGGTCGCGCCGAAAGCCGCCGGTTTCTCGATCATGCTGCGCTTCTTCTGGAGCGGCCTCTCCACCCGTGGCTCGACCGGCTGGGACCTTGCAGGCATCATCGACTGGGCGCAGCTCTTGATGCTGATCTCGGTCGCGACCATGACCGTTGGGAACGTGGCTGCGCTCACGCAGACGAATCTGAAGCGGCTGCTCGCCTACTCGTCGATCGCCCACGCCGGCTTCGTGATGATGGGCGTCGTGGCGCTCTCGGAGAACGGCGCGCGTGGCATGATGATCTACCTGCTCGTCTACGTCTTCATGAACCTCGGGGCATTCCTGGTCGTGACGCTGATCCACAAGCAGGACGGCACATTCGATCTGCGCGACTACGCCGGGATGTCGAAGCGCGCGCCGTTTTTGACGGGCGCCATGGCGCTGTTCCTGCTCTCGCTGATGGGCATCCCGCCGCTGGTGGGCTTCATGGGCAAGTTCTACGTGTTCGCGGCGGTGATCGAACGCGGCCCGGCGTACTGGTGGTACGCGGTCGTGGGCGCCGTCAACGCCGCGATCGCGGCCTACTACTATGCTCGCGTTCTCAAGACGATGATCATCGACGAGCCCCACGCCCTGAAGCCGGCCTTCCGTCTGCCCACGGCCGATTTCGCGTGGCTTGCGGCTCTCGCCGCCGCCAACGTCTTCCCGCTCCTGTTCTGGAGCCGCGTCGAGGCCTGGGCCCGCGCTTCGCTCTCGATCTACGCCAAGCTGTAACGGCAGCATCGAAACGCCACCCCGGCGCTTCGGGTGAAGGTCGCTTCCGTAGTACAACTGGACCCTGATGAGTTCCGCGCTGCGGCTGCGCCGCTTCCGACGCCTGGGCCTCTCGGCGCTCGGCGCCCGGGAGCGGTGGAGCTTCAGGGCTCGCTGGGGTGCGGCGCTCGGCTTGTTCGTGGTGGCGCTCGGCGTCCGGTCGCTGCACGCCGTGGACTTGGCGCCGGCAATGGACACTGCGGCGCAACCGGGAATGCGGATGACGCGGCGCTACGACATCCACGCGGTCGAGATGCTCCAGGGCGCGGGGCTCGTGTTCCCACGCGACGCCGATCCTGCGGACACGGGCCTGGCGTCGCGGCCGCCCGGCTATTCGATCCTGCTCGCCGGACTGTACGCCCTGCTCGGCCGTGGCCTGTCCCTGACCCAGCTCGCCCAGAACCTTGCGAACTCCCTGACGCCGATCCTGGTCCTGCTGCTCGGCGCGCGGGCGATCTCCTGGCGCGTCGGTTTCGTCGCGGGCGTGCTGGTCGCCGTCACGCCGCATTTCGCCTACTACTCGAACCTGATCCTGCCGGATGCGCTGTGCGTGCTGCCGGTTCTGGTCGGGAGCCTGTTTCTGGTGCGCGGCCGACGTGGAAAACGCTCAGTCGCCTGGTGTGCCGCTGCGGGCGGCGTGTTCGGCCTCGCCACCTGGCTCCGGCCGAACATGCTGGTGCTCGCGCCGTTCGTGGGCGCCGGCCTGATCTTGCTCTCACCACGCCGGGCGAGCCTGGCAAAGGCCGCAGCGATGACGCTCGCCTCGTGCGCGGCGATCGCCCCCATCACGCTCCGCAACTATCTCGTCTACGGCGAGTTCGTGCCCGTCAGCAGCAACTCCGGAATCGTGCTCTGGGAGGGCATCGCGGATGCGGGGGGCGAGCGCTTCGGCGCCGTGCCCACCGACGGCGAGGTGGAGCGACAGGAGGCTCGGCTCTACGGCAACCCGCGCTACAGGTCCTGGTGGGCGTCGCCCGACGGCATCTGGCGCGATCGTGAGCGGATCCATCGCGGCCTTGCCGTGATCCGGGCCCACCCCGTCTGGTTCGCGGGCGCGATGCTGCGCCGCGCGGGCGATCTGCTCGATTACGCAGCGTCGGCGCCACCCCTGGTCGCGACGCGGGCCCAGAACGCGGTGAGCCCAGTCGCTGAAACGGTCGAGGACGCCAAGTTGGGATCCGGGGCCGGCCCACTCTCGGCGCGATGGAACTCGCCCGAGGCTGTCGCCGCACTCACGCCTCTGCTCCCCAGGGAAGCGTGCCTGGCGTTTGGCCGTGCCCTCGGTCCGAGCCGCCCGGCGGTACGCGCCGCGCAGGGCCTGCTGCGCCTCACGATGCTTCCCGCCCTGCTCGCGGGTGTCGCGGGGCTCGCCCTTCTCAGCCTGCGGCGGGCGCTGTTCCTGGCGCTCGTGCCGCTGTGCTTTCTGCTCTTCCAGACCGCCGTGCACCTGGAATTCCGCATGACCCTGACCATGCACGCCGTGCTCTCGCTGTTCATAGCCACTGGTTTCGTGCTCATCGTTTGGTTCGCGGCAAAGCGGTCCAGGGGATTCGCAGCATGAATCGCGCGGGCCTTGCTCTCGCGCTCGCCGCTTTCTGCGGCGCCGCGTGTGTGCGCGATCCCGGCACGCCGCTGGACCTGGTGCGCAGCGATTCCGCGCTGCTCGACGCCTCGCTGCCGGAACGCGACAAGACCTGGGTCGCCCAGCAGGCCGGCCGCGGCGTGAGGCTCGCCGACGTCGTGCGGAAAACACTCCCGGCCACACCGCCGAGCCGGCTGCGCTTTCGCGTGAGCGTACCCAGAGGCGGCCGGCTCGCCTTTGCCGGCGGCCTCGCGCCGGAGGCACAAAGCGGGCCAGCGGTCGAGTTCGCCGTGAGCGTTGGCTCAGGCGCCGCAGCAGAGAAAGCCTGGTCGATGACACTCGACGCCGCGGCCAACCCGGCGCATCGGCGCTGGGTGCCCGCCGAGATCGACCTCTCGCGCTGGGGCGGGAAGATCGTGGATCTCGTCCTGGAGACACGCTCGTCCGAGGCCAGCCGGCCCAAGCGCCGCGTCTACTGGGGCAACCTCGCGCTGACCGCGCCCCTGGCCAAGGCGCCGCTCGTGGTCTTGTACCTGACGGACACGCTGCGCGCAGACCATCTGGGCGTCTACGGCTACGCGCGGCCGACGTCGCCGCAGCTCGACGCCTTCGCGAAGGATGCCGTCGTCTTCGAGCAGGCGATCGCACAGGCTTCCTGGACGAAGCCGTCGGTGGCATCGATCTTCACGTCGCTCCTGCCCGGCCGGCATCGTGTGGTGCAGCTTCGCGATCCGCTCGACGCGGGCTTCACGACACTCGCGGAGATGCTGGCCGGCAAGGGGCTCGCCACCGGGGCCGCGGTGGGCAATTCCGTGATCTATCTCGAAGGCCACAACTTCGAGCAGGGCTTCGACTATTTCGCGGGCGTTCACGGCGCGGGCGACAAGCCGTCGAAGGACCCGAAGGCTCAGGCCGTGGTGGACACGGCGCTGCAGTGGCTCGACGCGCGCGCCGGCTTCCCCACCTTTGTATACGTCCACACCATGGACCCGCACGTTCCCTATGCGCCGCCGCCACCCTTCGACCAGATGTTCGAGCCGCACCCTCTGCCCGACCGCCCCGCGGCCGATCCGCGTCACGACTACCGCGAGAGCGCCGACCGCGAGCGGATGATCGCGCAGTACGACGGAGACGTCGCCTACAACGACCAGCAGTTCGGCCGCTTCCTTGGCGAGCTCAAGTCGCGTGGGCTCTACGACCGCGCGCTGGTGATCTTCGTGGCCGACCACGGCGAGGAGTTCCAGGATCACGGCCAGTGGCTGCATGGCCGGAGCGTGTTCGACGAGCTGGTCCGGATCCCGCTGCTGGTGAAGTTCCCGGGCGGCAAGAACGCGGGGCGGCGCGTGCCACAGCAGGTCCAGCAGGTCGACCTGCTGCCGACGATCCTGGAGAGCCTGGGCCTGCCCGTCCCCGCTCCCCCGGCCCTGGCCGGGCGTCCGATCCTGGGCGTCCTCGGCGGCAGCGTGTCCGAGCCCCCGGCGATCTCGGAGATCAGCCATCGCGGCATCGTCGCGCTGGGCGTGCGCACCTCGAGAGACAAGTACGTGCAGCGCTTCAGTCCCGAGGAGGACGAGCTCTACTTCGACCTGCTGAAGGACCCGCTCGAGAAGGACACAGTCTTCGTCCGAGGCGGCGAGCGCGTGCGCTTGCTCCGGGCCACTCTCGATGCGGCGATGACGCGCAATCCCTTCCGCCACAACCTTCGCTTTGCAGGAGCTGGGCGCTACGAGATCATGCTGCGCACGCGCGGCTGGATCGACCGCGTCGAGGCGACCGGCCTGCTCCCCGAGGACCGCCAGCAGACCCTCGAGAACGGCCGCCGCCTGACGCTGCGCCTGCGCGTGCCCGCCGGCCAGCAGCGCGACGTGGCCTTCAGCGTCCGGCCTGTCGGCGTCCCGGTCTTCCTCGAAGGGCTGCGCGATGGCCGTGGGCTCGAGCCGGCAGACGTGCGCATCGGGCCGAAGTCAGCTCGGCCCGAGGCGATCCCATATCGGCTGCCGCAGACCGAATCGGAAGACCAGGCGGCGACCCACTTCTTCTCGCCCCCGCCCGCCGCGGGTGCGGGCGTGCTGGTGTGGCTCACACCCGATGCGGGCCGCCAGTTCCTCGAGTTCGACCAGGCCACCTGCGAGCAGATGAAGGCCCTCGGTTACGTCGGCCAGTGCGGGGGCTGATACCATCGGGGCGCGAATGGGCACACTGATCGTGACCGGCGGCGCGGGCTTCATTGGCTCCAACTTCGTCCGCCTCGCCCTGGCCGAGACCGGCGACCGCGTGGTGGTCGCGGATAGCTTGACGTACGCGGGCAACCTCGAGAACCTCGAGGCTGTAGACGGCCATCCACGCTATGCCTTCGTGCGTGTGGACATCGCCGACCGCGAGGGCATCCGCAAGCTGTTCCGCGAGTATCCGCCCAGCGCGATCGTCAACTTCGCCGCCGAGACGCACGTCGATCGATCGATCGACGACCCCGGCGCGTTCCTGCGCACCAACGTGGGCGGCACCTACGAGCTGCTGGAGGCGGCCAGCCAGCATCTGCGCAGGTTGGACGGCGCCGCGCGCGCCGGCTTCCGCTTCCTGCACGTCTCCACCGACGAGGTCTACGGCACGCTCGGCCCGACCGGCGCCTTCACGGAGACGACGGCCTACGCGCCCAACTCGCCCTACGCCGCGTCCAAAGCGGCCGCCGATCACTTCGTGCGCGCCTGGCACGAGACCTACGCGCTGCCGGTGCTGCTCACCAACTGCTCGAACAACTATGGCCCGTACCAGTTCCCGGAGAAGCTGATCCCGCTGATGATCCTGAACGCGGCGGAAGGCAAGCCACTGCCGATCTACGGCGACGGCGGCAACGTGCGCGACTGGCTCTACGTCGAGGACCACTGCCGGGCGATCCTGCTCGTACTGCAGCAGGGCCGCGTCGGCGACAAGTACAACGTCGGTGGAAACTCCGAACGCACGAACCTTCAGGTCGTGGACCGACTCTGCGAGGCGCTCGAGAAGTGGAAGCCGGCAGCCTCGAACCCGGCGCTTCTGGCAAAGGGCCTGCGCTCGTACGCCGAGCTCAAGAGCCTCGTGAAGGACCGTCCGGGCCACGACCGCCGCTACGCGATCGACGCCTCGAAGATCGCCGCCGAGCTCGGCTGGCGCTCGCGCTACGATTTCGAGGCGGGCCTCGACGCGACGGTGCGCTGGTACCTCGAGCACACGGAGTGGTGCGAGTCGGTGCAGTCGGGCCGCTATCGCCGCGAGCGCTTGGGTTTGGGAGAGAAATAGCGCGATGAGCCAGGAGCAACGAGCTGCCCGAGCGACGGGATTCACTCCCGGCGCGAGGGCGGGGGGTCAGGGGGGTGCGGCGCAGCACCCCCCTGCTCACTGATGAAGGGGATCATCCTCGCGGGCGGTTCGGGCTCGCGGCTGTGGCCGCTCACGCTCGCGGTTAGCAAGCAGCTCGTCCCGATCTACGACAAGCCGATGGTCTACTACCCACTCAGCACGCTGATGCTGGCCGGCATCCGCGACGTGCTCGTGATCACGACCCCGGAGGATCAGCAGAGCTTTCGCCGCCTGTTGAAGGACGGCAGCGCCCTGGGGCTGCGCATCGAGTACGCCGCCCAGCCGCGGCCCGAGGGTCTGGCGCAGGCCTTCGTGATCGGGCGCGATTTCGTCGGCAAGGACGCCGTGGCCCTGGCGCTCGGCGACAACATCTTCTACGGGGCCGGCCTGCCCGAGTCGCTGCGCGCGGCTGCAGGCCGGGCCCAGGGGGCGACCGTCTTCGCGTACCGCGTGCGCGACCCCGAACGCTACGGCGTCGTGGAGTTCGGCGCCGACGGCCGCGCCGTGAACCTGCAGGAGAAGCCGAAGGACCCGCGCTCAGCGTATGCCGTCACGGGCCTGTATTTCTACGACAACGCCGTTCTAGACATCGCCTCGAGCCTCGAGCCTTCGCCGCGTGGCGAGTTCGAGATCACGGACGTGAACCTCGAGTACCTGCGACACGGCCAACTGCACGTGGAGATCCTGGGCCGCGGCGTTGCGTGGCTCGACACCGGCACGCACGAATCGCTGCTGCAGGCCTCGACCTTCATCCAGGCCATCGAACAGCGGCAAGGGCTGAAGGTGGCCTGCCCCGAGGAAGTGGCGTACAACATGGGCTTCATCGACGCCGAGGCATTGCGGCGGATCGCTCGCAGCATGGACAAGAACGAATACGGGCAGTACCTGCTGCGGCTGCTCGAGGACGAGGGTCGCTGATGCAAGTCACGTCGACGCGCCTGCCCGGCGTGGTGATCGTCGAACCGAAGGTCCATGGCGACGCGCGCGGCTTCTTCCTCGAGACCTATCACCAGCGCAAGTACCGCGAGGCCGGCATCCCCGAGGCCTTCGTGCAGGACAACCACTCGCACTCGATGCACCGCACGCTACGCGGCCTGCACGCCCAGCACCTGCGGCCGCAGGGCAAACTGGTGCGCGCGGTGAAGGGCGAGATGTTCGACGTGGCGGTGGATATCCGCAGTGGCTCGCCGAACTTCGGGCGGTGGGTCGGAGTGGTTCTCTCGGGCGAGAACTTCCGGCAACTCTACATCCCCCCGGGCTTCGCCCACGGCTTCTGCGTCACGTCCGACGAGGTGGACGTGGAGTACAAGTGCACCGACTTCTACGAACCGGGCGACGAGATCGAGATCGCCTGGAACGATCCCGAGATCGGCATCGAGTGGCCGGTTCGGGATCCACTGCTCTCTCCGAAGGACCAGCAGGCGCCCCGTCTGTCCGCGATCCTCCAGCTTTTGCCGCGCTACGCGCCGGCGTCGGTCTAGATGAAGATCCTCGTAACGGGCGCTTCCGGACAACTGGGTCGGGCGCTCCTGCCGGCGCTGGCCCACCACGCCGTCGTGGCGCTGTCGCGGGCCGCGCTCGACATCGCCGACGCCGAGGCCGTGCGTGCCGTGCTGGCGGCGCAGGCACCCGCCGTCGTGGTCAACGCGGCGGCGTACAACGAGGTCGACCGCGCGGAGGCCGACCCCGCGGCCGCGTTGCGCGCGAACGCCCAGGGCCCGCGGCTCTTGGCCGAGGCCACGGCCGAACGGGGCATCGCACTCGTCCACCTTTCGACCGACTACGTCTTCGACGGCCGGGCCAGCCGGCCCTATCTCGAGAGCGATCCGCCGAACCCGCTCTCGGCCTATGGCCGCAGCAAGAGGGCCGGCGAGAAGGCCGTGATCGCGGCCAATCCGCGGCATTTCGTGGTGCGCACGGCCTGGCTGTATTCGGCCGAAGGCCACAATTTTCCGAACAGCATGCGGCGGCTCGCGACGCTGGGGCCGCTGCGCGTTGTCAACGATCAACGCGGCTCACCCACCTACGCGCCGCACCTGGCAGCCGCACTTGCCGGCCTCGTGGGCTCCGCCGACTTCGGCCTGCACCACATGGCCGGCGGCGGCGAAGCCTCGTGGTTCGAGCTGACCCGCGCTCTGTTCCGGGACCTGGGCCTCGACGTGCCGATTGAGCCGGTGCCGACCGAAGCGTTGCCCCGGCCCGCAGCGCGGCCGCGTTATTCCGTTCTCCAGAGCGAACGGCGTCCGGCGCGCCGGCTGCCGGCTTGGGAAGACGGGCTCGCGGAATACGTCCGGACCCTGAAGGCAGCGGCGTGAAGGTCCTGGTCACGGGCGGCGCCGGCTACATCGGCGCCCACGTGGTGCGCGCCCTGGCCGGAGCCGGCCACCTGCCCGTGATCCTCGACGACCTGCGCCGCTCGCAGGAAGATCGCGCCGGCGGATTCACGCTCGAGCGTGTCGCGATCGAGAATACGGCCGCGGTGACGCGCGTCTTCAAGCGTCATCGGCCGGAAGCCGTGGTCCATCTCGCCGGTTACATCAGCGTGGCCGAGAGCGTACGCGAGCCCGAGGCCTACTGGGCCGCGAACCTCGCCGGCGCCGCGAGCCTGCTGGTGGCGGCGACACTCGTGCCACCGCGTGTGTTCCTGTTCTCGTCCACCGCCGCGGTCTACGGCAATGCGGACGTCTCGCCGATCCCCGAGTCGGCGCCGCTTCGGCCCAGCTCCCCTTACGGCGCCTCGAAGCTGGCTTTCGAACGCCTGCTGCACGAGGCCGCTCGGGCGACCGGTTTCCGCTCCGCCGCGCTGCGCTACTTCAACGCCAGCGGCGCACACCCGGAATGGCACGTGGGCGAGGAACACGATCCCGAGGAGCACCTGATCCCGCGCGTCACCTCTGCCTTGCTCGACGGCCGGCCGGTCGAGGTCTACGGCGACGACTACCCGACACCCGACGGCACCTGCGTCCGCGACTACATCCACGTCACCGACCTGGCGGAGGCTCACCTGCGCGTGCTCGAGGCCGAAGCGGTGCCCAGCGGATCTTCGGCCAACTGCGGCACGGGCCACGGGCATTCGGTGCTGCAAGTCGTCGAGGCGATTGGCGCGGCGCTGAAGATTCGACCGAACGTCGCCATGAAACCGCGGCGCTCAGGCGACCCGGCCTCGCTCGTGGCCGACCCGTCGCAGCTCTTCTCGCAGGTGGCTTGGCGCCCAGCCCACTCGGAGCTGCGCGAGGTCGTGGCCTCGGCCGTGGCCTGGGAGCTCTGGCGGCGCGCGCACCGGGCCAGAAGGTGAGCATACCCGCTTCGGCGGCTTCAACGAAGTGCTGACCGACGCCCTGCGCGGGTAACCGGGCCGTCAGTAGACTTGACCGGTCGTCTCGTATCAGAATCGTCACGAGGAGTTGATCATGGCCAGCGCCAAGCGGTTGGTTCTCGACGTCCTGGAGTCCCTCCCCGACGACTGCTCGGTTGAGGACATCCAGTACGAACTCTACGTGCGACAGCGAGTCGCCGAGGGAGAGCAAGCCGCCGACGAGGGCAAGCTCGTGCCTCACGAAGAGGTGATGCGCGAGGCTCGCGAGTGGCTCGGACGCCTGTAGCCTGGACTCTACCCGCCCGAAAGGACCTTCTCAACGCCGTTCAGTACCTCATCCAAGAGGCCCAAACTCGGCAGGCCGCGGCCAATCTGCTCGAACGCGTGGAGGCGGCCGCGGCGTCCTTGTCTGCGTTCCCCGAGATGGGGCGCGTTGTGCCGGAAGTCGGTCTCCCGCTTCGCGAATTGATCGTCGAGGGCTACCGTCTGGTCTATCGCGTGCGCTCCGAGATCGAGATCCTTCGCCTGATCCACGGGCGTCAGGACTTCCTGACTGCGTGGAAGCAAGGCCGAGAGCGGTAGCCCTCGGCTCCCAACGCCGTCGGCGTCATGCCGACACCGCCCGGCGCAACGCCGCGCGCGCCAGAAGGCGTGTGGAGTCGAGCGTGGGCAGCGGGGAGTTCGCGTCGTTCATGATCAACGGGATTTCGGTGCAGCCGAGCACAACGGCGTCGCACCCCTCGCCCTTCATCCGTTCGATGACCTGCTGGAAGTAAGCGATCGCCTCGGGCTTGAAGACGCCATACACCAGCTCGTCCATGATGATGCGATTGATCTCCTCGCGTTCGGCGGGGTTCGGGCGCAGATATTCCAGCTCGCGCGCTTTCAGCTTTTCCGGGTAGATCTCGCTCTCGACGAGCCAGCGCGTTCCGGTCAGCCCAAGACGCCGGAAGCCGCGCTCGTCAGCCTGAGCGGCGACGACCTCGGCGATGTGCAGCCACGGCAGCGGCGATCGCGGTTCGATGAAAGGAAGGGCCTGGTGGATCGTGTTGTCGGGACAGATCAGGAAATCGGCCCCGCCCTTCGCGAGCTTGCTTGCCGAGGAGAGCATCAGCTCGCCCACGCCCTGCCAGTCCCCTTGGTAGATGCATTTCATGTACTCGGCGAGCGAGTGCGTGTGCATCGAGACCTCAGGGTGAGCGTGCGCGCCGAGTAGCGGAGCAGCTTCCACGCAGATGGTCCGATAGCAGAGCGCGGCGCCTTCGGCGGAGCAGGCAACGATACCGATGTGCTGGGACATGGCCGTACGCATTGTACTTGGCAGGTAAAATCCGATCAGCCCGTCGGCTGAGAGACCATTTGCTTCGCAGCGCTTCGCGGCTGCAAGCCGATGGATGACCCCCTTTGGCCCTTGGGGTATCATCGCCGGGCTATGGGTCTGCGCGACCTTTTCCAGGGCAAATTCGTCGATCCGACATATGCGTCCGTGCACGCCGGCGGCGACATCATCACGACGACGGTCGACGCGATGGTCAAGTGGGGCCGCAAGTCGTCGATCTGGCCGATGCCGTTCGGGACCGCCTGCTGCGCCATCGAGTTCATGGCGGTTTCGTTCTCGCACTACGACATCGCCCGCTTCGGCGCCGAGGTGCTGCGCTTCTCGCCGCGTCAGGCCGATCTGATGTTCGTAGCCGGCACGATCGTGGACAAGCAGGCGCCGATCCTGAAGACCATTTACGACCAGATGCCCGAGCCCAAGTGGGTGATCTCGATGGGCGTGTGCGCGTCCACGGGCGGCTTCTACCGCTCGTACCACACCATGCAGGGCATCGACGAGATCATCCCGGTGGACGTGTACGTCCCGGGCTGCCCGCCGTCGCCCGAGGCGCTCTTGGCCGCGCTCATGAAGATCCAGGAAAGAATCCAGAAGGGCGAGCAGGCGAAGACCCCGCAGGGTGAGCATCGCCTGGGCGCCTCCGGCGCTGGCGCCATCGATAGGCGCGAGCGGCGGACCGATTGGGCGAAGGATGACGCCAGTCGGGCCGCTGCCGGGAAGCCGCCACGCGGTCTGCTGCAACTGCGCGTGCTCCCGCAAGAGAAAGAAGAGCCGACGGGCCATCATGGCTAGCGTCCTCGAGACGGCCCCGGCGCCCGCGGGCGCCTTAAGCCCCACGCTCCGCCTGCTCCGCGAGAAACTGGGCGACGAGCTCACGCACGTCGACGAGTGGCGCGGCGATCTGGCCATCAGCGTCTCGCGCAAGGCCTGGCTCGGCGCGGCTCGAGTACTGCGTGAACATCCCGAGCTCGACTACAAGCTGTTCCTGGACCTGTGCGGCGTCGACTGGCTCGACAAGGCCGGGCATGACGAGCGTTTCGAGGTCGTGCTGCATGCCTATTCCGTCTCGCACAAGCACCATGTGCGTCTCAAGGTCGCGGTGCCCGAGAGCGACCCGCGGCTCGACACGCTGACCGGCGTTTACAAGGGCGCCAACTGGTTCGAGCGCGAGGCCTGGGACCTCTACGGCATCGTATTCATGGGCCATCCGAATCTGAGCCGGATCCTGACCCACGAGGATTTCGTGGGCCATCCCATGCGGAAGGACTACGAGACCCCGAAGCGGCACATCCTGAAACAGGCGAAGCAGTGGTTGCTCAAGGTGCCCGAGGGCTCGGAGCACATGATCGTCAACATCGGGCCGTCGCATCCGGCCATGCACGGCGCCTTCCGCGTGCAAGCACTCCTGGACGGCGAGACGATCCAGGACGCCGAGGCCGAGATCGGCTACATGCATCGCAACTTCGAGAAGATGGCCGAGGAGCGGACCTACTGGCAGATCATCCCGTACACCGATCGGCTCAACTACTGCTCGTCGTTCATGAACGGCCACGGCTACGCGCTCGCGGTCGAGAAGCTGCTCGGCGTGCCGGCCCCGCCGCGGGCCGAGGCGATCCGCGTGATCCTGTCCGAGTTCTCGCGGATCATGGATCACTTCATCTGCATCGGCGCCAACGTGGTGGACCTGGGCGCGATCACGCCGTTCTTCGTCGTGTTCCGCGCCCGCGAGGCGATCTACGACCTGCTCGAAGCCTGTTGTGGAGCGCGGCTCACGGTTTCCTACGTGCGCATCGGCGGCCTGGCGGATGACGTGCCCGACAGCTTCGAGGCACTGTGCCGGGTGGCGATCGTGAGCGTCCGCGATGTGACGGACCAGATGGAGCGGCTGCTGACGCGCAACCCGATCTTCGCGAACCGTTTTCGCGACGTCGGCGTGATGAGCGCCGAAGACGCGCTTTCCTGGGGTTGGGTCGGCCCCTGCCTGCGCGGTTCTGGTGTTGCCTACGACATCCGCAAGGACCATCCCTACTCGGGCTACGAGCAGTACGACTTCGACGTGCCGGTGGGCACCGTCGGAGACTGCTACGACCGCTATCTGGTCCGCGTGGCCGAGATCCACCAGAGCCTGCGGATCATCGAGCAGGCGCTCGGCAAGCTTCCGAAGGGCCCGGTGATCACCGACGACAAGAAGGTGGCGCTGCCGCCCAAGTCCGAGGTGTACTCGAACATCGAAGCCTTGATGAACCACTTCAAGCTGGTCTACGAGGGCATCCTGCCGCCGCCCGGCGAGGTCTACGGCTATACCGAAGCCGCCAACGGCGAGCTGGGCTATTACATCGTGAGCGACGGCCAGAAGTATCCGTGGCGCATGAAGGTGCGACCGCCCTGCTTCGCGATCTACGCCGCCTTCTCCGAGATGATCAAGGGCGGCATGCTGGCCGACGCCGTGGCCATCATCGGCGGACTCAACGTCATCGCGGGAGAGCTCGACAGGTAAGCCATGCCCAAGTTCACGCTCGACGGCAAAGAGCTCGAGGTCTCCGCGGGGACGACCGTAATCCAGGCGGCGCTCGCCGCCGGGATCCACGTGCCGTACTTCTGCTGGCATCCGGACCTGCCCGTCGACGGCAACTGCCGCATGTGTCTGGTCGAGATCGAGAAGACGCCCAAGCTGCAGATCGCCTGCAACACGCAGGTGACGGACGGGATGGTGGTGCGCACGAACAGCGAGAAGGCCGCCCAGGCGCATCGCACGACGCTCGAGTTCCTGCTCGTCAACCACCCGATCGACTGCCCGGTGTGCGACCAGGCGGGCGAGTGCTATCTCCAGGACCAGTACATGGAGGTCGGCCTCCACGACTCGAAGGTCGAGATCGAGGAGAAGGTCAAGAAGCGTAAGGTCGTCGACCTCGGCCCGATCGTGCTCGACGCTGAGCGCTGCGTGCTGTGCTCACGCTGTCTCCGCTATGAGAGCACCGTCACGGGAACCAACAGCCTCCAGTTCGTGAACCGCGGCAACGTCATGCAGATCGCCAGCTTCGAGAACCGGCCGATCCGGCACGAGTACGCGGGCAACCTCGCCGACGTGTGCCCGGTCGGCGCGCTGCTCTCGCGCGACTTCCGCTTCAAGATGCGGGTCTGGTTCCTGAAGGAGAGCGAGTCCGTCTGCCCCGGCTGCTCCACGGGCTGCAACATCTACCTGGACCAGCGCGACGACGAGGCGCAGCGGCTGCGGCCGCGGCGCAATGTCGAGGTCAACAAGTCGTGGATGTGCGACCCCGGGCGCGCCCTGTATAAGCAGATCGCCGTGACCTCCCGCGTCTCCGGCGCACGCCTGAGGCGCGCCAAGGGCTGGGAAGGCGCCTCTGTGGCGGCCGTCATGGACGAGGTGGCTTCCTGGATCAAGGGCTCGGGCCACAGCGTTGCGTTCCTGGCTTCGCCCCAGGCCACCAACGAGGACATGTTCGCGTTCTCCGCGCTGGCGGGGAGTGTCGGCGGGCTGCTGGACTTCCGCGTCGGCGACCCGCACCTGCGCGTGCGGGAGCGGCTCGACCAGGTGCTGCAACGCGCCGATCGCAATCCGAACACGCAAGGCGCCCTGGACCTCGGCTTGGCCAGGGACGGCGTCGACCAGATCGTGAAGCGCTGCGCCGCGGGACAGATCAAGGCGCTGGTGCTCCAGGGACCCGAGCTCTTGCGTAACCCGGCGAACCTGGACGCCCTCTCCAAGGTGCCCTTCATCGCAGTGATGGCGACGCACGAGGGACCGGAACTCGAGCTTGTCCACGCCGTGCTGCCCGTCGCGATGTGGGCCGAGGTCGAGGGCACGTTCACCAACTACCAGCGCCGCGTCCAGCGCATTCGCAAGGCCGTCGCAGCGCCCGGCGCTGCGCGCCCGGGCTGGGAGCTCGCGGCCGGCCTGCTCCAGCGCGCCGGCGGAACGCTCGCCGCCACTTCGGCTCGCGAGGTCTTCGCGCGCCTGGCGCAAGCGGTACCCGGCTACGCGGGGCTCGACTACAAGCTGATCGGCTCTACCGGCCGCGCCCTGCCGCTGCCGGAAGGCGCTGCGTCCGAGGCGCGGGTCTAGGGCATGGGCGCTGTGCGGGTCGTCACGGTCGATCGCAACACCTCTCCGGGGATCTACCCGATCCTGCTCGGCATGAAGATCACCTTCATGAACATGATCCGCACCGTGCTCCTGCGGCAAGCCTCGACGATCCAGTTCCCCGAGCAGAAGCGCGTGAGCTCGGGGCGTTATCGCGGCATCCACCTGCTCACGGCGCGCGAGGACGGCACGCCCAAGTGCGTCGCTTGCTACATGTGCGCAACGGCCTGCCCCGCGGAGTGCATCTACATCGAATCCGGCGAACGGCCCGAGAAGACGATCGAGAAATACCCGACGCGCTTCGAGATCGACCTGCTGCGCTGCGTCTACTGTGGCTTCTGCGTCGACGCCTGCCCGGAAGAGGCGATCATGATGAGCCGCGAGAACGATCTGGTCGGCACCACCCGCGCCGAGCTGATCATCGATCGCGAGCGTCTGATGGATCGCGGCAAGCTCGTGGAGTACGGCCCGGGCTACCGGCCGTCCGACCAGGACGTCAGGCGCCCGGTTCGGATCGCCGCCCTGGAGCGGCTCAAGAAAGAGCACGGCATCGTTCCCGGCATGCCCGGGCGCTAGCGCCCGTGCGCTCGCGCTCGCGCGGGAGCGGGTGGGCCCCTCGTCTTCTGGACGACGGAGCCGCTTCGGGCTAAGCTCGCCGCACCGCATCCTTACCGAGGTGAACCGCGTGAAGCTTCGACTGGCCCTCGTCTCCCTGGCTCTCGCGCCGCTCCTCGCCGCGCAGGCGCCCGCCGACCTGGTCCTGAGCGGCGGGGCCGTCTACACCGTCGATCCCGCGCGCTCCTGGGCGCAGGCGGTCGCGGTAAGGGCCGGGCGCATCGGCTACGTCGGAACGGAGGCGGGCGTGAAGGCCTTCATCGGCCCCAAGACCCGAGTCATCAAGCTGGCCGGACGCATGCTTCTGCCCGGGTTTCAGGACGCGCACGTACATCCGATCAGCGGCGGCGTGGAGCTCGCCCTCTGCAACCTGAACGACCTGCCGACCGCCGCCGCCGTCCTCGACAAGGTGCGTGAGTGCGTCAAGGAGATGGCCGGAAAGCCGTGGATCGTCGGCGGCGGCTGGGTCGTCACGCAGTTCCCGGACGATCATCCGAAGAAGCACGCTCTCGATGCGATAGCAACCGACAAGCCCATCTACCTGGACGACTCCGACGGCCACTCCGCCTGGGTGAACTCCAAGGCGCTCGCGCTCGCGGGAATCACCAAGGACACACCCGATCCGAAGAACGGCCGCATCGAGCGAGACCCCCAGACTGGCGAGCCAACAGGGTGTCTGCGAGAGAGCGCGTCTTATCTGGTCGGCGCGCCCGAGCCAACCGACGCCGAGAGGCTCGAGGGTCTGCGGCGCGCTTTGGCGCTCTTCGGGAAGTACGGCATCACGGCCGTTCAGGCGGTTGCGGAAGCGGATGCTGGGAGCGCCGCCGACTCCACGGCGAGCCTCAGTACCTACCTCGAGGCCGAAAAGCGGGGCCGGCTCACGGCTCGGGTTGTGGCGGCACTGGGCACTGACAGCGGCCGTGGCCCAGAGCAGGTGGACGATCTGGTGAAGCTTCGCAGCAAGTTCACGACCTCCCGCGTCAAGCCGGTGGCAGCGAAGATCTTCGCCGACGGCGTCATCGAGCCACGTACTGCCGCCATGCTGGAGGAATACACGGACCGCCCCGGCTGGCGCGGCGAGCCGAACTTTTCGCCCGAGGCGCTCACAGCCCTCGTGGGCCGGCTGACGGAGGCCGACTTCAACGTCCACATCCACGCGATCGGCGACCGCGCGGTGCGCATTGGTCTCGACGCCTTCGAGGCCGCGCAGGCCAAGGCCACGATTCGCGGGTTGCGCCATCAGATGGCCCACCTCCAGGTGATCGATCCGGCCGACATCACGCGCTTCCGCTCGCTCGGCGTGATCGCCAACTTCCAGGCGCTGTGGGCGTACGCCGACGACTACATCGTGGACATGACCTGGGGCGGCCTCGGGCCCGAGCGCTCGCGCTGGCTCTACCCGATCGGCAGCGTCGTGCGCGCCGGCGGGATGCTCGCGCTCGGCAGCGATTGGAGCGTCTCGTCGCCCAATCCGCTGGAGGCGATCCAGGTTGCGGTTACGCGCCAAGGGCTCTCCGAGCCGAAGCGTGCGCCGATGGTTCCCGAAGAGGCGATCGATCTCCCGACCGCCCTGGCCGGCTACACGATCGGCTCGGCCTACGCGAACAACCTGGAGAAGGAGACCGGCTCCATCGAAGTCGGCAAGGCCGCGGACCTGGTCGTGCTGTCGAAGAACCTGTTCGACGTGCCGGCCTCGGAGATCGCGAAGCAGACCGTCCTGCTGACGCTGCTCGAAGGCGAGCCCGTGTACCGCGCTCCGGAGTTGGCGTGGTAGAGCCGCTGCCAGGGCCGGCGCTCGGCTTCATCGAGACGAGCTCGATCGCGCGGGGCGTGCTCGCCCTCGACGCACTGCTGAAGCGCGCGCGCGTCGAGGTGTTGATGACGACGATCGTGCCGCGCGGCAAGTACCTGATCCTGATGGCCGGCGGCGTTGCCGATGTCGAGGAAGCCATGAAGGCGGGCATGGAGGCCGCGGACCGCACGCTCGTCGACCACTTCCTGATCCCGAGCGTTCACCCGCAGCTGCCGGCCGCGATCAAGGGCCGCGTGAAGGTTCCGGGCGTCGAAGCCGTCGGCCTCATCGAAACGCGCGACGTGGCCTCAGCCATCTACGCCGGGGACGCCGCAGCCAAGACCGCCGACGTGACGCTGATCGAGGCGCGCAACCAGCCAGGCGGCAAGGGCCTGGTCGTGATGACTGGCCGCGTTGGCGACGTGCGCGCGGCGGTGGCCGCGGGTGTTGCGACGGTGACGAAGGAAGGCATGCTCGTTTCCGACGTGGTCATCCCCCTCCTCCACCCCGACGTGCTGCCGCATTTGGTCTAGATAGAGCCGTCCAGGACGCGGGCCAGCGTGGCCGTGGCGATGTTGCCGCCGGAGATCACGATCCCGACCTCCTGGCCGGCGAGCTCGTCGCGCAGCTTGATGAGGCCGGCCAGGCCCGCGGCGCCCGCGCCCTCGACCAGGTTGTGGGTCACGCGCAAGAGCACGCGCAGCGCCTCGGCGATCTCCGCGTCGGTGACGGTGACGAAGCCGGCGAGGCCCTCGCGGAGCGCGCCGAAGGTCATCTCGTAGGCGCTGCGCGTCGCAAGGCCCTCGGCGAAGGTCGAGACCTGCGGGATCGTGAGCCGGCGGCCCGCCTTCCACGAGTCGTAGCCCGCGGACGCGCCCGCGGCCTGCACTCCGTACACCTTGGTGGCCCGCCCGAGACCGCGCACTGCCGTCATCGCACCCACGGCCTGCGATCCGCCGCCCACCGAGAGCACCAGCGCCTCGAGGCCCTTACGCTCCTCCAGGATCTCGAGCGCAAAGGTAGCGGCGCCAGCGATCACCGCCGGGTCGTTGGTGGAATGCACGATGCGCAGCCCCCGCTCCTGCGCCAGCCGGGCCGCGACCCCGACGGCCTCGTCGTAGTCGCGGCCCTCTTCGACCACGACGGCTCCGAGCCCACGCATCGCCTCGTTCTTCTCGGGGTTGTTGCCCAGCGGAACGCAGATCGTCACCGGCGCGCCCAGGAGGCGCCCGGCCCAGGCCACGCCCTGGCCGTGATTTCCGGTCGAGGCGGCGATCACGCCGCGACGTCGCTCTTCCTTCCTCATGGCTGAGAGGACGGAGAGCCCGTTGCGGGCCTTGAAGGCGTTGGTCGGGTTGTGGTTCTCGTGCTTGACGAAGACGCGGATGCCCCGGCCCACGGTGAGGTCGAGGCTCGGGTAGGAGCGCAGCGGCGTCGGCGGCAAATGCGGCCGCAGCCTTTCGCGCGCCGCCAGGACGTCGTCGAAGGCGATCGGCCAGGCGCCCGGCAAGTGCCCGCTCAGGCGCCCTTGAGGACGACCTTCAGCTTCGGGCCATAGGGGTCCTGCGGGCGTCCGAAGTGGTAGCCCTGGGCATAGCGGACGCCCAGCTCGATCAGGGTGTCCGCCTCGTCCTGGGTCTGGATGCCTTCGGCGATCACCGTCGCGCCGACGCCCGCGGCCATGTCGACGATCGCCTTGACGACCTGCTGAGAGACGCGCTTCTGATGCACGTCGCGAACCAGGCCCATGTCGATCTTGAGGTAGCTGGCGCCCAGCTTGGCGATCGTCTCGAGGCCCGAGTAGCCGGCGCCCACGTCGTCGATCGCGAACGTGAAGCCAAGCTCCGTGAACGGGTGCATGGCCTCGCGGTAGAGGTTCAGGTTCTCGATCACCTGGCGCTCGGTGAGCTCCAGCGTCACGAGGCTGGGTGTCAGCCCGGCGCCGAGGTATTCGAGAACGCCGCGACCCAGGAAGCTGGGGTCGCGGACCGTGGCGGGGACGGTGTTGATGAAGAGCCGGCCGGAGGCGCCGAAGACGGCCCAGTCCGTGAACGCCTGCCGCCGGCAGGCGCGCTCGAGCTCCTCGACGAGACCGTACCGGCCCGCCAGGCCGAACAGCGCCATGGGTGCTTCGAGCAGGCTGCCGCGCGGGCCGCGCGACAGCCCTTCGTGGCCCATGATCTGCCGCGTCTCGATCTCCACGATCGGCTGGAAGGCCGTCCAGATGTTGCGGTTGAAGATGATCTCGACCAGATCCTCGCGCCGCTCGCGGTCCTTCTCGCGGTTGCGCAGCTCGGCGCAGGCCACGGCCTCTTCGATGAGCCGCAAGACCTGGCGCTCGGCGCTCTCCAGCGGGCTCCACAGCACGAAGGCATAGCCGACGTTGATGCCAGGCCGCTCGCGCAGGTAGGGGAGCGTGAGCCGGCCCACGCGTGGCGTCAGGAACTCCTCCACGCGGTCGGCGAGTTTGCGCAGATCCCCCAGGACGAAGGGCCCGCCTTCGGAACGCCGGGCCGAGAGCAGGAACAGGAAGCGGTCCCCCTCGCGCTCGTCGCGGGTCAGGATGTCGCTGTCGCGCACCTTCTCTTTCGCCTCGATCATCAGCGAGTCGACCTGCTGGCGCAGGCTTTGATAGGTGGCGCCGCCGAAGCTGCGTTCGATGCGGGCGAGCGGCTCGAGATCCACGAGGATCGCGCCCAGGGCGCCCTGCTCCTTGAGGATCTCGCCGACTTTCTCTTCCACGTCCCGGAAGGTCGGGATGCTCATGGCCTGGCCGTGATTGTGCGCCTCGCCGCGGTCCCCCACAAGAGGGCCCCAGCCGCGACGATCACTGCCAGGATCCAGGCCTGCGTGAAGGTGCGCGTGGACAAGAGCCAAAGGCAGAAGAGCAGCGCCGCCGGCGCGATCAGCCCCGCCGCGGGAAGCCGGAAGCCGGGCGCATCATTGGGCCGGCGCGCGCGTAGCACGAGCAGCGCCGCACAGGTGAGGCCATAGGTCAGCAGGCGTACGATGGCCGAAAGCGTCGCGTTCCCTTCGAAGCTGCCCCAAGCCGCGAACACGAACGCCAGCACGGCGTAGGTCACGATCGCGACGCCCGGCGTGAGGAACACCGGGTGGACCGAGGCGAAGACGCGCGGCAGCTCGCCGCGCTGCGCCATCGCGAAGAGCACGCGCGGGGATTGCAGCACCGAGCCGGTCGCGTAGCCGTAGATCGAGATCATTGCGGCGAGGCTTGCGATCGTCACTCCCACGGGTCCGAGCAAGGCACTAAAGGCGGCTGCGACCGGCGCCTTCACCCCGGCGACGCTGGGCACGACGCCGATCACGACGAGTTGCACGAGGCAGTAGACGCTGGCGATCACGGCGAGCGCCGTGAGCAGCGCAAAGGCGGTGTCTCGGCGCGGGTTGCGAGCCTCGCCGGCGGGAATCAGTGGCGCCTCGAAGCCTCCGTAGGCGAACACCAGCAGCAGGATGGCCTGGGTCCAATCGGGTCTCGCGACCTGCTGCGTGGCAAGCATCGCCCCGCTCACGCGCGGCACTCCGAGCACGATCAGCAGCGCCAGCGGCGCGAGCTTCGCGAGCGTGAAGAAATCGATGCTCCAGGTGGCGGGCCGGACGCCCCGCAGGTTGATGACCGTGATCAGAAGCAGCAGCAGGCCCATCACGACCAGCCGCCCCGCTCCCGCTGCCACGCTCGGCAGGATCTGGGCCAGGTACTCGACGAACACGTTCAGGTTCGCCGCCACGGCCGTCACGCGGATCCAGAACGTCAGCCAGCCCGCCTCGAACCCGACGAAGGGCCCGAAGGACTCCCGGGCATAGAGGTAGGGTCCGCCCGCGTCCTGAAAGCGGCTCGCAACCTCCGCGAAGCACAGGACGATGGCAAGAATCCCGAGGCCGGCCGCGACATAGGCGAGCGGGCTCAGCGCCCCAAGCAGCTCCGCCTGTCGCGCCGGCATGCCAAAGATCGAGCTGCCGATGACGGCGTTGATCACAGCCGCAGTCAGGTCCCAGCGCCCGATGGCCCGCAGCAGCCCCGGGCGTTCCGGCGTGGCTTGAGACATGGGGGATGCGCTCTCATAATAGAGGCTCGGAGGCGCGCGCCCAAGCGAAAGGCAACCGACTTGAAGACCTACCTAAACTACATCGGCGGCGAGTGGACCGCATCCGCTTCCGGTAAGAGCGTGCCGAACCTGAACCCGGCCGAGACCCACGAGATTCTGGGCCACATGCCTCTGTCCACGGCCGACGAGGCTCGGGCCGCCGTGAATGCGGCCGCGGCTGCGTTTCCAAAATGGCGCGACACACCCGCCCCGCAGCGGGGCGCCGTGCTGTTCCGCGCCATGGCGATCCTGGACAGGGAGAAGGAAGAGCTGGCGCGGCTCCTCACCCGCGAAGAAGGCAAGACCTTCAAGGAGTCCCTCGGCGAGGTCCAGCGCAGCATCAACATTCTCGAGTACATCGCGGCCGAAGGCAGGCGCATGGGCGGTCAGACGATCCCGTCCGAGCTGCCGAGCAACTTCTGCTACACGCTGCGGCATCCGCTCGGCGTCGTGGCGTGCATCACGCCCTGGAACTTCCCCGTCGCGATCCCGATCTGGAAGATCGCCCCCGCTCTCGTCAGCGGCAATAGCGTGGTGTTCAAACCCGCGACGCTGACGCCCGAGACCGCCTCGGCCGTGGTCTCCATCTTCGAGCGCGCGGGCCTGCCGAAGGGCGTCCTCAACCTGATCCTCGGCTCGGGCGGCACGGTCGGCAACGCGATCCTCGACCACGAAGCGGTGCGCGCGGTCTCGTTCACCGGCAGCAACGAGGTCGGCGCCTCGATTTACGCCCGCGGTGCTGCGCGGATGATCCGGGTGCAGGCCGAGATGGGCGGCAAAAACCCGGTCGTGGTGATGGCCGACGCGGACCTGGACCTCGCCGTCGAGTCCACGGCCACCGGGGCCTTCGGTTCGACCGGCCAACGCTGCACGGCCACGTCGCGCGTGATCGTCGAGGCGCAAGTCGCCGATGCCTTCGTCGAGCGCCTCGTCGCGCGGGCCCAGAAGGTGCGCGTCGGCAACGGCCTCGAGGGCGCCGAGATGGGGCCGGCCGTGGACCCGTCCCAGCTCGACACCGACCTGCGCTATATCGAGGTGGCCCGGGGCGAGGGCGCGCGGCTGGTGACGGGCGGGCGACGGCTCACCGAAGGCGGCCTCGACCACGGCTACTTCGTGGAGCCCACGGTCTTCGACGGCGTCACGACGACGATGCGTATCGCGCAGGAAGAGGTCTTCGGCCCGCTCGTCGCCGTGATCCGCGCGAAGGGCTTCGACGCGGCCGTCGAGGCGGCGAACGCCGTCCGCTACGGCCTGTCGGCCTCGATCTTCACGAGCGACAACGGCAACGCGTTTCGCTTCGTGGACCGCATCGAGGCGGGCATAGTCCACATCAACAGCGGCACGCCCGGGGGCGAGGCCCAGCTTCCCTTCGGCGGCACCAAGGCCACGGGCGTCGGGCCGCGCGAGCAGGGACCGGGCGCACTCGAGTTCTTCACCGAGGTGAAGACCGTCTACGTCGACTATACCGGCCAGTCGAGAAAGTCAGGATTCTATTGATCAAGAAGACGCGCTCGCTCTGTGGTCTGGCACTCGTGGCGCTGCTTTTTGTGCCGCTTGCCGGCAATCCACAGGACAGTGACGGCATGCTGATAGTCCACCTGGCCGATGGCTCGAGCCTGCCACTCCAATCCTGGTCGCTCTCCTACGAGTACCAGGCCTGGAAGCAGGGCACGGCCCCGGGCTTCACGCAGCCGGTGCGGCGCAGCGCTGCGCTACTCTGGGTAGGCAAGAAGGCGTTCCCGATCACTGGCAGCGGCGTCGAAATCCAATACCGGGTCTACGAGCGGCAGGTCGAGGAGGGCGGCCAGATGCAGAAGGGGCAGGGCGCCGTGGTCACAGCGCTCGTGCTGAGCGTCGACGGCAAGCAGGTGGAGCTCAAGCCCGAGGCCCCCGCAAAGCAGTTTCTGATGCCGGGAGACTCTTCCAAGGGCCTGACGGTCCAGGCCCGCTCTCTCGACGTGCGGGGCGAGACACTGACCGGCACGAAACGGGACTTCTGCGTCATGAGCTACACGTCGCTGGTCGAGTGCAGTGCCGCTGCGGCCAGTCGCATCGTCAGGCTGGAGATCCAAAGGTGAGCGGTCCCGCTTGAGCCTGTTCCGCAACGCCGGACCTCGGACCCGCCGCCTTTCGGCCTATCTCGCGCGGCGCGCTCACACCCGGCCGGAGGCGCGCCCAAGCCTCGACTGCAGCCATTTTTCGAAACTGTTCCGGCCCAAGGCGATCGTCTTCACGGACACGGACGACTTCACCAAGATCGTGGCGCGACGCGGCATCCTCCACTTCCTGATGCTCTTCGATCGCGCGGTGAAGGCGGCGGCCCTGGCCGTTCAGCGCCACGGCGGGAGCATCGTCAAGGTAGAGGGCGACAGCCTGTTGCTGCGCTTCGACGACGTGGCCTCGGCGTGCCGCGCTGTCAGCGGGATCGAGGCGGGGCTGAGGCGCCTGCGCCGCGGCCAACCGAAGCACGAGTTCCTGGCCTTCAGCTACGGCATCGGGTTCGGCGACGTGCTGGACCTGGAGCACGACGTCTTCGGCCTCGAGGTGAACATCGCCTCGAAGCTGGGCGAGGACATGGCGAAACGGGGCGAAGTGCTCCTGACCCCGGCGGCGGCGGCGGCGCTGCCCAGGGCGCTCGTGCGTCTAGTTCGCCCGCACCGCGTCGTCACCTTCGAAGGCCGCGCCATACCGATACGGCGACTAACGATCTAGCGTGCCCTTGGGGCGGGAAGGGCTCCGCCTCGCCCCCTGGAGCGCGCGGCGCAGCAGGAACTCGATCTGGGCGTTGAGGCTGCGCAGATCGTCGTTCGCCCAACGCTGCACGGCCTCCAGCAGGGCCGGGTCGATGCGGAGCAGGAAGGCTTTCCGGTCGGCCAAGGGCCTGAGAACCGATGGCTACTGGTGGATCGTGCCGGTGTTCAAGACGGGCTGCGCGGCGCGTTCACCGCACAGCACCACGAGCAGGTTGCTGACCATCGCCGCCTTGCGGTCCTCGTCGAGCTCCACGATCTTCTGGCTCGAGAGCCGCGCGAGCGCCATCTCGACCATCCCCACCGCGCCCTCGACGATCTTCTGCCGAGCCGCGATGATGGCTCCCGCCTGTTGGCGCTGCAGCATGGCCGCCGCGATCTCGGGCGCGTACGCGAGATGGCTGATGCGCGCTTCGATCGCCTGCACCCCGGCCTTGGCCAGGCGGTCCTGGATCTCGGCCTTCAGGTCGCCGGCGACGCTGGCCGTGCTGCCGCGGAGCGACACCTGGTGCTCCTCGTGGCTGTCGTAGGGGTAGCGAGTGGCGAGGTTGCGGACGGCCGCCTCGCTTTGGACCCGCACGTAGTGGTCGTAGTCGTCGACCTCGAAGCAGGCCTCGGCGGTGTCTACGACCTTCCACACCACGACGGCGGCGATCTCGATCGGGTTGCCGTCGTTGTCGTTGACCTTGAGCTTCGCGCTTTCGAAGTTCCGGACGCGTGTCGAGATCGTCCGCTTGCTCAGAAACGGGCTCGCCCAGCGCAGGCCGGCGACCCTCACCGTGCCCCGATAGGCGCCGAACAACTGCAGCACTCGCGCCTGGTTCGGGTTCACGACGAACAGGCCGCCGAGGCAGACGAGGGCAGAGACGAAGACGAAAGCGAAGATCACCCCGAAGCTCACGTCTCCGGCCTGTAAAGCGTGAATCGCCGTGTAGGCCGAAAAGGCCGCCATGGCGAGGAGCAGCCACAGGGCCGGCCAGCCTGAGATCGCCGAAGTCTCTGTTTCGCGGATCATCTTACCCCTCCCTGGACAAGTGATATCACTCTTATATCAGTACGCAATCACTGAGTCAAGGGTTCCCCGGCGGGGGCCGGGGTTGGAATTGGCGCGGGGAGGCGGGGCGGACCTTTATGCGCTACGACGAACAGCCGGCGACGGCGTCCCGCATCTCCTGCTTCATCGCCTCGAGGGCATCGCGGCCGGCCTGGGTCGTGGTCTTCGGCTGGACCTCGTCCACGAGCGCCAGGGCCGCAGGCAGGCCCCGTTTCAGCGCCGCGCAATCGAAGCGGCCCTCGAGGAACGAGCTCTTGGCCGCGCGCGCCTCCCGCAGAACGCGGTCATCGACCGAAATGGGAGCAAGCTTGGGCGCCGCCACGCCCTTGGGGCCCTCCTCCTTCGGCTTCGGCGGCAGCTTGCACGCAGCGGCCAGCATCACGACGGCGACGAGAACAGTTCGGTTCACTTGATCGGCTCCCCTCCCTCGATGCGCTGCAGATATTGTAGAAGCGTCGGCTCCTTGTAGCCAAGGGCGCGCGCCTTGCCCGCCGCCTTCTTGAAGTTGTCGGCGTCCTTCAGGCCGAAGTAGCACCAGCCGAGATAGGCCCAGGCCTGCTCGGCGGAAGCTGCGATCGCGACGGCCTTCTCGAGGGGCGGGATGGCGTCTTTGTACTTCTTCGCCTGCAGGTGCGCCTGCCCGAGATAGATCCACGCGTCGGCGCGATCGTAGCCGGGCGTCTGCGTGACCCTGCTCAGCTCGGCCACCGCACGCTCGTACTGGCCGGAGGCGGCGAGCGCTGCGCCGAGGTTGGTGCGATAGGCGACGTTGCTCGCTTCCGCCGCGACGGCCTTTTCGTAAGGCCCGACGGCAGCCGCGGCATTGCCCTTCAGCGCGTGCTGGACGAAGCCCAGCTGAAACTGCGCCTCGGCAAGGCCGGGCTCGATCTCCACGGCCTTCTGCAGTTCGGCGAGCGCTGCATCGGGCTGCCGCTTGGCGATCAGCGCCTTGGCGAGTCCCACGCGCGCGAGTGCGAAGTCAGGGTTCTTGTCACGCAGCGCAGTCAGGTCCTGGATCGCGATGTCGATCTGATTGGCGGCGACGTCGGCGAGCGCCTTGGCGACGATCACCTCCTGCACGAGACGCTGCGCCTCGGGATCGCTCTCGGCCAGCGCGGCGGCCGTCGAGGCATCCCCCATCGCCTCGTCGGGGCGGCGCAGCGCGATCTTGACCCGCGCCGATTCCTTGTACGCATCCACGGCGCCCGGCGCCTCCTCGAGCACCTGCTTCAGGAGCGGCTCCGCCTCGGCAGCGCGGCCTGTCTTGCGCAGGACGCGTGCCAGACCGAGGTTGCCAGCGATGCGGCCCGCCGGATCCGCGGCCGCCTCACGGTAGGCGGCCTCGGCGGCGGCCATGTCGCCACGCGCCTCCTGCGCGTAGCCGAGCGCCGAGGCGGCTGCCGGCCCGCCACCGGCGGCGACGGCCTTCTGCGCAAGGGCCACGGCCTCGTCCGCTTGACCGGCCCGCGCACGCGCGCGGGAAAGCGCGATCGTCGGGAATACACCGTTGGGATCGGCAGCAGCGGCAGCGGCCGCAGTGGCTGCCGCCTCCGCGCTTCCCCGCATCTCTTGTACGACGGCGAGGCGCCCCAGGGCCTCGCCGCGCGCAGGGCCCGCGAGCTTGTCGGCCGCGGTCTTGTACGCGTCCATCGCGCCATCGAGATCGAGCGTGCTCTCGAGCACCCGCCCGAGTCGCAACGCGGGCTCGCCGGTGGCCGAGGGATGCGTGGCGGCCTTGCGCAGCAGCTCAGCGGCGCCGGCCACATCGCCCGAGGCCACGGCCTGTTCGGCCTGTTTCAAGAGCTCCTCGACCGAGACAGCGGCCGGGGGTGGTGCTGGCTTCTTCTGTTTTTCTTCGGCAGACCCCGGGATCGCAATCACGAGCGCCAGCATCACAGCGTGGGTGGTGCTCCTCATTTCAAGGCCTCCTCTCCCGAACCTTCGGTAGGCATGCTAACACGCGGGAAAACAGGGGTTTATTTGGATCTGGATTACCCCTTTTCCTTGTGCTAGAGTCCCTCCAGTACACAATATCTAGGGGTTTTCATGCGTCTCGAGAAGGTCGAGATCGTTGGCTTCAAGTCCTTTTGCGACAAACAGGAAGTGGACTTTCAGGGGGGCGTTACCGGGATCGTGGGCCCCAACGGCTGCGGCAAGAGCAACATCTCCGACGCGATCTCGTGGGTGCTGGGCGAACAGAGCGCCAAGAGCCTGCGCGGGGCCTCGATGGATGACGTGATCTTCGCGGGTACCCAGTCCCGCCAGCCCTTGGGCATGGCCGAGGTCAACCTCAAGGTTTCGGGCCTCAATGGCAACAGCCCTGACGGCAACCCCGAATGCGTCGTGACGCGCCGGCTGTATCGCGATGGCACCAGCGAGTACCTGATGAACGGCAAGCTGTGCCGGCTGCGCGACGTGCACGAGTTGTTCATGGACACCGGGCTCGGCTCCAAGGCCTACTCGATCATCGAGCAGGGCAAGATCGGCCAGATCCTCTCGACCAAGCCGGCGGATCGGCGCGCGCTCATCGAAGAGGCCGCGGGCATCACGAAGTACAAGGCGCGGCGGCGGCAAACACAGCTCAAGCTCGAAGCCGCGCAACAGAACCTGCTGCGCGTTAACGACATCGTCCACGAGCTGGAGAAGCAACTCGACAGCCTGAGGCGTCAGGCCGGCAAGGCGCGCCGCTACCGCGCGCTGCGTGAGGAGATGCAGGGCGTCGAGCGCGTGCTGTTCGGGCGCCGCTTCGCCGGTCTCGAAGCTCTGCTGCGTTCGCTCGAAACACGGCACCGTGCCGCCGCCGAGCGCGAGCAGGCGGTGTCGCTCACGCTCGAGACCGAAGAAGCGCAGATGGAGGCGCGCCGGACCGGGCTGTACGCGGAAGAGGGGCGACTCGAAGAGGTCCGTGGCCGCCTGAACGAGCTGACCCTCAGCATCGACCGCCATCAGGGGCGCAGCGGCTACTGCAAGGAACAGATCGCCGACGCCGAGTCGCGCGCGGGGGCGGCCCGCCAGGAGGCCGCCGAACTCGAGGCGCGCGTGGCGCCGCTCACGGTGTCACTCGACGGCGCGCGAGCCGAGGAGGCGCGTCTTTCCGCCGAGCTCGACGCCGCCGAAGCCGAGGCGCGCAGAGCGGAGGCCGGGCTGCAAGATCGCCTCGCGCGGCAGGCCGAGACCGAGACCGGACAGGAAGCCGCACGCGAGCAGCAGATCACGACGTTGGGCCGGATCGCGGCGCTCTCGAACGTGCGCGAATCCGTCTCGGGCAGCGCGGAGCGGGCGTCCGCCGAGCTGCTGAAGCTCGCGGCCGAGACGGACGAGTTGCAGCGCGAGCGAACGCGCGTCACCACGCTGCGCGCCGACGCCGAGGTGCTTCACCGTGAGGCGGACGCGCTCGTCGCCGAACTGGGCCAGGGGCGCGCCGCAGCAGCCTCTCGCGCCGACGCAGCCCGGGCGAAGGCCGAGTCCCACGCCCGCGACGCCGAGGCGATGCAAAGCGAGCGCGACTCGCTCGCGGGCCGGCTCGCGTCGCTTCAGGAGATGGTCGCGACGCACTCCGCCTTCGACGAGGGCGTCCGCGCCCTGCTCCAGAAGCCAGCAGGGCTCGAGGTGCTGGGCGTCGTCGCCGACGGGATGGAAACCGACTCCGCCCACGAACGCGCGGTCGAGGCCTTCATGGGCGATCGACTGCAGGCGATCCTGATCCCGGACGCGGCCACCGCGATCCGCGGCATCCATTACCTGCAAGCTAGCGGCGCGGGCCGCGGGACGTTCCTGCCGCTCGCTTCTGCGCGCCAGGAGCTCGATTGCGAGCGCCTGCGTGACGTGCAGCGTGCCGAGCCAGCAGTGAAGGCGCTGCTCTCAGACCTGTATCGCGTGAGCGGCCCCTACGCACTGGAGGTACGCGCCTCGCTTCCGAACGCCCTGGTGTTTGCGTCGCTCGAGGACGCCCTCGACGTGCAGTCGCGCCAGCCGGCCATCCCGTGCGTGACGCTCTCCGGCGAGACGCTCCGCGGCTGCATGCTCGAGGGTGGCCGCGCGGTCAAGGGGCTGCTGGCGCCTCGGCGCGAGATCCGCGAGCTCACGGCGCGCCTGGCCGAGATCGAGCCGGCTCTCGGCGCCGCCCGGTTCGGCCAAGCGGAGCAGGCCGGCATCGCCGAAAGCGCGTTTGCCGAGGCCCGCGGCCTGGAGGGTCGCATCCACTCGGCCGAGAAGGAGCTCGTAGCGATCCGCCACGACCTGGGTGTCGCGGCCGAAGAGCTGACTCGCATCGAACGCAAGGCTACGGTGCTCCACACCGAAAGGCGCCAGGCCGAGGAGGAACGCGGCGCGGCCGCGGTGCGCCAGGCCGAGATCGAGCAGGCGCTGGTCACGGCCGAGGCCGAACGCCTGGCCGGGACCGAGCGGCTCGCGGCGCTGGGCCTTGCCGTCGCCGAGGCCCGCGCCGCGACGGACGCCGCCCAGGTGCGCGCCGGAGGAGCGCGCGAGCAACTTGCTGCGCTCCGCGAACGCGTGACCGCCGCCGCGGCTGAAGCCCGCCGGCTGGCGCAGGACCACCAGGAGTTGCTGGCACGGATCGCCGCGGCCCGGCAACGCGGCGACGCAATGGAAGTTCGCCAGCGCGAGATCAGCGCGGAACTCGCCGAGTGCGAGCGACTGCTGGCCGCGGCCCTCGGCGAGCGCGAGCGTGTCGTGAGCGAGACGGCCCTCGCCGAGGACCGCGTCCGCGATATCCGCAACGAGATCGAAGGCCGGGAACAGGCGCTGAAGGAGCGCCGCCGCGAGTGCCTGACGCTGCGCGAGGCGCTCTCGGAGCTGGAGATCCAGCGGGCGCGCGCAGGGTCCGACCTCGACCACCTCGCGCGCGAATGCCACCAGGCCTTGGGCCAGACTTCGGCCGAGGCGGCGGCAGCCCTGACGGACGAAGACGGGCTGAAGGACCTCGAGACGCTCGAGCTTCAGATCCAGGAGTTCCGCGAACGCCTCGAAAAGATGGGACCGGTCAATGTGCTCGCCGTCGAGCAGGCCCAGGAACTCGAGGACCGGAACAGCTTCCTGTCTGCGCAGCGCCAGGACTTGCTGGACTCGATCGGGGAGCTCGAGCGTGCCATCAAGGGCATCGACAAGGCCTCGCGCGAGCGCTTCCAGGAAGCCTTCGCCGTCATCAACCAGCACTTCGGCGAGATCTTCAAGCAGCTCTTCGGCGGAGGCACCGCCGGCCTGTCGCTGATCGACGAGGAGGACCTGCTGGAGAGCGGCATCGACGTCATGGCCCAGCCGCCCGGCAAGCGCCTCCAGAGCGTGATGCTGCTCTCCGGCGGCGAGAAGGCGCTGACGGCGATCGCGCTGTTGTTCGCGATCTTCCAGTACAAGCCGTCGCCTTTCTGTATCCTCGACGAGGTGGACGCACCGCTCGACGACGCGAACATTGGCCGCTTCGTGCGCATGCTCGAAGGCCTCAAGGCGCAGACCCAGTTCGTGCTGATCACCCACAGCCGGAAGACCATGCAGATCGCCGACCAGCTCTACGGCGTGACCATGGAGGAGCCGGGCGTGTCGAAGTTGGTGTCCGTGAAGTTGAGCTGACGCCCGGCTCGCTTAGGGTTCGGGTGCCGGAGTTCGCATCCAGACATCAGTCCTGATCGGCGAGGATGAGCATGATGCCCGTCCGCCCGATCCGGAACTCACCTTGGTCCTCGAGCGCTTGCTCGGTGATTCGCTCTTCACCGACAAAAGTCCCGTTGGTGCTTCCCAGGTCGAGCACGACGATACGAGAACCGTAGCACTCCAGCATGGCGTGAGCGCGGGAGGCCTCGGCGTCGGGCAGCTCCAGGTCGGCGCCGGCGTGGCCGCCCTCACGACCGATCAGGGCCTGAGGACGGCTGAGCAGGAAGACGTCCCCCTGGCGCGGCCCCGAAAGAATCGCGAGCGAGACGCGCTTGCCGGGCGGGAAGGCCCGGGTCGCGCCCGCGGAGCCGCGGCGTGCCGTATCGTCGCCCTTCGGCGCCTGGACGGGGTCGGCCTCGGGTAAAGGCCTGGCCGGACCCCACTCCGATGCGTGGCGGGGACGCCTCCCGGCTAGCAGGTCTTCCAAATCCTCGGCCAGCGACCTTCCGTTCGGGTAGCGCTGCGCTGGGTCCTTCGCCAGACAGCGCGCGACTACGTGATCGAGGCCCGGGGGCAGGCCAGGCACGAGTGTCGTCGGTGGGGGCGGGTCGTCGTGGGCGACGCGCGTCATGATGCTCGCAAGGTTCGGGCCCGAGAAGGCCTGTTGGCCGGTGACGGCCTCGAAGAGAACCGCGCCCAGCGAGAAGAGGTCGCTGGTCGCGTCCACCGGGTTTCCCCCGGCCCGCTCGGGGGACATGTAGCAGGGCGTCCCGAAGAAGCGTCCGCCCGTGGTGAGCGCCGAGCCCTGGATCTTGGCGATGCCGAAGTCCATCAGCTTCGGCTGGCCCGACGCGAGGACCATGATGTTCGCCGGCTTGACGTCGCGGTGGATCACGCCCTGGGAGTGGGCGTGGTGGAGCGCCTCTGAGAGCTGGCCCAGCATGCGCAGCGCGTCGCGCCACGCGAGCTTGCCGTCGCGAAGCACGGCGTCGAGGCTGCGTCCCTCGAGGTATTCGAGGGCGAGGAACAGCTCGCCCGTATTCGCATCGGCGCCGACGTCGTAGACCAGCACGATACCCGGGTTCGAGAGGCTCGCCGCCGCCCGCGCCTCGGAGAAGAAGCGTTTCTGGAACTCCTCTCGGTACTGCTCCTCCATCCCGACCGCGACGCGGATCGTCTTGAGCGCCACGCGCCGGCCGAGCAGCGGATCGCGCGCCTCGTAGACGACGCCCATCATCCCTCGCCCCAGCTCGCCGACAATCTCGTAGCGGTCGATTCGACTTGGAGGAGCCTGGTTCATTGCCATTCGAGTGAAAGGCCCTGCCTGATGCCGGCGAACCCGCCCAGCTTGGCCTTGAGCCTACGCACCTTGCCGGGCTCGAAGTTGGCCCAGATGCCCTCCGTCTTGACGTTGTCGTCCCAGGCGACGCGGACCCGCACTTCGTGCTTGCCGGGTGCGAGGTCCAGGCTGTCGGTCACGGAGCCTTTCCTCCACCGCAGAGACAGCACTTTCTTGGTCACGCGGCTGTCAAGCGCCTGCTCGATCACGACCTCGTCGTCTACGGAGACCTGGAGTGAGCCCTGCTTGAGCGAATGCTCGAAGCTGATGGCAAGCCGCGCGACATCGGCGGGCGGTGGCAACGTCGGGGCGGGCGCCGCTGGCCCCGAAGTCGTCGAGTCGGGCGATCTCGAGCCACGCGGCGCCAGCAGAAAGACCGCAAGGAGCACTGCCGCAGCCACGACGTACGGCAGGAACGCCGAGCCTGGCAGGCGTCCCCGCTGGGTCGGCGCTGGGGCTGAAGGCTCGGAGCGAGAGTGTGCGGCCACGGCGGGCCGGCTCGACGTCTGGGGCGCAGGAGTTGGAGAGACGAGACCTTCGAGAGCCGCAGCAAGGTCGGGGATAGCCGAGTCGGCGCCGCTCCCCGTGGCGGGGGCGTGTCGAGGTGTGTGGCCCGCCTGGAGATCCTCGAGGTCCTCCGCCAGCGCGTTGCAGTCCGGATAGCGGTCCGACGGGTCCTTGGCAAGGCATCGCGCCACGACGTTCGGCAGGCCGTCCGGCAGGCCAGGTAACCGGAGCGGCGGGGGGTCGTGGCTGACGACCCGGAGGAGGACCCCCGTGACGCTCTCTCCGGCGAACGCCTTCTGGCCCGTGAGCAGTTCGTAGAGCAGCGCGCCGAGCGAGAACTGGTCGGATCGAGCGTCGAGCTTCCCAGAGCGGGCCTGCTCGGGCGACATGTAGAGGGGGGTGCCGAAGAACTGGCCCGCCGCCGTGAGCTGGGAGGTTTCGAGTTTGGCGATCCCGAAATCCATGACTTTCAGACCGCCCGACGGCAGAATCATGATGTTGGCCGGCTTGACATCGCGGTGGATCACGCCCCTGGCATGCGCGTGATGCAGCGCCCTTGCGACGCGCGCGATGATGGCAGCCGCCTCGCGCCAGGGGAGCGCCCCGCGCTCGGCGATCACGCGGTCGAGGGCGCGGCCTTGCAGCCGCTCCAGCGCCATGAACAGCGTGCCCGTCTCCGGGTCCCGGCCCACGTCGTGGACGACGACGATGCCGGGGTGCGACAGCGCGGCGGCGACTCGTGCCTCGGTGAGGAAGCGCTTCTCGAAGGTCTCGCGCTCTTCGATGGTGACGCTGAAGGCGAGCTGAATGGTCTTGAGGGCGATGTCGCGCCCGAGCGCGGGGTCATGGGCCTCGTACACGATGCCCATCATGCCGCGCCCCAGCTCGCCGCGAATCTCGTAGCGTCCAACGCTAGCCGGAAGATGTGTCACGTTCCTTCACTGGGCCCTGCGGCGGGAGGAACCGCGTTCGTCTTGGACGGCGTCGGACCCACCTTGGGGATTCTAACGTGCCGAGCCGACTCCCACGCGTGTTTGCGACGCGTGCGTCAGCCGGGCGGACGAGTAGTCGGCCGGGATCGAAGCGCATAGCATTGCGCCACCTGTGAAACACGCGACCTCCCGCACGCGCAGATCTCTCACGCTCGGACTTTTCTCCCTTCTCGCGTGCGCTAGCAACGGCGCCGCGCAGGGCCGACCGAATGTCCTGCTCGTCGTGGTCGACGACCTCCGCTTCGATGACATCGGTGCGGCGGGTCATCCTTTCGCGCGGACGCCGAACATCGACCGCCTGGCTCGCGAAGGCGCTCAGTTCAAGAACGCTTTCGCGGTCACGCCGCTGTGTTCTCCGAGCCGCGCCAACATCCTGACGGGACTCCACACGCGCCACCACGGGATCCTCGACAACACCGAACGCAGCGCGCGAAGTCACGAACTGCAAACCTTCGCGCGACAGCTCCACGGCGCGGGGTACAACACCGGCTTCATCGGCAAGTGGCACATGGGGAACGACCCCACGCCGAGACCGGGATTCGACTACTGGGTGGCGATGAAAGGCCAGGGCGAGGCGACAGACCCCGAACTGTACGAGAACGCGCGTCTGGCACGCGTGCCTGGCTACGTGACGGACATCTTCACCGAGCGCGCGCTGAGCTTCATTGGACAGCGCCGCGACGTGCCGTTCCTCTTGATGCTGTCGCACAAGGCGCTCCATCCGAACATCGTCCAGCGGGCGGATGGCACCACGGTGCCGATCGGCGAAGGCGGTTTCGTTCCAGCTGAACGGCACAAGAAGCTGTACGCGGACGCACGCCTGCCCCGACGGGACAATTACGGCGTTCCGCCACGCGGCAAGCCGGCCCTCGAGCGCCGCCTCGAAGGTCTGCCGCCGCTTGGCAAGGGCACCGTGACACCCGACGACACGATCCGCGACCGCTTGAGGATGCTGGCCGCGGTCGACGAGGGCCTCGGCCGCATCATCGAGACGCTCGACAAGCTGGGCGCCCTGGACAAGACCGTGGTCATTCTGGTGGGCGACAACGGTTACTTCTACGGGGAGCACGGCCTGAGCGAAGAGCGGCGTCTCGCCTACGAGGAGTCGATCCGGCTGCCCCTGCTGATTCGCTATCCGCCGGTCGTTCGCGCAGGCGCCCAGCCTGAGGGCCAGGTTCTCACGATCGACATTGCGCCCACGATCCTGGATCTGGCGGGCGCCACGGCTCTCCCCGGCATCGACGGACGCTCCCTGATTCCGCTCTTCATCTCCGAGGGAACGCCAGCGGACTGGCGCCGCTCCTTTCTGATCGAGTACACGACCGACATCGTGTTTCCGCGCATTTTGAAAATGGGCTACGAGGCTGTGCGGACGGAGCGTTACAAGTACATCCGCTATCGGGAGCTCGAAGGAATGAATGAGCTCTACGATCTTCGGCAGGATCCTGCTGAGCTTCGGAACCTCATCGACTCGAAGCTCATGAGCGAAGTGCGCCAGCGGATGCAGACCGAATTGGAGCGACTGCTCGCGCCACGAAGCGACGCGCAGCCCGGCGAGCCAGGCACGCCGCCGTAAACGTCCCAAGCGTTGGAGGCCCTGTTCCAGACGGATCGACTCCAGGGGCCCGCTTCCGTTGGCACGTGGGGGCCGTTCATCGGCGAGCTCGTATCGGAGCTCTGAGGCTAGGGAGCGATGTAACCGAGCGCCTTGAGCCTTTCGCGCTGCTCGGGTGCCAGCGAAACCGCCGGCGCCTTGGTGCCGGAGGCGTGCGCGGCGCGCCAACGGCCGAGCGCCCGGTCGTGGATCGCTGCTGCGATGCTGACGGGCGGCCGCACGCTCCGCTCCTCGTGCGGGTCGGTCGCAAGGTCGTACCACTCCTCCGAGCGGAGCGTCGGCGTGACAGGCTCGAGGGTGAAGACCGCCTTGTAGCGGCCCGCGCCGGCTCGCAAGAACAGCTTGCGGGCCCCGTCGGGCGTCTGCTCGGTTTCGCCGTAGGCGTCGGCCGCGGACAGGACCCCGAGCAGGTTGCGGCCGCGCATGCTGCTGGGCGGCTCGACACCGAGCCATGCCAGGATGGTGGGGGCCACGTCGAGCAGGCTGACCTGCGCCGGCTCACGGCGCGGACCCACCCCGGGGCCCGCGACGACGAGGGGGATCCGGATGACCTCCTCATACAGCGTCTTCTGGTGTTCCCAAGAGCCATGCTCGAGGAACTCCTCGCCGTGGTCCGAGGTCATGACGACCAGCGTGCCGCGGTCCAACTCTCGCAGCTTCATGTGGTCGAGCACGCGACCCAGCTCGTCGTCGGCAAAGCGGATCTCGGCGTCGTAGAGAGCGAGGAGATGCTCGAGGTCGGCCTGGCTCAGGCTCGCGCGGTCGCGCCTCGAGAAGTCCTGCCACAGACCGGTGAGCGAGCCCGCGTAGGGGGCCGCGAACAGCTTCCGCTGCGCCTCGGGCGGATCGTAGTGCCAGTGCGGATCGTAGAGATGAAGGAACACGAAGAACGGTCGGTCGCCGAAGCGATCGAGCAGCGCGATGGCGCGGTCGGCGACGTCCTTGGCGCGCCGGTCCTGATGGAAGTCCAGCTGATCGAAGCCCGCATCGACCCCATAGACCGCAGAAACGTACAGGTGGCTCGTGATCGCCTGCGTCGCGAAGCCGGCGCTCTTCAGTGCCGCAGGCAGCGTCTCGAGGTTGCGGGCGAAGCCGCGTTCCATGGCGGTGGCGCCGTGAACGGCGGGGTCGACCGAAGTGAGCAGCGACAAATGGGCGGGAAGCGTCCAGGACGAGACGCTCACAGCGTCCTCGAACAGCGCCCCCGTGCGCGCCAGGGCATCGAAGCGCGGCGTCGTGGGCCTGCGATAGCCGTAGGCCGAAACGTGATCGCGGCGCAGCGTGTCGATCGAGACGAGCAGGACGCCCTTCGCCCGGCCGTACGCGCCGAGATCGTGGAGCGTCGGTTCGCCGAAGCCCGCTTGGAGCTGCGGCGGCGTCGGGAGCGTGCGCCCCTGGCGATCGGTCAGGCGCACGTCGAACTCGATGGTGGCTTCGCGACCGAGCCCCGCCAGAACGAGGCTCACGTCGCGGAAGCCGCGCGCTTCGCGTGGGTTGAGCGTGCGCTCGTCCAGCGTCCGGCCGCCGGCGCGTACGGCGAACCGAGCCCAGCCGGGTGCTTCTCCAGGCGCTCCCGACCAAGACACCGCCACGCCATAGGTCAGGAGCGGCTTCGCCGGAAGGCGTGTCGTGAAGCGCGTCGAGGCGAGGAGCGCTCGCCGCGTCTGGCCACCGGTAGCGAGCTCGCCCAGGCGCGGGCGCCTGCCGGTGGCGTCCGCCAGCTCGACGAGCCGGACGGGGCCCCGGAACGCCTCGCCCCCGCTGGAGCAAGCCACGGAGGACGACAAGGGCATCGCAAGAACGAGAGGCAGACAGAGTGCCGATCGAAATTGAAAAGAAGGGCGCGTCACCGGCGCGTTGAGGTTCAGTATGGGAGAAGCCATGCTCGCCATGATGCTCTTACAGGAGCGTCGAAAATGAAAACCTCAGCCCTTCGCGCCGGCCGTCGAGGTGGACGACGGCCGCCGTGCTACGATCACGACGGATGCGCGACCCGCAAGCGGCCGCCGAAGCCCTCCGCCTCCCCTTCGATCCCCTGGATCGCCTTCCCGAAGACCCGCTGCTGTGGAATGAAGCGCCGCTCGAGTTTCTGGTGCGCTTCCGTTGCGTGCCGGTCGGACGGCGTGGCGCGCGGCTGGTGCTGGCGTTCGGCGGGCTCGAGGACCCGCTCAAGATCGACGAAGCCGAGTTCCACCTGGGCCGGCCCATCGACGCCGTGGTGGCTCCGCTGGAGCGGGTGGCCGAGATTCTGAAGCGCCACCGCGGCGGCGAGCTCTTGCTCGAGCAGGCGAGTGAGCCGCTCCGGCTCCAGCTCGTGGCCGAGGACGACGCCGAGGCCGTGGATCTCGCGACGCTCCCGGCCGAGAGCCCGATCGTCCGGCTGGTGGACTCGGTGGTGATCGGGGCGATCGACCGGCGCGCCTCGGACATTCACGTCGAGACCAAGGACCGCGAGGTGCTGGTCAAATACCGGATCGACGGCGTCCTGTATGCCGCCCTCGAGCCGCTCGACAAGCGCCACCACGACACGATTCTGTCGCGCATCAAGGTCATGTCGGAGCTCGACATCGCCGAGAAGCGCGTGCCCCAGGACGGCCGCTTCCGGCTGCGCGTCAAGGGCCGGACGATCGATTTCCGGGTTTCGATCATGCCCTCGATACACGGTGAGGACGCGGTGATCCGCGTGCTCGACAAGGAATCGCTGAACGAGGCCTTCCGCAACCTGCGCCTCGACGTGCTGGGCTTTGCCGAATCGGACCTGCGCAAGCTGCGCAAGTACATCACCGAGCCGTATGGCATGGTGCTCGTGACCGGGCCGACCGGCAGCGGCAAGACGACGACACTGTACGCGGCGCTCTCCGAGATCGCGACGCCCGAGGACAAGATCATCACCATCGAGGATCCGGTCGAGTACCAGATCCCGCTCATCACGCAGGTGCCCGTCAACGAGAAGAAAGGGCTCACCTTCGCGCGCGGGCTGCGCTCGATCCTGCGCCACGACCCCGACAAGATCATGGTCGGCGAGGTGCGCGACCCGGAGACCGCACAGATCGCCGTGCAGTCGGCGCTCACGGGCCATCTGGTCTTCACCACGGTCCACGCCAACAACGTGTTCGACGTGATCGGCCGCTTCATCCACATGGGCGTCGAGCCCTACAACTTCGTCTCCGCGCTCAACTGCATCATGGCGCAACGCCTGGTGCGGCTGCTGTGCGCGGCCTGCAAGCGCGCGGCCCCCACGCCTGAGGCGCTGCTGCGCGAGTCGGGTCTCGATCCCGACATCTACGGCGAACAGGTGTTCTTCGAACCGGTGGGCTGCGACGCCTGCGGTGGCACCGGCTTCCGTGGACGCACGGCCATTGCCGAGCTGCTCGACATGTCCGACCGGATCCGCCAGATGATCCTCGACCGCAGGCCCGCCGCGGAAATCAAGCAGGCCGCGCGCGAAGAGGGGATGACGTTCCTGCGCGAGTCGGCGCTCGAGCGCGCTTTCGCGGGCGCTACGACGCTCCGCGAGATCAACAAAGTAACCTTTGTTCAGTAATCCCGAGGAGGCGGAGATCCGCGCGCTGCTCGAGCGCGTTCGCCGGATCGCCCTGGTCGGGCTCTCGCCCAAGCCCCACCGCGACTCGAACCGCGTGGCGCGCTACCTGCTGGGGCGAGGCTACGGCGTGATCCCGGTCTATCCGCGCGAGGACGCGATCCTCGGCCAGAGGGTCTACCGCCGCGTGCAGGATATCCCCGGCGGCGTCGATCTCGTCGACGTGTTCCGGCGCAGCGAGGAGCTCGCCGCAGTGACCGAAGACGCACTCACAGCCAAGGCCCTGGCCCTGTGGTTTCAGTTCGACTGCATCGACGAGACGGCAGCGCAACGAGCACGAGCGGCAGGCCTCAGCGTCGTGATGGACCGCTGCATCATGGTCGACCACGCGGCGCTCCTGGGCCAGGCTTGGCGCGTGCCGGAATGAGGCGGCTGGGCAGTTTCTTCTCACGGGAGGTGACGTAGGGAACGGCTGCTGGACCCTTGCCACGGCCGGTCATTCCTCGCAATTGCTTGATCGCACGAGCCTTGGAAACCAGCAGTCACAGTGGGTGTCTGCTAGCACGCTCTGTGCATCTGGGTACGAGCGGGAGCGCGCCGGGCTGAAGGAGGCATGGCATGTCCGAGAATCTCGTGCGTGGTGAGACGCCGGTGGAATTCTTCCGGGAACAGCTCGGCAAGGCCATGGAGCATCAGAGGGTGAACACCTCCGCCTTCACCGAGTACTACCTCGTCAACCTGCTGGCCGCGTGCGTGCGCGGCGACGCGCTGCCAGCGAGCGAAGATCGCTACGACACGATGCCGCTGGCGCTCCTCTACGCCCGCGCCGCCCAAGCCCCGCGCCAGGAACGCTCGCGCCTGCTCCGGCTGCTCGGCGACAGCGCGCTGTTCGTTTCCGGCTTCTTCGCGGAGAGCGTCGACGGCAAGCTCGATCTCGGCTACTACCGGTCCATGGGCGGCCGCGCCTACGCTTGCCTCGGGCAGGAAGCGCCCTTCGCCTTCGGCCCCGACGTGTTCGCGGAGCTGGCGCGGCGCTTCTCGCAGTTCGCCGACGTGCTGGCCGAGGTCTCGGAACAGAGCCGGCTCGCCCACCCGGCTTCGCTCGTCCGCCTCTACGAGCGCTGGCTGGCGACGGGCAGCCGGCGTGCCGCGCTGCTACTGGCCGAGCAGGGCGTCACCCCGGTCGTCGGCTCCGAAAGCGTGCGTCATTGATGGACGCGCTCCCTGACGGCCTGCTCGTCGAGGTCCAGAGACGCCTCGAGGCAATCTACGCCCTCGACGCCGAAGCCCCCGTGACCGACTTCTTGATCCCTGAAAACGCCTCGGCGGCTCTGCCGGGGCTCGGAAGCCGCACGCTGCTCGCGCAGCACGGCGAGGACGTAGCGCTCGGCGTCGTGCTCGGGGACACGGTGCGCGAGAGCCTCGCCCGCAGCGATCCACGCGTGCGGCTCGACGACGGCAACCTGTCCGCCCTGTGCGCCCTGACCGAAGAGGTGAGCCACTTCCTGTACCTGCTGTTCTGCGCGCGCAGCGGGCGCACCATCACCGAGCTGGAGCTCGAGCTGCAGGGGGAGGTGGACAAGTATCTGACCGCCACGTGCTTGTTGTCGCTGCAGAACGAAGGCGCCGTCTCGAAGCAGCTGCGCGGGCTCCTGTTCCGTCGCTATCGACTGCGGGAAGACGTGACGGCCGAGCGCGTCGAGCGCTACCACGCGGCGAGTCGCCTGGCCGACCGCTACTGTGGCTGGCTCGAGCGGGGCCTGCTGCAGGCGTCGCGCCTGCCCGAGCTGTGCCGCGAGGCGCGTCGCTTCTACCGGCTCGGCCAGCGCGAAAAGCTCGAACGCATCGCCGACGTGGCCTAGAATCTGGAGCCTTGGTGCTCCCCTTCAAGCTTGTGTTTCACCCGAAGTTCAGCGTGGATCTCGGGCCGCACGTGTTCCCCGCGCACAAGTACCGGCTGGTGCGTGAGCGGCTGCTGGAGACCGGCGTCGCCACCGAGGCCGACTTCGTGGCGCCCTCGCCTGCGACCCAGGAGGACGCACGCCGCGTTCACACCTCCGAATACTTGCGCAAGATCGAGAGCGGCGACTTCACCAGTATCGAGACCCGGACGCTCGAGGTGCCGTGGTCGCGCTCGCTGGTGGAGGCGTTCTTTCACGCCGCGGGGGGAGCCATCCTCGCCGGGCGCCTGGCTCGCCGGGACCGCTGCGCGATCCTGCTCGGCGGCGGATTCCATCACGCGTATCCCGATCACGGCGAAGGCTTCTGCCTGCTCCACGACGTGGCGATCGCGGCGGCGGCGCTGCGCGCCTCTCGCGAACTCGTGCGCATCGCCATCGTGGACCTCGACGTGCACCAGGGCAACGGCACGGGCGCGATCCTGGGCGGTGACAAGGACACCTTCACGGTGTCGCTGCACCAGGCGCACAACTACCCTGCCCAGAAGCCAGCCAACACGATCGACGTCGGCCTCGAGGACGGCACGCGCGACGACGCCTACCTCGCGGCGCTCGAAGAGCCGCTGCGAAAGGCCCTCGCTTTCCGGCCCGACCTGCTCTTCTACCTCGCCGGTGCGGACCCGTACGAGCACGACATGCTCGGCGGCCTTGGCCTGACACTGTCCGGGCTGGCCGAGCGCGACCGCCGCGTCTTCGAGGCCGCGCGTGCCGCCGCCGTGCCAATCGCAGTGACCCTGGCGGGTGGCTACGCTGCCGAGCCGGCCGACACGGTGCGCATCCACGCCAACACCGTGAAGATCGCGGCGGCAGTGTTCGGCCAAAGCGGCGGGCCAGAAGAGCAGCGAGCGCCCGATTCACTCGGGCGCGAGCGGCATGGGGGGGAGCCCGAAGGGCGCGGGGGGGTGCAAGGCTGCGTACCCCCCCGGGTTGTCGAAGTCTCGCCCGATTCACTCGGGCGCGAGCGGCATGGGGGGGAGCCCGAAGGGCGCGGGGGGGTGCAAGGCTGCGTACCCCCCCGAAAGTGAGCATGCGCATCGGCGTCGACCTGGGCGGGACCAAGATCGAGGCGCTCGCGCTCGATGACCAGGGCGAAGAACTCGCGCGCCAGCGGGTCGCGACGCCCCGCCACGACTACTTGGCAACGCTCGAGAGGGTCGCGGGGCTAGTGGCGGCACTCGAAGGCGCCACCTACCAGAGCGGCAGCGTCGGCGTCGGCATGCCCGGCGCGATCTCGCCGGCCACAGGCCTCGTCAAGAACGCGAACTCCACGTGGCTCAACGGCCAGCCGCTCGATCGCGATCTGTCGGCGCGGCTCGCCCGGCCCGTGCGTTTCGCGAACGACGCCAACTGCTTCGCCTTGTCGGAGGCGACCGACGGCGCCGCTGCCGGGGCACGCGTCGTCTTCGGCGTGATTCTCGGCACCGGCGTCGGAGGAGGTGTCGTGGTCGATGGCCGGGTCCTCACCGGCCCCAATGCGGTGGCCGGCGAGTGGGGCCACAACCCGCTGCCCGCACTGCGGCCGGACGAGTGGCCGGGACCCGACTGCCATTGCGGCCGTGCCGGCTGCATCGAGACGTTGCTCTCGGGCCCTGGGCTCGCTGCGGATCACGAGCGGCACACCGGCTCGCTAGCACCCGCCGAGGCCATCGTAGCCCTCGCGAGCGAGGGAAACGCCGCGGCCGAGGCAACCTTGGCGCGTTACGAAGAGCGCCTGGCGCGCGCGCTCGCCTCGGTAATCAACGTCCTCGACCCCGACGTGATCGTCCTCGGCGGCGGCCTGTCCAAGATCCCGCGCCTTTACGACAACGTGCCACGGCTGTGGGGCCGCTGCGTCTTCTCCGATCGCGTGGACACGCCTCTGAGGGGCCCGCGCTTCGGCGATGCGAGCGGCGTCCGCGGCGCCGCCTGGCTGTGGGCCCCCGGCGAGCCCTGAGGCCAGGGCGCCAAACTACGCTTGCGGCGGGAGCAGCCAGCGCTTTTCGGCGACGAGGAAGTACGGCAAGGACAAGGCGGCGAGTAGTGCAGCGACGCCGAACGCGGCGCCGAAGCCGAAGCGTTCGGCCAGGAAGCCGATGCTGATCGAGCCGGTTCCGATACCGGTGTCGAAGCCCGCCAGGATCCCGCCGAAGGCGGCTCCCCGCCGCCCCGGATCCACGTGCTTCAGGGTGTGGGTCACGAATACCGTGTAGGCCGTTCCAAAGCCGGAACCGAAGACGATGGCGGAGGCGATCAAGCCCGCACGCGTCGTGCTGAGCGGCAGGATCGCGAGGCCAGCGGCGATCAGCACAAGGCTCGGCAGCAGCACCCTGCGCGCCCCGATCCGATCCGCGAGCGGGCCCGAGAACGGCCGCGAGACGATGATGACAGCGGCGAGCGCCACGAAGTAGATGCCCTTGGGAGTGATGCCGAGCGAGTCCGCGTAGAGCGCCGAGAAGCTCGTAATCCCACCATAGCCGAAGGAGTAGAGGAACAGCGTGAAGGCGAGCTTCATGATCCGCCAGTCGACGAGCTCGCGGCTGAAGAGCGGGGCGCCGGAATGCGCCAGCCGCGTCTCACGCAGCGACCACGCGATCCCCGTCATGGCGAGATTGAAGATGCCGGCCGCGGCGCACACCCAGAGCCAGCCCTGGCGAAACAGCCACAGGCCCATCGACGGCGCGACGGCGATCGCGCCAATCGTCGAGAGGCCCCAGTAGCCGATGCCCTCGGCGCGACGCGATTCCGGGATGATGTCGGCCATGTAAGCGGCGGAGGCCGAGAGCAGACCCGACCAGAACAAGCCGTGGACCAGGGCGAGCGCCAGCGGCACCTGGTAGCTGTGGGTGGCCGCGTAGAGCGCCGAGAGCAGCGTCAGGAGGACCCCGCAAACGACCAGCATGCGCCGCCTGCCGAAGCGATCGGCGAGGGCGCCGGTGAGCGGCGCGGAAAACGCCGACGCGTAGGTGAGAAAGCCGAGGAACAGGCCGGCCGCGAAGCGGCTGCCGCCGAGCGCGACGATCCGAAACGGCATCGTCGGGAACAGGATGAAGGCCGACAGGAACACGCTGAACGTGAACGAGCACATGACGAAGAAGGGCACCGTGAAGAGCTCCGGGCGCGGCGCGGGCGAGCCTGTCGTCATCGCTCCACCACAAGAGGAAGCGCTGGATCGGCGGACCACTCCCAGAGCGAGCCGTCGTAGTTGCGGGCGATCCTGCCAAGGCGGGCTTCGATCAAGACCGCGAGCAGCGCCGAGCGCACGCCGCCGGTGCAATACGTCACGAGCTCGCGGGCGTCATCGGCGCCAGCGGCCAGCAGTGCCTTGGCATCCACGAAGCCTCCGTCGGGGCCATACAGGGAACGCGCCACGACCAGTGTCGCACCGGGCAAGTGCCCGCCGCGGCTCTGGCCCGGCATGGTCTTGCCGGCAAACTCCTCGGGCGTGCGCGCGTCGAGGAGGCGAACCAGGCCGAGCCGCGAGCGCAGCGCCTCGAGCCGGATCCGACGCTCCTCGCGCGGCCGCACCTCGAAGTCGCCGAGGGCCGCGGCGGACCCGGGACCGGTTTCGATTGGCCGGCGCGCGGCGCGCCACGCCGGGAAACCCCCGTCGAGCAGCGCGACCCTGCTCGCTCCCCAGTAGAGCAGATTCCACGCGATCCGCCCCTCCTCGCCCCATCCCGCGGGATCGCCGATCACGACGACGAGTCGGCCGTTCGAAAGACCGAGCCTTCGAAGCCGCGCCCCGAGAGCGCTGTCCGCCGCCGGGAGTTTGCCCCAGAGCGCCGGGTTTCCGAAGAGCAGTCTGAGGGCGCCCGGTTTCTCGGCGGTCCATTCCTGCCAATTGACCTCGCGGCTGCCCGGAACGTGGCCGGCCTCGAAGACCGCTGCCTCGCGCGCGTCGAGCACTGAGGCCGCTGGAAGCTCGCGTTGCAACTCGCTGACGGTCATGATCAGGACGCGCCCGGAGTTCACCGGCCCCGGGGCCAGGGCCAGTGCCAGGGCGAGCAGGCACGCGCTCACGGCGGTATTATCCGCGACCTTGGCCATGCCATAATCCGATCGCTCGCAACGGTTCGTAGAAGGGTGAGAGGAGGACGAAACCGAGATGACTGGAGCGCTCAGGATCAGGCTCCCACCAGCCCTCGCGCTCGCCACGCTGTTGGCCCCCGCCGCCGCCCGCGCCGAGACGATCGTCGACCACTCGAGCTTCGACGCGCTGCTCAAGAAGCACGTCTTGAACGGGATGCTGGACTACGACGCCTTCCAGAAGGCGCCGGAGTTCGCCGCCTACCTGGCCTCGCTCGACGCGGTGAATCCCGCGGGCTTGTCGGACCAGGAGCGGCTTGCCTTCTGGATCAACACCTACAACGCCTTCACGATCCAGCTCATCAACAACCACAAAGAGCACAACTCGATCCGTAACATCAACAAGACCCTGGGCATCGCGGCGCACGGGCCCTGGCGGGAGAAGCTCGTCAAGGCAGGCGGCCAGCTCCACCACCTCGACAACGTCGAGCACGACATCATCCGCAAGCAATTCAAGGAGCCACGCATCCACTTCGCACTCGTGTGTGCCGCGATGAGTTGCCCGCCGCTGCGAAGCGAGGCCTATGCGGGCGCGCGCCTCGACGAACAACTCCAGGACCAGGCGGTCGTATTTCTGACGCGCTCGCCCAAGAAGAACCGCATCGATGTAGCCAAGGGCATCTTCTACTCCAGTCAGATCATGGCAAAGTACTATCCCCAGGATTTCGGGAAGGACGAGGCGGCGATCGCGAAGTACCTGTCGCAGTTCTTCCCCGAGGGTCCAGAGCGAGCCTTCCTCGCCGGCGGCAGGGTGAAGTTCGTCCATACCGACTACGATTGGACGCTCAACAGCCAACAGCAGGCGGCAGCGCCAGCCAACAAGTGACCCTGCGCGCGCTCTTCGACGTCGCGCGGAAGCCCGTTCTTCCCGAAGCGAGGCATGCGCTGCGAGCCAGCTGGGAGAGCCTGCCGGCAGCCTTCCGCACGGGCGAGCAGATGTTCGGGCGCCAGGGCAACCCCTGCGGCGCGACGATCGGCGCGATGCCGCGCTGCGACTTTGCCTGCCGCGGCTGCTACCTCGGCGAAGAGGCGAACCACGTACCCGCTCTGCCGATCGAGGCCATCAAGCGCCAGATGCGGCAGCTGCGACCGCTGCTCGGGAACAACGGCAATCTCCAACTCACGGACGGAGAGGTCACGCTGCGGCCTGAGGCCGAGCAGATCGAGCTGCTGAGATACGCTGACGGGATCGGGCTCATCCCGATGCTGATGACACATGGCGATTCGTTCCGCCGTCGCCCCGGCCTGCTCGAGCGGCTGATGCAGGAAGGCGGGCTGCGCGAGATCAGCATCCACGTGGACACCACGATGCGCGGTCGGACGGGCGCTACTTACAAGAATGCCACGACCGAAGCGGCTTTGAACCCGCTGCGCGAGGAGTTCGCAGGCATCATCCGGGCCGCACGCAAGAAGACCCGTCTGCCGCTGGTCGCTGCGACGACGATGACGATCACGCGCGAAAACCTCGCGGGCGTCGCTGATGCCGTGCGCTGCGTCGTCAAGCTGGCCGATGCCTTCAAGATGTTGAGCTTTCAACCGATCGCGCAGGTCGGCCGCACCGAACCGGGTCTGGGGGGCGGAGTGGGCCTCCAGGAGTTGTGGGCTGAGGCCGCCAAGGGCCTTTGCGGACCGGCCTCGAATCCAGCCTTCCTGAGCAAGGGCCAGATGTGGCTGGGTCACTCGGCCTGCAACCGCTATGTCCACGGCTTCGTGTTCGATGAGCCCGGCCGCGAGGGAGCCTTCCATCCGCTGCGAATGCAGGGCGACCGGATCGACGAGCGTAGCATCGAGAGCTATCTCGCACGCTACGGGGGCGCCTCGTTCCGGCGTGACAGCCCCGCCACGGCTCGCGCCCGGCTGCTCGGCTTGATCGCTCGGGCGCCGCATTTCTGGCTCACCCAAGTGCTGCCGTATCTCTGGCACCAGGCCTCGAAGATGGGCGATGGCAAAGCTGTGGGCGTGGCGTGGAAGCTGTTGCGCGGGCGGGCAAAGGTCCACCATTTCAACATCGTGAGCCACTCGTTCATGGGCCCCGAAGAGTTGCGTTCGCCCGTGGGGCGTGAACGCCTCGACCTGTGCGTCTTCCGCGTGCCGATTGGCGACAAGCTGGTGGCGATGTGCGAAGTCAACGGGCTGGGTGTCCGCGACCGCTACTACGAGGAGATTCGCGCAGGACGGCCGCCAGGGATCCTTGGCGGAGACGGGAAACCGTTCCAACCGCTGGGCCGTGGACCCGCACTCGCGCCCGGCGCAATTCCGCTTCGGATGCTCTGAAGCGAAAACGATGCCTGCCCGGCTCTCGGTCGTGATCCTGGCGCTGAACGAAGAGGCCCTGTTACCTGGAGCGCTCGCGGCCGTTCGCGCCGAGGCCGACGAGCTGATCGTCGTCGACGGCGGCTCGAGCGATGGGACGAGCGAAGTCGCCGCCCAAGCGGGCGCCACCGTGATCCGGGCTTCGCGGGGTCGTGGCCGGCAGCTGCATGCGGGGGCGCGCCAGGCCAACGGGGACTGGCTCGTCTTCCTTCACGCGGACACCCGGCTCGAGCCGGGCTGGGGGGCGGTCTTGCAGAGCCTCGATCCCGATGTCCTGGGCGGCGCGTTCCGCTTCGCGGTCGACTCGCCGCGCTGGGCTTACCGGCCGATCGAGGCGGGGGTGGCGCTGCGTTGTCAGCTGCTCCGCCTGCCATACGGCGATCAGGGAATCTTCGTAAGACGCGAAGTCTACGGAATCATCGGGGGCTTCGCCCCTTTCCCACTGATGGAGGACGTGGAGTTCATGCGTCGACTCGGCCAGCGTGGCCGCCTGGCTTTTCCGCGCGTCCGCGCCTACACGAGCGCGCGGCGCTGGGAGCGCTCCGGCCTCGTCTGCGCGACACTGCGGAACTGGTGCCTCCTGCTACTCTATGCGGCTGGCTGGTCGCCCGAGCGGCTGGCGCGGGTCTACGACGGCCGCGACCACTGGTACTCACTCACAAGGAGAAACTGAAAATGCCCAGCTACTACCTCTCGGAAGACCTCGCGCGCTTCGGCGAGATGGGCAAGACCCATCCCCAGCTCTTCGACAAGTTCATGTCCTGGTACGCGTCGACGATGGAAAAAGGCGCCCTCGACGACAAGACCAAGAAGCTGATCGCGCTGGCCGTGGCCTACGCGATCCAGGAGCCGTACTGTATCGACTCCTATGCGTCGGCCTGCTCCGAGGCCGGCTACTCACCTGAGCAGATGGCCGAGGCCGTGAACGTGGCCGCGGCGATCCGGGGCGGCGGCGTCGTCGCGCATTGGGTCCAGGCCTGCAATACGCTCGCGCGCAAGGAATGAAGCGTCTCGTCGTGATCGGCGCCGGACCGATGGGCCTCGAGGCCGCTCTGGGCGCACTGGAGCGCGGCTTCGACGTGACGGTCCTGGAGAAGGGAGACGTGGGTTCGGCACTGCGCCGCTGGGGCGCCACGACCCGCTTCTTCAGCCCGCTCGGCATGAACCTCTCTGAGCGCGCGAAGCGTGTGCTGGGTGACTCGCTACCCCCGGCTGAAGCGCTGCTGAGCGGCCCGGAGATGGCCGCGCGCGTGCTCGAGCCGCTCGCGGCTTCGGCTCCCCTCGCAGGCCGCGTACGCACGCGCCACAAGGTGGTGGCGGTCGGCCGTGAGCGCATGACGCGACGCGACATGCCCGGGCACCCGCTCCGCGCCGAACGTCCGTTCCGCTTGCTCGTCGAAACGCCCGAGGGCGAACGGACGTTCGAGGCCGAGCTCGTGTTCGATGCTTCCGGCGTGTGCGACCGGCCTGCGGCTGTGGGTGTCGGTGGCGTGCCGGCACGCGGCGAACGCGCGCTGAACGGCGCACTGATCCGGCACCTGGGCGCTCTCGAGGAGCGACTCGATTCGCTGGCTGGGCGGCGCGTCCTGCTCGTCGGCCATGGTCATTCGGCCGCAAACGCGATCGCCCTGTTCGAGGGCCTCGACCCCGCGCCGAGGCTCACGTGGGCGACCCGCTCGCCGAATCGCCGACCCTGCATCGAGGTGGCGAACGACCCCTTGCCCGAGCGCCAGAGCATCGTGTGCCGCGCCAACGACCTCGCCGCCGAACCGCCAGCCTTTCTCACTGTCGAGCGGCGTGCCAGCGTCGAGGCGATCGAGGCGGCGAGCGGCGACTACCGGGTGAGGCTAACCGGCAACCGAAGCGGGGTCTTCGATGCGGTCGTCGGGCTGACGGGCTATCGGCCCGATCTCTCCTTCGTCTCGGAGCTCGCATTCGAGGTCTCGCCTGCGAGCGAAGGCGCCGCCCGGCTGCACCGCGCCGTCAGCAACGTGACCGATTGCCTTACGCTTCCGAAAGTGACGCTCGCGGATCTCGAGTCCGGGGAACCTGGCTTCTACCTGACCGGTTCGAAGAGCTACGGGCGCCTGCCCACGTTCCTGCTGGCAACGGGCCGCGCGCAGCTCGAGACGCTGCTCGCTTCGCTCTCGCCACGGGTATGACGCTTCCGGCAGCGGCCGCTCAGGCGAGCTATCCCGAGGTCCCGCTGTTTGCCCTCGACACTCTCTGGCTGCAGGTCGCAGGCACGCTGTGTAACCTCGAGTGCACGCACTGCTTCATCGCGTCGTCGCCGCGCAACCGCAGCCACGAGATGATGACGTTCGCCCAGGTGAAGAGCCACCTGGGCGAGGCGGCAGCCCTCGGCGTCAGGGAGTACTACTTCACCGGCGGCGAGCCGTTCCTAAACCGCGAGATCCTGGGGATGACCGAGGCGGCGCTTCTGCAAGGGCCGGTGACGATCCTCACGAACGCGCTGCTGCTCAAGCCCGAGACGGCGGGACGGCTGCGCGCTCTCTTCGAGGCCTCGACCTACAGCCTCGACCTGCGCATCTCGATCGACGGCTACGATGCCGCGAGCAACGACGCCATCCGCGGCGCGGGCAGCTTCGACCGCATCCTCGCGGGGATTCGCAACCTCGCCGAAGCCGGCCTGAACCCGGTGCTCACCGTCACCGAGGCCTGTGAAGGCGCAGGCACAGAAGCGGGCCGCCTGCGCTTTCTCGCCTTCCTGCGCTCGATCGGCCTCACGAAGCCGCGGCTCAAGGTGATGCCGCTGCTGCGTCTGGGCGCCGAAGCACAGCGCACGCGAAGCTACCAAGCCTGGGAGACGCTGCGAGGCCGCTCGCTCACCCGCGCCGAGGCGGAGCCGCTCGTCTGCGCAACCTCGCGCATGGCCACGGCGAAGGGCGTCTACGTCTGCCCGATCCTGATCGACTTTGCCGAGGCGCGGATGGGAGCCACCCTCGCCGAGGGGCTTGGCCCGGCTACGCTCGCGAACCGCGCCTGCTACACCTGCCACGAACAGGGCCTCTCGTGTCGGACCTGAGGCTCTCGCGAGCCGGCGCCCCCGCCCCGGCGCCGACTCTGGAGCTGGGCGACTTCCGCCGCATTGCCCTGCTGGGAGGGATCTACTCCAACTACCTCGCTCTCGCGGCCGCCCTCGAGATCGCCCGGGCACGTAATGTCCAGGAGGTGTTCGCTCTCGGCGATTTCGGCGCCTTCGGTCCGCATCCCGACCGGACTGTCGAGATGCTTCGCGCGGCGGGCGTCGCTGCGATCCAGGGCAACTACGAGCAAGCGCTTGCGAGCGGCGCCGAGGATTGCCACTGCGGCTACACCGACCCGCGCGACAACCACTTCGCGCAGCTTTCCTACGACTACACGCGTGATCGCACCCAGGCCGAACACAAGCGCTGGATGGCGACGCTGCCGGGGCATATCCGCCTGAGCGTTGGCGGGAAGCGGGCGCTGCTGTGTCACGGCTCGCCCAGGAAGATCAACGAGTTCCTCTGGAACAGCACGACGCCAGAGCCGTTCATCTCGAAGCTGCTCGACGACTTCGACACCGATCTGCTGTTCTGCACGCACACTGGCATTCACTGGCAGCGTTTCGTCGCGGCGGACCGCGGTATTCTCAACTGTGGTGCGCTCGGCCGACCTGCGAACGACGGCCGCACCCACGTCTGGTTCGCGCTCGTCGAGGCGGATGACCATGGCGCGGTGAAGACGGAGTTCGTCCCGGTGGACTACGATCACGAGCGCCTGGCACGCGAGATGGAATCGGAGCGGCTTCCCGCCGAGTTCGTCGAGACGATCAGGACCGGCTGGTGGACGAGCTGCCTGGAAATCCTGCCGGCGAAGGAGCGCGCCCTCGGTCGGTACTGAGGCGGAGCCGCGCTCCGGCGCGCCTAGCCTCGGGGCCTTTCCTCGGCGAGGTCGAAGAGCAGGACCTCGGCTTCGCCGCGGCTGATGATCTCGAATCGCGCCTGCTGGGTGATCGCCGCGCCGTCGCCCTCGGAGAGCGGCGTGCCGAGCAGCGCCACACTGCCCCTGGCCACGTGCAACCAGGCACGCCGGCTCGGAGCGAGGTCGAAGCTCCGGAGCTCTCCGACGCCGAACCTCGCGCCGTGGAGGTCGACGTCCTGGTGAACCTGGATCGTGCCGTCGCGGCCGTCACGTGACGCCAGTAGCGCGAAGCCTTTCGACAACGCCTTTGGATCGATCGGCTTCTGGTCGTAGCGCGGGGCCAGATTGGGGGTGTCGGGAACGATCCAGATCTGCAGGAAGTGCACCGGCTCGGCCTTGGACGCATTCTGCTCGCTGTGCGTGACCCCGGTGCCGGCACGCATCAACTGGATCTCGCCCGGGCGGATCACGCCCCCGCCTCCGGTCGAGTCCCGGTGCTCGAGGCCGCCTTCGAGCACGTAGGAGAGGATCTCCATGTCGCGATGGCCATGGGTCCCGAAGCCGGCCCCGGGGGCGACGCGGTCGTCATTGATCACCCGCAGCGAGCCGAAGCCGAGCTGCTTCGGGTCGTAGTAGCCACCGAAGGAAAAGGTGTGGCGACTGTCGAGCCAACCCCAATCGGTACGGCCACGATCCGCAGCCTTCCTCACCTCGAGCATCGACGGCCTCCGGGAACCGACTCATTATCGCTCGGAGGTTTGTGTATAGTGCGCGCGGAAACCCGCGGACGACCGTGAGATACTCTGCTCTCACCGGCAGGAGGAGCTCCTGATGCCTCGCATCGTTCGCTGCGGTCTGATCCAGGCGCGTAATGAAAAGGGGCCAGCGGCCGGCCTCCCCGCGATCAAGAAGGCGATGATCGCGAAGCATCTCAAGTTGATCGGCCAGGCCGCGGCGCAGAAGGTCAGGATCCTGTGTCTCCAGGAGCTCTTCTACGGCCCGTACTTCTGCGCCGAGCAGGAGACGCGCTGGTACGAGCTCACGGAGCGCCTGCCCGACGGGCCCACGGTCACACTCATGCGCAAGCTCGCGAAGAAGCATCGGATGGTGATCGTCGTTCCCATTTATGAAGAGGATCAGCCCGGCGTCTACTACAACACCGCGGCGGTCATCGACGCCGACGGCAAGTACCTGGGCAAATACCGGAAGACGCATATCCCCCACTGCAAGCCGGGCTTCTGGGAGAAGTTCTACTTCCGCCCGGGGAACCTGGGCTACCCGGTGTTCGAGACGGCCTACGCGAAGGTCGGCGTCTACATCTGCTACGACCGGCACTTCCCCGAAGGCGCGCGCGCACTCGGCCTGGCCGGCGCCGAGATCGTCTTCAACCCCTCCGCCACCGTCGCCGGCCTCAGCGAATACCTCTGGAGGCTCGAGCAACCCGCGCACGCCGTGGCCAACGGCTATTTCATCGGCGCCATCAACCGCGTCGGCTGGGAAGCGCCGTGGAAGATCGGCGAGTTCTACGGTTCGAGCTACTTCTGCGACCCGCGCGGGCAGTTCGTGGCCGAGGCGCCGCGCGACAAGGACGCCGTGCTCGTGGGAGACCTGAACCTCGACATGATCGCGGAAGTGCGCAACGTCTGGCAGTTCTACCGCGACCGCCGGCCCGACCAGTACGGCCCGCTGGTGCAACCGTGAGGAGCGCATGAACAAAGCCGAGATCGTCGCGAAGTACCGCCAGTATCTCTACGGGCTCGCGAGCTACTACCAGGAGCCGCTGCCCTTCGTTCGCGGCGAGGGCAAGTGGCTGTTCGACGCCGACGGCAAGAAGTACCTCGACTTCTTCGGCGGAATCGTGACCGTCGGCCTCGGCCACTGTGAGCCGCGTGTGGTCGCCGCGATCGAGAAGCAGGTCAAGACCCTGCAGCACGTCTCGACGCTGTTCCCGACGCAGCCGCTGGTCGAGCTGGCGGAGACGTTGTGCGAGCTGTTCCCCGGCGAGAAGCCGGCGAAGGCGTTCTTCACGAACAGCGGGACCGAAGCCAACGAGACCGCGATCCTGACGGCGCGCCTGCACACGCAGCGCTCCGAGGTGATCGCCCTGCGCTACGGATACCATGGCCGCTCGATGCTGGCCATGTCGATGACGGCACACGCCAGCTGGCGCCTGGGCGCCGTGCAAGACCCCGCCATCCGCCATGCCATCGCGCCCTATTGCTACCGCTGCCCGCTGAAGCTCACGTACCCGAGCTGCGGCGTCGCCTGCGCCTCGGATGTGGAGGAGGTGATCAAGACCACGACCTCGGGACGGCCTGCGGCGTTCATCGCGGAGCCGATCATGGGCGTCGGCGGCTTCATCACGCCGCCCAAGGAGTACCCAGGGATCGTGGCGGAGATCGTGAAGCGCTACGAGGCGCTCTACATCGCCGACGAGGTGCAGACCGGCTGGGGCCGCACCGGCGGCAAGTGGTTCGGCATCGAGCAGTACGGTGTTACGCCCGACATCATCGTGGGCGCCAAGAGCCTGGGTAACGGACATCCGATCGGCGTGACGATCGCGCGGGCCGCCGTGGCGGATTCCTTCAAAGGCTCGACGATCGCCACCTTCGGCGGCAACCCCGTCACGATGGCCGCGGCCAAGGCCGTGATCGACGTGATCGCCGCCGATCGCCTGATGGACAACTGCACGATCGTGGGCGGCCATTTTCGCAAGCGGCTCGAGGCTCTGCAGGAGAAGCACATGGCGATCGGCGAGGTCCGCGGCATGGGCCTGATGCAGGGCCTGGAGCTCGTCAAGGACCGGCAGACGAAGGAACCCGCGCCCGAGCTGGCAGCCGGCGTGCTCGAAGCCGCGAAGGATCGCGGCTTGATCATCGGCAAGGGCGGGCTCTACGGCAACGTGCTGCGCATCTCGCCGGCGATGAACGTAAGTGCTGACGACGCGGACCAGGCGGCGGACGTCCTGGATCAGGCCTTCCAGGCGACGGCGAGCGCCTAACACTCCAGGTAGAAGGGAGATTCCGATGGCCGATCTGTCCAGTTTCTTCACCGGGATCCGCTTCGAGAACCCGTTCCTGCTCTCCTCGGCGCCGCCCACCGAGTCCGAGAGCAACATCCTGCGCGCCTTCGAGGCGGGCTGGGGCGGGGTCGTGACCAAGACGATCGGCCTGCACCCGGTGGTGAACGTCGCCGGGCCGAAGACCAAATTCCTGCGCGCGAACCCCGAGACCGGGACGCTCTCGATGAACAAGGGCCGCGCCGGCGTCCTGCACTCGTCGTGGAACTGGGAGCTGATCTCGGACAAGACCCTCGACTGGTGGGCGCCCCGCCTCGGGCGCATCAAGAAGGCGTTTCCCGATCGGGTCCTGATCGCGTCGATCATGGCCGGCTCCGGCAGCGACAAGGAACTCGACCACTGGCGCACGCTCGCGAAAACCTGCCAGGCCGAAGGCGCCGACGGTCTCGAGTTGAACCTCTCCTGCCCGCACATGGACCGCGAGGACATGGGGTCGAACATCGGCAAGGATAAGCAGCTCTGCTCGTTCGTGACCAAGGTCGTCAAGGATGTCGCCAAGGTTCCGGTGTGGGCCAAGCTCACGCCGGCGACCAGCGACATCGCGGTCGAGGCCGGCGCCGTATTCCTCGGCGGAGCCGATGCGGTCGTTTCGTCGAACACATTTCCTTCGCTGCCGCTCATCGACTCCGAGACGCTCGAGTTCGAGATGAACGTCGACGGTTACGTTTCCAGCGGCGGCTTGGGCGGGCCGGCGATCCTGCCGCAGTCGATCGCCAAGCTGTCGCAGATGACGCGCGCCTTTCCCGAGCGCAGCTTTTCCGGGATCGGTGGGATCTCCGACTTCGGCCACGCGCTCAACTATTTCCTGCTGGGCTGCGGCACGGTGCAGGTCTGTACCGCCGCGATGCTCGATCATGCCGTGGGCCCCAACATCATCAAGAAGCTGACGACCGGGATGAGCGAGTTCTTCGAACGCAACGCGCCGCGCGGCTTCAAGTCGCTCGAGGATATTCGTGGTCTGCGTCGCGATCGCGTCGTGGCGCATTCGCAGATCCGCCGGCCGGAGGATTCGGAATACGCCGGTGGCCACGAAGCCGAGGGCTACGCCGATCCCGCCCGTCCTTAGCGCACGGCGCGGCGAGCTGCCGCAGAAACACCTCGCGAGCAAGGTCTGACTGTGACGTGGCGGGAAAGCCTCGTCGCGTGGAAGGACCTGGAACTACGACGCCCCGTGCTCTGGCGTTGCGGGGCGGCTGCCCTGGTCGCGGGTGGCGTAAGCGTCCCCTTGATGGAGACAGGCACGCTGCCTCGCCCGCCCGAGGGAGTTCTGTGGCCACTCCTCGCCGCCCTATCGTTGCTGGCGCTCGTGATCGGGCGACGGGTGCTCTGGAACGACGCCGAGCGCCGACTGCGCACGGCTTGGCGTGTTGCCGGGTTCATGCTTCTGGTCATCGGCTTTCATGCCGCGCTGCAGGCCATGGGACTGCGCCTCCATCCCGGCGCGCTGACGCGCGGCAGCATCGCTGCGCTACCCATGATGTTCGCGATATTGGCGGTGGTCACGTTCTCGGCCGTCATTGCCGTGCGCTTCCTCGACCGCCGCCCCGTGCGGCAGCTCGGCATCGTGCCCGGCCCGGGCTTCTGGCCAGACCTCGGCTTCGGCCTTGGGCTCGGGGCGCTGGCGATGACGGTCATTTTCGGCGTCGAGCTCCTGGCTGGATGGGTGCAGGTCGTGGACCTGGCCCGGACTCGCACTCGGGAGCCTTTCGCCGTGGAACTCCTGGGCATGACCGTGCTCTTCGTGGTTGTTGGCTTCCAGGAGGAGCTGTCGAGCCGCGGCTACCTGCTGCGCACCCTGGCCCAGGGACTGGCTGGCCGCCGCATTTCTTCGGGATCGGCCCTCGCGCTGGCGGCTCTCGCGTCGTCGGCGCTCTTCGGGCTCGGACACGCCGGCAACCCTCACGCCACTGTTGTAAGCACGATGAGCATCGCAGTGGCCGGCGTGATGCTGGCCCTCCCCTTCGTTCTCACCGGAAGGCTCGCCATCTCGATCGGCTTGCACACGACCTGGAACCTGTTTCAGGGAGTCGTCTACGGTTTCCCGGTGAGCGGCTTGACGGTTCCTGCGAGCCTGCTCGTCGTCGAGCAGGGCGGACCGCCCTTCTGGACAGGCGGCGATTTCGGCCCGGAGGCGGGAGGGCTCGGGCTGCTCGCCGAGGTGGCCATCGGCGCCCTCGTCGTCTGGCGGGAGCACCGACGCCACGGCGCGCTGACGTTTTGTACGACCCTGCTCTAGCCGCCGCTGACGGCGGGCAGGGGGCCGAGTCGCTTCCAGCCCTTGCGTCTCGCGTTCGATTGCAGCAGGAAGGCGCCCTTCAGCGTGCCGACGAGCAGCAGCGTATCGCCTTCCTTCATCGCAACGCAGCCTGCGTGGCTCTCGGCGACCAGGCAGCGCCAGCCATCACGGCCTCGATCTCCGCCGGCTCACGCGGCACGCGGGTCAGGTTCTCGGCGCCGCCTTCGGTCACGAGCAAGTCATCCTCGATGCGCACGCCGCCGAAATCGCGGAACTTCCTCACGACATCGGCCGCGAGAAAACGTGACTTGACTGGATCCGCGAGCGCGGGTTCGAGCACGGCATCTATGAAGTAGACGCCCGGCTCGACGGTGATCAGCATGCCTGCCTCGAGCTTGCGGCCGCAGCGCAGGCTGCGGATGCCGGGCTCGTCGATACGCGCCGTCCCCTCGGGATAGCCGCCCACGTCGTGGACATCGAGGCCCATCAAGTGGCCAAGCCCATGGGGCATGAAGAGCGCGGGGATGTGATTCGTGAGCAGCTCCTCGAGACTGCCCTTCACGAGCCCCGCATCGCGTAGCCGTTCGGCGATCACGCGCTCGGCCAGGCGATGCATGTCGGGCCAGGCGACGCCGGGTTTCATCGCCTGCTGCACCGCAAGGTTCGCCGCCAGCACCGTCTCGTAGACGATCCGCTGCTCGCTCGTGAAGCGGCCGTTCACCGGATACGAGCAGGTGATGTCCGCGGCGTAACCGTGGTACTCGCCGCCCGAGTCGTTCAGGAACATATCGCCGTCCTGCAGCGAGCCGTCGTTGGGCGCGCCTTGATGGCCGTAGTGCAGGACCGAGGAGTGCGGGCCGCAGCCGCAGATCGACGTGTAGGCGCTGAAACGACAGCCGCCGCGCGCGTAGATCTCGTGCAGGAACGCGGCCTCGAGCTGGTACTCCGTGACACCCGGCTTCGCGCGCCGCATCACTTCGATGTGGGCGTCGCTCGAGACGAGGTTCACGTAGCGCAGCAGCTCGATCTCGCCCTTCGACTTGCGGACCCGGCACTCCGTGAGCTCGGCGTGCAGGATCGTGGCATCGGTCGAGAAGGCGTCGATGCCGGCGAACTGCGCGGGAGCCGCCTGCAGGCCGCTGTCGCTGTTCTCACCGCGCAGCAGGAGCAGGACCTCCGGTTTCATCGCCTGAAGCGTGTGCTCGAGCTCGTCGAGGTAGCGGACCTGGTCTACACCGTACTGAGCCAGGAAGTGCTCGGGCGGCTGGATCCGCCCCATCCACACGGCCCAAGCCTCGCTCAGGCGCGGCATGAACAGCGTCGCCCGGCCCGTGCCGAGTTCGATCGCGCCGAAGAAGCCGGGCTCTTTGACGCCGAAGAGGTATTGGAAGAAGCTCTCCTGCTGAAACAGCAGCTCGCGATCGGTGTCGTACTTTGTCTGCTGCGCGCCGCCTTGGAGCAGCGCCACGGAGCGCTCCGCGAGGCCTCGCCGCCTCAGCCGCTCGACGAGTCCTCGCCGCGCCTCGGCATGCATCGACATCGGGACCCGGTGCGTGTCGGGGCCCATGGAGTAGTGCGCATCCCTCTCAGCCATGCCTGATTATCCTCCTGACGAGGACCCGTCGCGAGCCACCTCAGGCGAGGTAGCGACGCGCCACGGCGCGCGCCTCGTCGCCGTAGTGGCCGCCGAACAACAGCGCGTGGTTCAGCAAGTGGTAAAGCTGGTAGAGCGGGTTTCGCTCGCGCCAGGCTTCCGGAAGCGGCCAGGCTTCCTGATACGCCGCGAGCGCCCGCACCGAGAGCCCGCCGAAGAGCGTCGTGATGCCGAACTCCATCTCGCGGTCCGCGTACGCACTTGCCGGATCGACGAGGGCCGGCCCGCGTGCCGTGGCCAGGACGTTGCCAGACCACAGGTCGCCGTGGATGAGGGACGGCGTCGACTGGGACGGCAGTAGCTCGGGCAACCCTTCCAGCAGCCGCTCGTAGAGCCGCCGGTCGCCCGGGGACAGTCGGCCCGCATGCTCCAGTGCAGCGAGCAGCGGCACGAGGCGCCGTTCGCGATAGAACTCGGCCCAGGAGTCGCACGCGCGGTTGTCCTGGCGCGTCGTGCCGCAATAGCTCGGCGACGTGAAGCCGAAGCGCTCGGCCCGGCAACAGTGGATCGTGGCGAGGCCGCGCCCGAGCCGCTCGTCGTCTTCCGATTCGTTGCGCGCGGCCGGCGGCAGGTACTCGAGGATCAGGAACGCGGGGTCGTCCCCGGCCGGAGCCGCGGCCGCGACGACGGCAGGAATGACGAGCTCCGACTCCGCCGAGCGCAGCGCCTCGAGGCCCTCGGCCTCACGGAGGAACAGGTCCGGTGGGCAGCCTGCGTTCCACTTCGCAAAGAACTCGCCAGCGCTCGTGCGCAAGAGCACCGTCTGGTGGATACAGCCACCGCCCAGCGCGCGCGTGTCCGCGATGCGTAGACCGGCTTCCCCAAGAGCGCGCTGCAGCGCCGCCTCGAGGAAGGCGACGCTCAAGCGCGCAGCGTCTCCAGAAGTCCGCGGCAGGCGGCATCCAGGATGGCGTGGACGTTCTCGAAAGCCGGTTGACCGTCGTAGTAGGGATCGGGAACGTCGAGGCCGTCCGCGCGCGGATCGAACTCGCGCATCAGCCGGATCTTCTTCGCCCGAGCCGGTCCCGCCCGGGCCACGAGCTCACGCCGGTGGCCGCGGTCCATCGCCACGATGAGGTCGAAGCGGTCGAAGTCGTGATCCTCGACCGCGCGCGCGATCGACGTGACGTCGAGGCCGTGGCGTTCCCCCACGCGCCGCGTGCGGGGATCGGCCGGGTCGCCTTCGTGATAGCCGTGCGTGCCCGCCGAATCGACCACGAAACGCGCGCCGAGGCCCGCTTCATCGGCCAGGTGCTTGAACAGCGCCTCGGCCAGCGGCGATCGGCAGATGTTGCCCGAGCACACGAACAGGACATGGAGCGGTTTCATCACCCAGACCTCATGCGGCGCGGATCTTACCCCGAGCGCCGCTAAGGGATCGCTGCTTGCTTGCGCTTGCGGATCTGGTCCCTGAGGCGGGGATTGACGGGAACGCCGGCCCTCTCGGCGAGCTTCAGCTCACGTTCCGCCTCCTTCACACGGTTCGTGAGCATCAGAACAACGGCCAGGTTGTTGTGGGCATCCCCCGAGTGGGGATCCAGTTCAAGGGCGGCAAGGTACTCGCGTTCGGCGTCCTCGAGCGACCCGGCATTGAACTGCGCGGACCCGAGAGCCAGGAAGACTTCGGGCGGGGGGCCGCTGCCCCGCCGCTTCCAGCGTTGCAGCTCGGCCAGGCGCGCCTCGAGCTGCTGCAGCAGCCGGTTGCTCTCCGCGAGGCTCAGCGGCGTCTCGCGGTTCATCTCTCGCCAGCTCACGCGCGTCAGTTTGAGGCGCTCCTGTTCCATCGCTCGCAGGCTCTCCCGGATGGAACGCATTTCCTCGTCGAGACGGCGTTCGGCCTCCTGCCTCGCGGCATCCGTGAGCGCAGCACAGGCGAAGGCTTCGCGCGAACGCGTGAAGGCCGCCACGGCCTCCGGGTACCGCTTCAGGCCCATCAAGGCCTGGCCGAGGGCGTAGTGGCTTTCGGGGTGGAGGGGATCCAGGCGGTTGGCCGCCGTCAGCGGGTCCTCGGCCTCGGCCCAACGCTCCGCCATCACCAGGTCGCGGCCCGCGTGGTACGCCGAAAGGGCCTGCTGGCGCTCGGAGTCGGGCGGGATCAGCGAGCAATCGAGCAACGACGCGAAGGCGATCCCTGCGGCAGGGTTCACGGTGGCCTTCCTGCTTTTCCCGATGGTCGGCCCATGCCCCGCTCCGTGTCAAGCCTCGAGGGCTCCTGGTCGCGGTAGAGTAGCGACGTGAGGTACGAGTTGCAGGTTTGGCGCCTCCTCGCATAGTCCGCGTCGTCGTCACCGCGTTAGTGACGGCGGTATTGAACGCGGTTTGGCTGTTCGCCGCCGCGATGTTCGTGACGGGTCTTGTCCTGTGGCACGACTGGCATGCGCTGGCCAGGGAAGGTATCGACCACGAGGCGTGCGTGACGGGCTGCGTGTTCAAGAGCATGCACAGCAGCAAGCATTTCGTCTCCAGCAGCAGCGGCTACTACTCGTGCGACTACCAGTACACGGTGGACGGAGCGGGCGCGGCGCACTCGGGCTACTTCCAAAGCTCCCGCGAGTGGAAGGCTGGCGAGCCGATCGCGATCCGCTATCGGGGCGACCGGCCCTCCGCGTCCGCCACCCTCGACAATCTCAAGCACCCCTCCGTGCTGCCGGGCGCACTCATGCTGCTTCCCCTCGTGTACGCCGGCTGGCAGTTCCGTGCGCCGTTGCGCCGGGGGCTTCAGAGGTTCTCGTCGCGGTAGAGTAGGCCTGTGAACGCCCTCACGGAGATCTGGCGCGCCGGGGTCGAAGACCTGGATCTGCTGGTCCCGCTCTTCGACGCGTATCGGCAGTTCTACAAACTGCCGAGCAACCCGCTGCTGTGCCGGGAATACCTGAAGGCTCGCATCGAGCGGGACGAGGCGGTCGTGTTCATGGCCGGTGCGCGGGGAGCCGAAGGCCTGGGATTCACGCTGCTCTATCCGACGTTCGCCTCGCTCCACGCGCGCCCGATCTGGGTGCTCTACGATCTGTTCGTCTCGCCGACGGCCCGCAAGGGCGGCATCGGCCGGCAGCTCATGAATCGAGCGCGGGAGCACGCGGGCGAGACCGGCGCGGCCTCGATCGTTCTGTCGACCGCGAGGACGAACGTCATCGGCCAACAGCTCTACGAATCGCTTGGCTACGTCCAGGACAAGGAATTCTTGAACTACGAACTGTTCCTGTAGGCAGCCACGATCTGGACGAAAAATGGACCCAGGCCGCCACCTCCAGTGGTAACCTCTCTCCGTGGTCTTTGATCCCAGACACGCGCCCGCATACACCCCGCGCCAGGTGGCTCGCTATCTGCGAGTCCCGGTGGCGACCGTCCGCGCATGGGCCGTGGGCCAGCCGTACGGGCAAGGCCGAAAGGGCTTCTTCAAAGCCGTCATCGAGGCTCAGCAGGGAGACTCGGGACTGGCGTTCTCGTTCGTGAATCTGGTGGAGCTGCACGTTCTCGCAGCTCTTCGACGGGTCCACGGCTTGCCTCTTCACAAGGTTCGCGCCTCCATCCAGTACCTCGCAAAGCAGTACCCCAAGGTGAAGCACCCTCTCGCGGACCTCGACCTCCTGACCGACGGACTCGACATCTGGCTCAAGGAACTCGAAGCCGTAGTCGCGGTCTCGGATCAGGGTCAGCTGGGCATCCGAGCGGCGGTCGAATCGCACCTGCGCCGCGTCGAGCGCGAGTCCCACGGTGCAGCGATCCGGCTCTTCCCGTTTACCCGGCCAGCTGAGGCTGCCGACGAGCCGCGGGCCATCGTGATCGATCCGCAGTTCGCCTTTGGCCATCCGGTGCTCGCCCGCGCGGGCGTCCCCACTCGCGCCATCGTTCAGCGCTTCGACGACGGGGACACCGTCGAGCACCTGGCCAAGGACTACGAGCTCCCGAGAGAAGAAATCGAAGAGGCGATCCGCTGGGAGCGCCTCGCGGCGTAGACGTCGGGCCCTCGTTTTCTTTCTCGATCGGGGACTCGGGAAGTTCGAGGTCGCCACCGCGCTGCGGGCCCAGGGTTGCATCGTCGAGCTACACGATGCGCACTTCCCCGCAACGACCAAGGACGTGGACTGGCTGCCGGTCGTTGGTGCGAGAGGTTGGGTGGTCCTTTCGAAGGACCTGGGCATCCGGACCAACTTGATCGAGCGCACCCTCCTCCTGGATTCTGGCGTGCAGGCCTTCCTGTTCGCCGATCAGAAGGCCGCTGGCCACGTGATCGCGAGCGCTTTTGTCCGCGCGCTTAGACGCATACGGAAACTCCACTCCACGACCCCTCGACAACCCCTCATCGCCCGCGTCTCGCGCTCGGGAGGTGTTCAAGTGTTAGAAGACGTGATTCGAGCATGGCGGCGCGAACGGAGGAAGAGGCGCAGGGTGCGCTGAGACCGGCCCGGTTGCTCGCGGGGGCTGCCTCTGGCAACCTTC
>CAYTWT010000025.1:0-2538 GCA_964442185.1 uncultured Acidobacteriota bacterium
GTGCACGGCGAGAGTGCCGCGCAGCAGGTTCTTGTAGACGCGGATCTGTGTTCCGGCGTGTCCGCGCGGGACTTCGTAGTCGGTTCCCTCCCAAGGGATCACGTTGTCCTTGCTCACGGGGCGCTCGAAGGTGGTCACGAAACGCTCATCGAGCCAGGCCTGGTCCTGGGGGAAGCTCAGCGGGCGCGGATCGGAGTTCCAGCGCTCCTCGGGCGTCTGACCGTCCAGACTCTCGTGAGGCGTCTTGGCGTAGACCGAATGCAGGTAGTGGAGCAGGCGCAGCCGGAGCGACTGAGGGTCAGGATCGACGGCGGGATTGCCGTCGAAGCTGCGCAGAAGCTGTGCGCCCCAGGTCTGGTTGAACTTTTCGATCTTCCCGTGCCCCTCGGGATACGCGGCGGTGCCGTGGATGAAGGCGATGCCCAGGCGGGCGCAGGTGGCATGCGTGTCGTCGGATTTGAAACCCGCCCCCAGGTCGAGGAAGAGGGCGAGCATGAGGCCGAAGCGGCGGATCACTTCGTGCAGACCGCCGAGGAATAGCGACGTGTTCTCGCTCGTGCCCACCACCACGTCGAGGCCATAGCGGCTGGCGTCGTCGAGGAAGACCAGCGCCACGCGACGCAAGCGAGCCGTGCCCGCCCGGAAGTGCTTGCCGTCGGCCAGCACCATGAGCATTCGATTGGGGTAGGCATAGCGGCGCATGTCGGTGTCGGCCAAACGCCGGCGGCGAGTGAGACCGATGCCGAGGCGCCGGCCGGCTCTCCACGCACTCGTGCGACAGACCTGATCGTCGGGCTTGATCACCCCCAAGGCCCGCGCGCGCCGGATCAGCTCGGGCACCGAGGCATGGGCGTCGCTGCGCTTCTCTCGGCAGAGAAACGCCAGGAACTTCGCAGATAGCACCGTCGAGTCGGCGGTCTTGCTCCGGGGCTCGTCCTCGAGAGCGGCGTAACCGCCCTGGGCGTGATCTCTCAGCCAGCGACGGACTGTGCGCGCGAAGAGCGTGCGTGGCCGCCCCAGGTGATCGACATGCGGCAGCTTCATCACGTCGCGGATGGCCTGCGCCTGCGTCTGGCCGGCGAGCACACGGGCGCGCACCTCCGAGACGACGTAGTTCCGGAAGAGGGCTTTGGGTGATGGACGGGGTCCCCTGTGCATTGATCGGCCTCGGTCGCGCTCACTTCGCGCGTGAGCGGGACAGTAGCGACAGGGGCGGGGGCGAGGAAGAGAGATTTTCGTTGGATCTTCACGGGGGACCACGATTGGGCGAGGACGGTGCCGCGAAGGGCGGGAACGTTTGACTGGAGATCCTCGCATCCCACAGGGCTGGACGCCCCCACAGGCCGACAAGGAAACCTGCACCGAGCAGCCGAGTCTCGAGCGCTCCCGCGGTGGGTAACACGTGCAGCATCGAGATGATCGCCGCGCCCTGGTCTCGGCACGTCCGAGCATGGGAGAAGGCCTGCCGTGCCGCTCGGTGGTCCAGGCCGAGCAGACTGAGTGATTGCGCTACGACTTCGGCCACCCGTCCGTCGGTTTGAGCCGCCAGCCCCAGTAGGAGACCGGCGCGCTGTGTGCGGCGGCGCCCGGTCGCATATCGAGGTTCGACTGGATCGCCGTGAATGACGTCGCGCAGGCCGAGCTTCCCTTCGGCTGCGCAGACCGCCGCCTCGAACACCGTTCGATCCCATGGGCTCGAGATCGCCGGCGATCCGCTCGCCGCCGCGCGCACAACGGAGGCGAGTGGCGCCAGCGCCTGCCGAGCGTAGGGCGTGAAGCCCAAGGGGTAGACCGTGAAGTAGTGAGCGTGCGTCCGGCATTGCAGGATGCGCAGCGGGAAGACCGGTCCCGTCTTCCGGTTCCGCCAGGCGTGCTTGGAAACGGAGCAGCGCCCGCTCTCGACCGCCCGCGTGCACCGGTCGATTCCCTCAACCGGCCGAAGCCTCGCCTCCTTCGCATCCGCGACGTAGTCGGTGGAGAGAAACCCCGACGCCCCGGCCTGAGGCCGCGGCACGCCGTGCGAGAATGAGCCGCCCTTCGGGGTTTCGCGCACACGCCTTGCAGGGCCAAGCGCGAAGAAGCCCACGGCTCCCTTAAAGCTGTGGGCTTCACTTCTTCGCCTGAGGAAACGGCGAGCCTATCACGCACAGACAACGCGCTGGGCGCCGCGCTCTGTGGCCCGTGGACGGTGCCGGGCCTGCGGACGGCGCCAACGGAGGCGCCGCCCACAGCCCCTTGGAAAACCGGCGACCGACTGCCGGTTTACCACACCGCCCACCGACCGCCGCACAAACGGCGTCTCAACGGCAACGACAGCGGCGGGAACGCGCGCCCGTCTGGACCTGCTCAGCGGATCATGTACAACGCTCTGTGGGCTGTCTTCCCGAGCGAGCTCTCACCTTGCCGTGCCACTGGGAGTGGAACGAGAACTGCGGATCTGGGCCATTGGGCCTGGAACGTAACACCACTCGTGCCTGTGGTCGCTTGACCAATGGGCCCGCCGGCAACTATCGTCGCTTCGCTCCGACGGCCTCGTAG
>CAYTWT010000026.1:0-7103 GCA_964442185.1 uncultured Acidobacteriota bacterium
CTCGAGCGCGACGCAGGGGCTGACGGAGGCGAGCCGGTCGAAGGGCACACCCTTGTGGTAGGGGCAGGCCTCGCAGTAGAGCATCAGCACTTCCTTCAGGTACGGGCATGACATCGGGCGCCTCCACTCGATGCTCTTCAATGGCAAGCCCCGTGCCTCGACCGGCGACGGCAGACAAACGCCGCGGTGTCAGCAAGTTACCGACTACGGCGCCTTGCTCTCCGGTTTACCCGGGTGTCGGGGAATCCGCCAGCGTCGGATTCGCGGACGGCGACAAGCTCTCGGCACTGCGGGAGTTAGGCGGCGCTGTGTGGGGTCGTGGGTTCTTGCGACAGTGTGGCGGAGATTCCGTCAGCTTTCGGCACGCAGCCCGAAGCGGTGGATCTTCGCGTACAACGTCGAACGGTTGATGCCGAGGATTCGGGCCGCCTGACTGACGTTCCCATGCACGTGGTCGAGGACGTGGGCCATGTGACGCCGCTCGACCTCCTCGAGGCTGGGCAGCGTGCCGTCCGGTGCGCCGGCACCGGCGTCCCGCGGCGGCAGGGCCAGGTCCGAGTCCTGGAGGATGCGCCCGTGGGCCACCACGATGCCGCGCTCGAGCACGTTGCGCAGCTCGCGCACGTTGCCGGGCCAGTCATGGGCCAGAAGCATCTGCATCGCCTCGGCCGACACGCCGTCGATGCCGCGGCCGAGCTCGGTGCCGAGGTGCTCGATCAGGGACTCGACGAGCAGCGACAGGTCCTCCATGCGCTCGCGCAGCGGCGGCAGGCGCATCGGTATCACGTTCAGCCGGTAGTACAGGTCCTGGCGGAACTGGCCCTGCGCCACGAGCTTCTCCAGGTCGCGGTGGGTGGCGGCCACGATGCGCAGGTCGGCTTCGATCGACTCGGTACCGCCGACGCGCGTGAAGCGCCGCTCTTCGAGTACGCGCAGCAGGTCCATCTGGAGCTTGGCGCTCACGTCGCCGATCTCGTCGAGGAACAAGGTGCCGCCTTGGGCCGCCTCGAACTTGCCGCGCCGGCGTGTGGTGGCGCCCGTAAAGGCCCCCTTCTCGTAGCCGAACAGCTCCGACTCCAGCAGCGTCTCGGTGAGCGCCGCGCAGGAGACGGCCACGAAGGGACCTTTCGCCCGCGGGCTCTCGGCGTGGATTGCCCGCGCCAGGAGCTCCTTGCCGGTGCCGCTCTCGCCGAGGATCAGGATCGTGGAGCCGGAGCGGGCAGCGGGCCGGGCCAGCTCGAACAGCGCCTGCATGGCGGGGCTGCGGCTCTCGAGGTCGCGGAAGCGGTACTCCTTCCGCACCACCTTGCGCAGCAGGGCGTTCTCGTGGCGCAACGCCTGCTCCTCCACGATGCGGTCGACCAGGATCGAGAGCTCCTCGGGCTCGAAGGGCTTTGCGATGTAGTCATAAGCGCCGAGCTTCATGGCAGTGACCGCGGTGTCGACGCTGGCGTAGGCCGTCATCACCACCACCGACGCGCCGGGCTCGCGCTTGCGAGCTCCCTCCAGCACCGCCAGGCCGTCCACGCCGCCCGGCATCTTGAGATCCACGAGCAGCAGCGACCACGGCATGGCCTCGCCGAGGCGGGCGAGTGCCGACGCGCCGTCCGGGGCCGTCTCGACGTGGTAGCCGTCCCTGGACAGGTAGGCTAGCAGCGACTCGCGGATGATCTCTTCGTCGTCCACCACGAGGATCCGGATCTTGTCCCGCTTCATGACGTTCCTCCACGCTCGCGGTCTTCCAGTAGGCTCCGGCAGTCGGTGCACAGCCATGCGTTCTTGCGGTCGACGTCGTACAGTGTTGCGGAGCGGGCCATCGCGCAGCCGTGATCGGGGCAATGGGTCAGGCCGAGGGTGTGCCCCAGTTCGTGGACGGCCTCCTTGGCCAGGCGAGCCCTCAGCAGCGCCGGGCCGTCGTCCGGCAGCAGGCGCGCGGTCGACACGAGGGCGGCGTGGCCGCCGAGTTGGGCTTCCCCGAACACGAATGTCAGCACCGGGACGAAGAGGTCCACGTCGGTCACCGCCAGCAGGCGCTGGCCGGGACGCAGCTTGGCCAGCCAGCGCAGGATCTCGCCGGAAGAGTGCTGGCTGCGACGCGGGTCGAGGGTATCGCTAGGACGGCGCGGATCGTCGATGCGGAGCACCGGACGCCCGAAGGCGTGGTTGACCTGGCGGCACACGGGATCGAGCAGGGGCTCGTGCTCCGCCGCCGTTCCGATCCACCACACCGCCAGCGCCTCCACATCGGCCTCACGCCGACGGCGCCGCGGGCAGCCGGATCCGGAAGGTGGTGCCGCGGCTGGGCTCGCTCTCGACCTCGATGCGTCCGCCGTGGTGCTCCACGATGCCGTAGACCACAGAGAGGCCGAGGCCGGTGCCCTTCTCCTTGGTGGAGAAGAAGGGGTCGAAGATCCGCGACTGGTCTTCCGGGGCTATGCCGGCGCCCGTGTCCGAGACCTCGATCAAAGCACCCCCATCGTCGGCGCGCGTGGCGAGCCGGATGCGTCCGCCGGAGGGCGTGGCGTCGCAGGCGTTGAGCACGAGGTTGACGACGGCCTGACGAAGCTGGCCGGCGTCGCCCTGGACCTCGGGCACCGCCTGCAACGCCCGCTCCAGGCTGAGCCCCTTGAGCTCCAGCTGGTGTCCCACCAGGGACAGCGCCTCCTCGACCACCGCGCTGGCCGAGACCGGCTTCAGGTGGAGAGGACGCTGGCGGGCGAACTCGAGCAGGTTTCTCACGATCGCCGTGCATCGCTCCGTCTCGCGCTGCACCAGGCGGAGCTGGCGCAGGCCCTGCTCCTTGAAGGCGCCGTCGAGGGGCCGCGTCTCGAGGTCGCGGATCAGCAGCTTGGCGAAGGTCAAGATGCCTGTGAGCGGGTTGTTGATTTCGTGGGCGATCGACGCCGACAGGCGTCCCAGGGAGGCGAGCTTCTCGGCCCGCGCCAGCTGCGCCTCGGCGCGGCCCCGCAACTCCTGCTGCGCGCGGACCAGGGACTCGCGCATGCAGTTGAAATCGATCGCCAGTTGGCCCAGCTCGTCGCGAGAGCTGACGGGAACGGCCCCCGACAGATCTCCCTCCGCCACCCGGCGCGTGGCTTCCACCATTTGGCGCACGGGACGGGCCACCAGCCCTTCTATGCTGAGGCCGGCGACGCCCGCCAGTCCCAGGATGGCCAACAGGGACAGCGCCAGGGTCTGGCGCGCCTCCTGTGCGATGTCCTCGTCGGCCTCTTGCAGCGACACGCTCACGTCCACGACCCCCAACACTCGCTGCGACGCGGAGTGGGCGTGACAGGCCGCGGTCGAACACGAAGGCTGGTTGTAGAGCGGCGTCACCATGCCGACCACGCGATGGCCGCCCTGCCAGTAGATGCGCGCGCGGGAGGTCTGCTGGGGACGCACCAGGGGACGATCGCTGGCGTGACACAGGTCGCAGGCCTCGGCGCGCTTGTCCACCAGGCGCCCGATCTCGGCCGCGTCGGTGGAGAAGGTCACGCGGCCTTCCTTATTAAAGATGCGGACGCGCTCGATGCCCTCCTGGACCCCGATCGTGCGCATGATCCGATAGGCCGCGTCCTTGCGGCCGTCGAGCATGTGCTCGTGGGTGGAGCTGCGGATGGTGTCGCCGAAAAGGTCGGCGCCGCGGACGGCGGCCTCGGTCATGTAGCGGCGATGGGCCCGCGTCTCCACCGCGCTGAGCAGGGCCAGGACCAGACCCGCCACCCCCACGATCGCCAGCGTCAGCTTGATCGCGAGGCGGTCCCACACGCGCCGGCGGGACAGCTTGCCGTGGCTGTCTAGGGTGCCCGCCCGGACCTCGTCACCGGTCATCGCCCCACACGTTGGGTCGCACGCCGAGGGCGGCCAGCCTCTGCTGCGCGTTCCGGACGCAGGCCTCCTCTTCGGCTTCCGGCGGCGAGAAGGTGCCGTGGGGATGCCTCACCTCGACTTCGAGCAGCACTTCCGGGTTCCACTGCGACTCGGGACGCATGTGCAGCGCCGCATGGAACGGCGCGATCGCCACGCGACGCCTTCTCAGGGAGCAAGCCCTGTACCACGCACCGCTCCCGCCAAGCCCTTCATCACACGCTCGATCCCGCGGAACCGCAGCCGAGTAGCCGTCAGTTTTTCGCGAGCCGCGCGGGGAACCCGCAAAATCGTCGCCGGGCGTCCTCGGCCAGGACCTTTGATTTCAAGCGGATACCGACGATCGCGGGTGGCCGGAGCTTTGCACTTGCGTCGTCGGGACCGAACGGGCCCTCAAGCGATGGGGCCCACTTTGCCCTGAGGAGGAGCATGCGCAGCCAGGGGATCGCAGCCTTCGCCGCCGGCTTCGGGCTCGCCGTCGCCGCGGGTTGGGTTCTGGCGGGCGCCAAGGGCCCGGATGCTCGCGCCGCGACCAAGGGCCAGATCACGTACCTCCGCTACTGCGTCTCCTGTCATGGTCCCGGCGCCAGGGGTGAGGGACCCCTGGCCGGCGACCTGCGGATTGCGGTGCCGGACCTGACCACCCTCGGCACTCGAAGCGACGGCGTATTCCCCTACGAGCGCGTGGTCAGGATCATCAAGAACGGCGAGACCCTGCGTGGGCACGGCAGCCTGGAAATGCCTGCGTGGGGCGATGCCTTCAAGAAGACGAAGGGGACCGAGGGAGCGAGCATCGACGAGGCGATCGCGAACCTCGCTCACTTCGTCTGGTCGCTCCAGCGGACGGCGACGTAGCCCGGCGCGCTTCGGGCGCGCGATCCGCAGGCTGCCGACTCGTACCTCTACGGTGTCGCGGCTGCGGGCGGAGTCGCGAGCCGCGCCAGCTCCCGGGCGGAGGCCCGCTCGACCTCGGCGTGGAGACTGCCGCGGCAGGCGTCCATCGTGACGATGGTCGGGAAGTCCTCGACGCGCAGGTGCCACATCGCCTCGGGCACGCCGAAGTCCAGGAAGTCGACGCCTTCCACGTTGGTGATGCGCTCGGCGTAGTACTGCGCGGCGCCTCCGATCGCGCTCAGGTACACGGCGCCGCACTCGTTCAGGGCCGCCAGCGTTCGCTCTCCCATGCCTCCCTTGCCGATCACGGCGCGCACTCCGAACTTGCGGAGGATCTCCGCCTGATAGGGCTCCTCCCGGCTGCTGGTGGTGGGCCCCGCGGCGCGGATCGACCACCCCTTGCCCTCGCGCACCGCGACCGGCCCGCAGTGGTAGAGGGCGGCGCCGTGCAGATCGACGGGCGAGTCGTGGCTGAGCAGGTGATGATGCAGGGCGTCGCGCCCGGTGTGGATCGTCCCCGACAGCAGCACGACGTCGCCCAGCTTCAGGCCGCGCGTCTGCTCCTCCGAGAGCGGCGTGAACAGCCGGATCTCGCGGCCGGTGATCGGCAGGCTCTGGGCGCGCGCCATGCGGGCGGCCGAGGCGTCGTCCTTGTACAACCAGCGCTTGATCGCTCCGGTCCGAGCGTCGACGACCACGCCGAGCCGACGCAGCGCCCAGCAGTTGTAGGCGACGCTGACGAAGAAGCTCGCGGGCAGGCGGTTGAGAGCGGCGATCTTGCAGCCGATCAACGTGACCTGGCCGCCAAACCCCATCGTGCCGATGCCCAGGCTATTGGCCTCCCTCACGATCTCGTCCTCGAGGGCCGCCAGGGCCGCGTCCGGGTTCACGTCGTCGAGGGTTCGAAACAGTTGCTGCTTCGCGTGCTGATAGCCGGAGGCCCGGTCGCCGCCGATGGCGACGCCGAGGGCCCCGACGCTGCAGCCGTGTCCCTGGGCCTGGTGGACCGCGTGCAGCAGACATTTGCGCACGCCTTCGAGGTTGCGATCGGCGCGGCCGAGGCTGTTCAGCTCGCAGGGAAGCGAGTACTGGGCGCTGGTATTCTCGCAGCCGCCGCCTTTCAGGATGAGCCGGACCTCGATGTCGTCGGACAGCCATTCCTCGAAGTCCACGACCGGCGTGCCAGCGCCCAGGTTGTCGCCGCTGTTGCGGCCGGAGAGCGAGTCGACGGAGTTCGGACGAAGCTTGCCCGCTTGGGTCGCTTCGCTGACGGCCTCCGCGATCTTCGCACTCATCTCGAGCTGGTCGGCAGCGGGAGGCGCTTTCACCTCGAAGCTCGGAAGGCCTGTGTCCTGACACAACGGCCCGCAGTGCTCGCGCGCCATGTCCACGTTGATCGCGATGGTCCGGAGCGCCAGGGCGGCGCGGCTGCCGAGCGTCTCGCGCTCCAGGGTCTGGGCCAGGGCGCGCTGCACGTCCGGCGGGAGATTCGTGGAGGTCTGGACGATCAGCTCGCGAATGCTGTCTTTGAAGCGTTCCATGGCCCCTCCGTGGCAGGACGGCTACCCCTTACCTCCACTGTCGTCTTCGCACCGGCCCGCGGCAATGGATCATTCGATCCATAGTCACCTTCGTCCGCACGATCCCCCGGTCGGTTCGCGGGCGCCCTCCGGCTATAATCCATCACTTCGATGGCACTTCAGGCCTCGGGCGGGGTGCGCTAACGTGACCGCTCGACTCAAGGAGAGCGAGGCGGTTCGCCGTCTGCACGCGCAGTACGCCGTCACCCACGCGCTCGCCGAGTCCACCTCGCTGCGGGAGGCGACCCCGAAGGTCCTGCGGGCGATCTGCGAGACCCTGGGCTGGGAGCACGGGGCGCTCTGGCGCGTCGACGCTGCGGCGGGGGTGCTCCGCTGTGTCGCCCTCTGGAGCCCGCCCAAGGCCTCTTTCCCGAAGTTCGCGGCGATCAGCCGGCGCACGACCTTCGGCCGCGGAATAGGCCTCCCCGGACGCGTGTGGGAGAGCGGCAGGCCCGCCTGGATCCCCGACGTCGTGAAGGACCCGAACTTTCCCCGCGCTCCCATCGCCGCTCGCGAAGGACTGCACGCGGCGTTCGGTTTCCCCATCCTCCTCGGCGCCGAGGTGCTGGGAGTGCTCGAGTTCTTCAGCCGCGAGAGCCGGCGGCCCGACGAGGAGCTGCTGGAGCTTTTCGCCACGGCGGGGAGCCAGATCGGCCAGTTCGTCGAGCGGCGTCGGGCCGAGGACGAGCTCGCGACCCTCTTCGAGACCTCACGGGACCTGCTCGGCGTCGTCGGCTTCGACGGCTACCTGCGTCGGCTGAA